>JBAVDD010000210.1:0-4691 GCA_049587035.1 Acidobacteriaceae bacterium | reverse complement strand
CTCCGGGGCCGAGCCGTCCAGTACGTGCGGGACAGCGTGGACGTGGCGCTCCGCGATATGAGAAGAACAAGGAAGTCGCGCTCAAGGGCTATAGCGTGCCGCGCTTTGGCGGGCCGCAGATCCCGCAGGGCGAGGTTCCGATCACCAAGACGATCACTGTTACCGAGGGTATCTCGGTGAAGGATCTGGCGGAGAAGCTGGATGTTCGCGGCAAGGACCTGATCGCTACGCTGCTGATGAAGGGCGTGATGGTGACGGTGAACCAGTCGCTGGATGGCGAGCTGGTGAAGGAGGTATCGCGGCAGTTTGGCGCGGACGCGATTGTCATCTCCGTTGAAGAGCAGTTGGAGAATGAGGCCATTGAGGGGCTGTTGGAAGACACCTCGAACATGGTTGAGGTTGTGCGTGCTCCGGTGGTTACGATCATGGGCCACGTCGATCACGGTAAGACGTCGCTGCTGGATGCGATCCGGTCGACCGACGTTGCGGCGGGTGAGGCTGGCGGAATCACGCAGCACATCGGCGCCTACAAGGTGAAGATCACCAAGCCGGATTCGCCGGCGTTCGGGCGGGAGATCGTGTTTCTGGATACTCCTGGTCACGAGGCGTTTACGCGTATGCGTGCCCGTGGAGCGAAGATCACCGACATCGTGGTGGTGGTTGTGGCGGCGGATGACGGGGTGATGCCGCAGACGCTGGAGGCCATTGACCACGCTCGTGCAGCGAAGGTGCCGATGATTGTGGCGGTGAACAAGATCGACAAGCCGGAGGCTGATGCTAGCCGGGTGATGAACCAGCTCGCAGCTCGCGGTGTGCAGGCTACGTCGATGGGTGGGGACATCGAGTTCGTGCAGGTTTCGGCGAAGAAGCACCTGAACCTGGATGGACTGGAAGAGATGATCTGCCTGGTTGCGGATACGAACGAGCAGAAGGCTACGCCGGAGCGGCCAGCGGTTGGTACAGTGATCGAGGCCAAGCTGGATCGTGGACGCGGCGCTGTGGCGTCGATTCTGGTGCAGAATGGAACGCTGCGGACGGGCGACAGCTACATTGTCGGCAACACGTTTGGCAAGGTGCGCGCGATGTTCAATGATCGCGGGCAGGAGATCAAGGAAGCTGGACCTTCGACACCCGTCGAGATTCTTGGTCTGGAATCGATTCCGGATGCGGGCGATACGTTCCTGGTGATGGCGGACCGCGACAAGGCCAAGGGTATTGCGCAGTACCGCAAGATGAAGGAGCGCGAGGCGCAGTTGGCCAAGAGCTCCCGTGTTTCGCTGGAAGGGCTTGCGGAACAGATCAAGCAGGCGGGCGTGAAGGACCTCAACCTGATTCTCAAGGGCGATGTGCAGGGTTCGGTCGAGGTGCTGGCCGATTCGCTGCAGCGGATGTCGACCGAGAAGGTGCGCGTGAAGGTGCTGCATTCGGGCGTTGGTGCGATCACGGAGTCGGACATTCTGCTGGCTTCGGCATCGAATGCGGTGGTGATCGGATTCGGTGTTCGGCCGGACCGCAAGGCGATAGAGATTGCCGAGCGGGAGAACGTCGAGATCCGGTTGCACTCGATTATTTACGAGCTGCAGGACCAGATTACGAAGGCGATGTATGGGTTGCTGGAGCCCGTGTTCAAGGAGAACTATGCTGGCCGCGCTACCGTGCTCAACGTCTTCAAGATCACCAAGGTTGGCCAGATTGCCGGCTCGCAGGTGACCGATGGGCTGATCAAGCGGGACAACCAGGTGCGCGTGCTGCGCGACGGCGAAGAGGTCTGGAAGGGCAAGATCGCGTCGCTCAAGCGGTTCAAGGACGATGTGGCCGAGGTGCGCTCGGGCGTGGAGTGCGGTATTGATCTTGCTGGCTTCAAGGAGATCAAGGTTGGCGACGTCATTGAGGCGTTCACCACGGAGAAGATGGCCGATGAGTTGGGCCGGAACTCCGCCGAGGCTAAGAAGGAACGCGATATCGCGGCCCTGAAGGCAGCTAAGGATGCCGAGAATGAAGTGGCTCGGGCTGAGGCTGAGACTGCGGCCAACGCTTAATTTGCTGTTTGTTTGGCAAAGGCCGGGATTGCTCCCGGCCTTTGTTTTTTGCCGGTGATGATTGCCGGGGGGTACCCCCCCTCCCCCCTTGCGGCGTTTTTCTTTGTAAGCTGATGAAAACAGGACGGTTAAGGGTGAAGATCCCATTTTCATAGGTTTTTGTAAGCCGTTTGGTATCAGGTGATTACAGGGGGTGGTGTCTGTATCTGCAGCCTTCTAAACGGGTTATGGGTAAATATAACTCTCCGTTGGGGTTATGGGCGCGATTTGTTGCTTGGGGGCGTTTTTGGTTGTAACTGGCTCATTCGAGGCTGGTTATAGCTAAATATAACTCTCCGTTGGGGTTATGGGTGCCGGTGGGTTGGCTGGAGGCTTGGCTTGGGGGCTAGTTAAATTGTAGCAAATGGGATGGGTAGGTATGCCATGCGGAACTCGTTTGGAATGTGGTGGTTGAGTGGTTTGGGGGCTTGACACGCTGATTTTGGGCTGTTTTGAGGGGGTCCTGCGCGGACGGCGGGGGCTTCGCGTGGTGGTTCGGTTATCATAACTCTTCCCATGATCAAGTCACTCTATGAAGCGGGGCTAAAGGTCAAAAGAGCCAACGAGCATATCCTGGAGCTTCACCGTCGTTTGCGGGATATTAGCGCTGTCGACCAAGACTCTTACGAAGTCCACGTCGAGTACGATTCGGAAGCCGGGAGCCAGCGTCTCAAGGTCGAATCTACTCACAATATTCCCAGCGAATTCCTCGTAGTTGTCGGCGACGTTGTTCACAACCTCAGAGCTTCCTTGGATTACATCATGGGAGAATTCGAGTTTCCTATTCGAAAAACCCGTCAGGAGCTCATCGGTGCCATGAATGGCGGATTGAAAGACAAAGGGTGTCCCGACCTCCTCATAGGGCTCATCCTCGACGAGATACAGCCTTACGAAGGAGGGCGTGGTGATGCCCTCTACGCACTGCACAGACTGGACATTGAAGACAAACACAGGCTCCTTATTGCAAAACGTCAACTCACCTTTGTCTCGGGTATTCGCCTCAAAAGCGAGGACGGTATTGAAATTGCGATTCCTGATTGGCTCATCGTTGAGAGCCGAATTGCATCCCACCCTATTCGCGGAAACGGAGCATTCAAAGTAATAGACAAAGGAAAAGCAACCGCGAGCATAGTTTTCGGCGAGGGAATGCCTTTGGAGGGACAGGAAATCCGCCCAGCCCTCCGCAGCCTTTCTATAGTTGTTAATCAAACGGTCGGTCTCATTGGGGGAATGCGGGCAAGATACGCCCCGATCTGTCCGTAGCCCCGCATTGCCATTTCACGGTTATCCAAACACTAAACCAACTTCCCTGGTGTTTTAAGTACGTTTACACCCGTAGATATGGTCTGTAATGTGTGGTTTGGTTGGTTGGGGGTGACATGGGGAGGGCCTTTGATCGTGATGCAAGGGCAACTACAAAGGCAGAAGCAGATCCCTGTGGGATGACAGACAGAAAGGCAAGAGCAACGGCGAGGCGGTCCCAGGGGCTGAAGCCCAGGTGGTGGGGTGGTCATGATTGTCCGGGCTAAAGCCCGGACCTATCTCAGAAACAACGGCCAACTCTTAGAAGCAATGGCCAACGCAAAACCGGCCTTCGGCAAAGCGGTAGCGTCTTCGACGCGGGCTGGTTTATGGCCCGACTGAAGTCGGGCCCTTCCTGTGTGCCCGGTGGGTCTGAGAGTGGCAGGGCGGTTGGGGTGATTCCTACTCATCGCGCATAATGCTGCGCGATGGATGGGCGCGTGGCTGAGGGGTTGAAGTGGGCGGTTGGGAACTGAAGGGTGGGGACCGTCGTATTCTGCTGGTAATGCTACCTACGAAATCAACTGCCTCTCTGCGCCGGGATTTGTTTGTTTTGAGCGCGGTTTCTGCTTTGCTGCTGGTTGCTCATTTTTTGATGGGGAATGGGTATGGGTTTCATCGGGATGAGTTGCAGTTTTTGGATGATGCTCGGCATTTGCAGTGGGGGTTTGTGCCTTATCCGCCGTTGACTTCGTTTTGTGGGCGGGTGGCGATTGCGTTGTTTGGGGTGTCGGTGCAGGTGTTTCGGCTGCCGGCGGCGGTGGTGGATGCGGTGTCGCTGGTGCTGGCGGGGTTGATGGCGCGGGAGCTGGGAGGTGGGCGAGCGGCGCAGGTTGGCGCGCTGTTGCTTTGTTTTCCGGTGGCGCTGTCGATGAGCTCGCTGATGCAGTATGTGTCGTTCGACATGCTGGCGTGGTCGGTGATGGTTTTGTTTACCGCGTTGGTGCTGCGGACGAGGGATGAGCGGTTTTGGATGGGCGTGGGTGTGGGTCTGGGGCTGGGCGTGCTTTCGAAGTATGCGATTGCGTTTCCGCTGGTGAGCTTGTTGGTGGGGATCGTGCTCTTGCCGTCGCAGCGACGCCATCTGAAGAGCCGGTGGTTCTGGGTGGGTGCGCTGATTGCGGCGGTGATTGCTGCGCCGAATTTGATTTGGCTGGTGAGGCACCACTTTATTACGCTGCAGATGGAGCACTCGATTCATCTGCGCGATGTGCGGATTGGGAGGGCGAAGGGGTATTTCACTGACCAGCTCAAGTTCATGATGTTCGGTCTGCCGTTTGCTGTGGGTGGTCTGATTGCGTTGCTGCGTAG
>JBAVDD010000209.1:0-5611 GCA_049587035.1 Acidobacteriaceae bacterium | reverse complement strand
CCGCCGAGGATGTAGAAGAGCGTCGACTTGCCGGAGCCGGAGGGACCTACAATGGCGACGAACTCGCCGGGGTTGATCTCGAAGGAGACGTCGCGGAGTGCCTCCACGCGGAGCTTGCCGGAGCCGTAGACTTTGCCGAGGTGATGGGCGGAGATGATGGGGCCGGGAAGGTTGGGAGCGATGGTGGCAGTTGCGACGTCTGGGGTAGCTGAATCCATAGGAGGTTTCAGTCTATCGCAGCGGGCTACGCGTCAGGCTGCTCAGGTTCTCCGTCGTCGAGCCACTTGCACCCGCAGGTGAGGCAATGCCAGACCTCCTCGCCAGGCGGGGACGATTTGGAGGGGATGGGGACGCTGAAGAGAAAGAGAGCGATAACCTTCGACGCCGCGGGCCCAACTCCTAACTCGACATGGGAGGAACCACACTTGGGACAGATAGGTTGTTCAAAGTACGGCTCCTCTGAGAATTCGATGGTTTCCGGGGGTGGATGGCTCAACAACTCCCCGGCTTTCGCCAAGTCCTGTTGCGGAACCTGCAGGCGCAGGCCGCCGAGCAGATTGGACCATGCCCAATCCATGCGTATGGTGTTTTCGTCCTTCAGAAAGCAAACAATACCTTCTGACTCCAGAACAGACCGGGCGACGATTGCTTCGCTCAAATCGCGGTATCGCGCTACGGTCACCAGGTCTTGATAGGAAGGTGTCGTGGGCTCGTCGTCTTCGACCAAGGGCGGCTCAAGGGACCGGCGGCTGAACTCACTGCGGAGCAGCGCCTGGGCGTCCTCTTGCAAATGCTCATAGTCACGGGCGACCAGCATTAATTCGGTCTCTGACATCTCTCCATAATGCCTGGCGATGCGTTTGAGTTCGTCTTCGGTCATGTGAAGGCATGCTAGCAGACGAACTTCAGGCCAGGCCCATGGCGGTGCGGGCCAGGTCGGAGGCGGCGTCATCGTCTTCGGGGACCAGGAAGATCAGCTCCAGGCGGACGGTCAGGATGCGGCGGCGCTTGGCTCGGTGGGGGTTGTGGTCGCGGACCGTGCAGAGGCTCTTCATGCGGAGGTGGCTGTCGCGGGAGAGATCGATGCCTGAGGCCAGCAGGGTGCTGTAGAGCTCGAAGACGGAGCGGAGCTGGAGCTCGAAGTTGAGCTCCGTGGTGGTGGTGGAGAGGGCGCGCTGCTCGAGCAGCCAGCAGCCGCAGGTGTTCATGGTCTCGATGAGGGCGGGAAGAAGTTCCTGGTGGTCCTCGTAGGTGTGGCCGCGGAGATCGATCAGGGGCATTTCTGCGGATGGGAGGAGTAGGCCGGATTGGATGGGGGGTTCGGGATTCATGGTGCTCGGCTGCTTCAAGGAGGATATCGGAAGACGGGTGGGAGACGTGAGGGGTGTCGCAGGGTGCGACGAACTCGAATGGGTACATGCGGGTGGGTACACTGAGGAGAGCGAGGGTGAGGCTTGGTCATCGGGATTGGTACGGACTTGATCGAGATTGAACGGATCGCCCAGAGCGTGGAGCGGTTTGGCGACGCGTTCCTGGAGCGGGTGTTCACGCCGGGAGAGATTGCCTACTGCCGGCGGAAGAAGAAGACTTCGGCGGAGAGCTTTGCGGCGCGGTTTGCGGCGAAGGAGGCGGGCGCCAAGGCGCTGGGTACGGGCATCAGCCGGGGGGTGAGCTGGAAGGAGATCGAGGTAAGACGGCTGCCGGGACAGCGGCCGGAGCTGCATTTGAGCGGGCGGGCGGCGGAGGTTTCGGCGCGGCTGGGGATCCGCAGAATCTCGTTGAGTCTTTCTCACTCAAGGGGTTTGTCGATTGCGATGGTGGTGGCGGAAGATTAATGCGGCATCCGGCAAGTCCAGCATCGCGGGGGAGAGGAATTGCATCCAAATCTGCGGGCCGTTTGGCGTTCTGTCAGGGACAGCGCTGATAGGATGGTTTCACCCGCTAAGTAGTTTGACGAGCGCTACGCGGTCCGCTTTCTCTCAGTGAAAGATATCTTCGAGGAGTTCGATGCCCAGCCAGCAGGAAGTCAAGTGGTCACAGCTTAAGGTTGGGCTGATCGTCCTTGCGTCGCTCGCCTTGTTGTCAACGCTGCTGTTCCTGATGACCAGCGCTTCGGGCATGAGCGTGTTCAGCCACAAGATTGTTGTGAAGTCGTATTTTGCGAACTCGGATGGGCTGAAGGTGGGCGCTCCGGTGGGGCTGGAGGGCGTGACGATCGGCGAGGTGAAGAAAGTGTCCGTTACGACCGATCCGGCACGGAAGAACACGCCGGTTGAGGTCATCATGAAGCTGAGCCCGAAGTTCCGGAAGAGCCTGCATACGGACTCGCGGGCGGCACTTTCGACTGTGGGTGTGCTGGGCGATACGGTGGTGGACATTGACAGCACGGCGGCGGTGGGGCCGGAGTTGAAGACGGGCGACGAACTGAAGACGCTGGAGACACCGAACCTGACCGATGTGGTGAAGTCCAGCGAGGGCACGATCGAGAGCTTGAATGTGATTCTGGCCAAGATGAACAACATCGTGGACAACATCCAGCAAGGCAAGGGCTCTGTGGGCATGTTGATTAATGATCCGACGCTTTACAAGAAGGCGACGGATACGGTGAATCAGCTGCAGGTTCTGACCAACAATCTGAACAGCGGCAAGGGGTCGGCGGGCAAGTTTCTGCACGATGACCAGCTGTATGACCGGCTGAACGATACGGCGGCCAAGCTGGACCAGATTACGACGGCGCTAAATGAAGGGAAGGGCTCGGCGGGCAAGCTGCTGAAGGATGATTCGCTGTATGTCAACCTGAACTCGACGCTGAAGCATGCGAACTCGCTGCTGGCGGAGGCGGATGCGGGCAAGGGTGCGCTGGGGCTGCTCACCAAGGACCCTGCGTTCGCGCGAAAGCTGAACGGCACGGTGTCGCAACTGGACCTGCTGCTGTCCAACGTGAACACCGGCAAAGGAACGCTGGGCAAGCTGGCCACCGATGGTGCGGTCTACACCAACCTGAATACCTTGCTGAGCTCGAGCAACGACCTGGTGAAGGCGGTGCGCAAGGATCCTAAGAAGTACCTGGTCATTCGACTGAAGATCTTCTAACCGGCAGCTCGCACGGGTGGGATACGACAGAAACTTTCAGGCTGCGGTGTGCGTCCTTTCTGCATCGTTTGATTCGCGCGCCTTTCCCAACTGAGCATGTACGGACTATGCTGGCTGCGATAGCGCGGCGTACCGCCGTTCGTTTGCTGCTGTTCTTTAAGGAGCCCCATGCGCATTTTCTTATCCGCAGTTTTGCTGGCTGTTGCCGCACCGCTCTGTGTTGCTCAGAGCTTTTCCACGCCCGCCGATAATGGCCCGACCGCTGCTCCGAAGAAGCCGGTGAGCTTTGATGTGTCGGCGATCGACAAGAGTGTCGACCCATGTACGGATTTCTATCAGTACGCTTGCGGCAACTGGATGAAGGACAATCCAATCCCGGCGGACCAGGCGCGCTGGGGCCGGTTCAACGAACTGGCGGATCGCAACAACTATCTGCTGTACAAGGACCTGAAGGCGGCGGCGGACGCTCCGAAGAGCGCGCTGCAGAAGCAGTATGGAGATTTCTTTGCGGCCTGCATGAATACGGCCGAGGTGGACAAGCTGGGTGCGCGGCCGCTGGAGCCGGAGCTGGAGGCGATTGCGGCACTGGACAGCAACAAGGACCTGGCAGCGTTCAACGCCAAACAGATGCGGCGTGGCGGGGGTGGGTTTTTCGGGATTGGCGTAACCCAGGACCAGAAGGACAGCTCGCAGCAGATTGCTAGCACTGGGCAGGGTGGGCTGACGCTGCCGGACCGCGACTACTACCTGAACCCGAGCGAACGGTACGTGATGATTCGGAAGCAGTACATGGACCATATGGTGAAGATGTTCACGCTGCTGGGCGATACGGGCGACAAGGCTGTCTCCGAGGCCAAGGATGTGATGGAGATCGAGACGGCGCTGGCGAAGGGGTCCATGGACCGCGTTATGATGCGCGATCCGGCTAACCGTTATCACATGATGACGGTCGCCGAGCTGCAGCAGTTGAGCCCGGACTACGACTGGACAGCCTACCTGAACGGCATCGGCATGCCACAGGTGAAGGATGTCGACGTGGTGAGCCCGGGGTATGTGAAGACGGTGAACCAGGAGTTGAGCACCGAGCCGCTGCAGGCGATCAAGAGCTACCTGCGCTGGCATGCGCTGCATGAAGCCGCTCCGATGCTCTCTAAGCCGTTTGAGGACGAGAACTTCGACTTCTTCTCCAAGACCCTGCAGGGACAGAAGGAGGAGCAGCCGCGGTGGAAGCGGTGCACGCGGATGACCGACCGCGCGCTGGGCGAGGCCGTGGGGCAGGACTGGGTGAAGCAGAACTTCCCGCCCAACGCCAAGGCCAACGTGGAGAAGCTGGTGCATGCGCTGGAGGCGTCGATGGCTGCGGACCTGAAGACGCTGCCGTGGATGAGCGAGGCGACCAAGGCGCAGGCGCTGGATAAGCTGCATGCGATCACGGACAAGATCGGGTATCCGGCGCACTGGAGGGACTACTCCAGCATGGTGGTGAAGCGCGATGACCTGCTGGGGAACGTGAAGCGCGCAGGGTGGTTCGAGCGCAAGCGGAACCTGGACAAGTATGGCAAGCCGGTGGACACGTCGGAATGGGGCATGACGCCGCCGACGGTGAATGCTTACTACAATCCTCCGCAGAACAACATTAACTTCCCGGCGGGAATTCTGCAGCCGCCGTTCTATGACAACTCGATGGATGCGGCGGTGAACTTTGGCGGCGTTGGTGTGGTGATTGGCCATGAGATGACGCATGGGTTCGACGACCAGGGATCGAAGTACGATCTGCACGGCAATGTGAAGGAGTGGTGGACGCCGGAGGACCTGGCCAAGTTCAAAGTGCGTACCGAGTGCATGGCCAAGGAGTACGACGGGTTTGAGGCGGCTCCAGGACAGAACCTGAATGGGCACCTGACGCTGGGCGAAAACACGGCGGACAATGGCGGCCTGCGCATTGCGTACCAGGCGCTGATGGCGACACTGGCGACGGAGGGCGCAGCGGCGGAGCCGGGCTATGTAGACGGCAAACGCGACGGGTATACACCGGCGCAGAGGTTCTTCATCTCCTTTGGGCAGGTGTGGTGCTCGAACCAGACGGAGCAGTCGGCACGGGTGTCTGCAAAGACAGACCCGCACAGCCCAGGGCGGTGGCGTACCAACGGAAGCGTGCAGAACTTCGACGAGTTCGGCAAGGCGTTCGGGTGCCATGTGGGTCAGCCGATGATGCCGGCCAGCGGCGGCTGCCGAACCTGGTAGGTCTGCCCGAAAGCGGTTACGAAAAGCCCCGAACTTCGGTTCGGGGCTTTTTTTCTGCTAGCGAATGGATAACGGGCGAGTCAAAAGCATGTCCTGACAGCTTTGGAGGCGGAAATGACTGCACCGAAAATTGGCGTAAAGTCGCTGTACCTTCTACAATCAGGTCAAGGTTTTGTACTCCCTCTGATACAGATTTCCCCGTTCGGCCAAGCCATGTTGGTTAATCCCGGGCGGGGATGAAGGAAACGCATGAAGTTGAGTTTTGTTGGCCGGT
>JBAVDD010000208.1:0-4729 GCA_049587035.1 Acidobacteriaceae bacterium | reverse complement strand
CGTCTGGCGCGCCCTCACCGACTACACCCAGTTCGGCGAATGGTTCCACGTTCGCATCGACAATCCCTTCCAGCCCGGCCAGGTTGCCTCCGGACAAATCACCCACCCCGGCTACGAGCACCTCCAGTGGCAGGTAACCGTCCAGAAGATCGAACCCGAACACACCTTCTCCTTCACCTGGCACCCCTACGCCATCGATCCCGCCGTCGACTACTCCGCCGAAACCCCCACCCTCGTCGAGTTCACCCTCGAACCCATCTCCACCGGCACCCGCCTAACCGTCACCGAGTCCGGCTTCGACCACATCCCCGCGCACCGCCGCGCCGAAGCCTTCCGCATGAATAGCAACGGCTGGGCCGCGCAGATCACCAACATCCAAACCTATGTCGCCAACCACCCATAGCCACTCCCCACGCCATCGCAGCCAGGCGAGTCTCTTCGCCGCCCTCGGCGACGAGACCCGCCTGGCGCTCCTAACCAAACTAAGCGCCGGCCAGCAACACTCCATCACTCAACTAGCCCACGGCTCCGCGCTCACCCGCCAGGCCGTCACCAAGCACCTCCGCGTCCTCGAGCGCGCCCGCATCGTCCGCTGCACCCGCTCCGGCCGCGAGCGCCTCTACGAGCTGGACCCCCTCCCCGTCCAATCCCTGAAAACCTACCTCGACACCATCTCCAACCAATGGGACACCGCCCTCCAACGCCTCCGCGCCTTCGTAGAATCCGACGCCTCCCACACCACCACCACCGCATCCAATCTCAGACAGAACGCGTCGGATAGACGACAATAGTCATTGGCGCAAACCTCCAACACCCGCGCCCACGAAAGCAGAGGAAGCAGTGTCCGAAACGCCATCCCGCACCACCGCCCCGGTAGTAGGCATAGACCTCGGCACCACCAACTCGCTCATCGCCTACATGCAGGGCGAAACCCCCGCCGTAATCCCCGGCGAAGACGGCAGCCCCATCGTCCCGTCTGTCGTGGCATTCGATCAAGACACCACGCAAGGCTTCTCAGTAGGCAACGCCGCGCGCAACGTTCTCCTAACCAACTCCGCCAACGCGGTCTACTCCGTCAAGCGCCTCATGGGCCGAGACCTCGCCGACGTCCAGCCCGAGCTGGCCCACTTCCCCTTCCACCTCGCCCCCGGCCTCAAACCCGGCGAAGTCCTGAAGCTAAACGTAGGTGGCCTAACCCTCACGCCCCCCGAAATCTCCGCCTACATCCTCCTGCAATTAAAAAACAACGCCGCCCGCTTCTTCGGCGCAGAAGTCACCAAGGCAGTAATCACGGTCCCCGCCTACTTCAACGACGCGCAGCGCCAGGCCACCAAAGACGCCGGCCGCATCGCAGGCCTCGACGTCCTCCGTCTCGTCAACGAACCCACCGCCGCCGCGCTAGCCTACGGCCTCCAGAAAAACAAAGACGGCATCATCGCCGTCTACGACCTCGGGGGCGGCACCTTCGACATCTCCATCCTCAAGCTTCACGACGGCATCTTCGAAGTCATCAGCACCGGCGGCGACACCCACCTGGGTGGCGACGACATCGACAACCTCCTCACCGCCGTAGCCCTGGACGACATCCGCGGCGACCTCGGCACCGACATCACCAGGAATCCTGAAGTCATCCAGCAACTTCGCAGAGCCGTCATCGACGCCAAGATCGCCCTAAGCAACAGCGACACCACGCGCATCCAACTGACCCTTCCCCCCGTCGCTGGGGAACCAGCCCAGCACTACGCCCGCGAGATCACCCGCACCCAATACGAAGACCTGATCGCCCCCATCATCCAACGCACCGCCGCCCCCGTGCGCCAGGCATTAAAAGACGCGCAACTAACTCCCGCGGACATCAACGAAGTAGTGATGGTAGGCGGCAGCACCCGCATCCCCGCAGTCCGCGCGCTAGTAACGCAACTCTTCGACCTCGAAGCCCGCAACCGCAAACTCCACACCGAACTAAACCCCGACGAAGTAGTAGCCCTGGGCGCAGCAGTCCAGGCACAAATTCTCTCCGGCACAGAAAACGCAGCCACCAACGACCTGCTCCTCCTCGACGTAACCCCGCTCTCCCTCGGCATTGAAGCTCTCGGCGGAGTAGTAGCAAAAATCATCCAACGCAACAGCACCATTCCCGCCTCCGCCACCGAGCACTTCACCACCGGCGTAGACGGCCAAACCAACGTAGCCATCCACGTCCTGCAAGGCGAGCGCGAGCTGGCCAAAGACTGCCGCTCCCTAGCCCGCTTCGACTTAAAAAACATCCCGCCGATGGTAGCCGGCCTCCCCCGCATCGAAGTCAAATTCCTCATCGACGCCAACGGCATCCTACACGTAAGCGCCCGCGAACAACGCAGCGGCCAGGAAGCGCAAGTAGAAGTCAAACCCACCTACGGCCTAACCGACGAGCAGGTAGAAACCATGATCCTCGAGTCCTTCGACAACGCCGAGCAAGACATCACCGCCCGCCAGCTCATCGAAGCCCGCAACGAAGCCCAGACCATCCTCGACGCCGTCGCCAAAGGCAAGAGCTCCCCCGCCTGGCAACAGCTCACGCTCGGCGAGCACGCCTCAATCGAATCCCACACCCTCGAACTCGCCCGCTTCATGCAGGAGGGCGACTACCGCTCCATCCGCGAAGGCATCGAGTACCTCGACAAAGCCACTCGCCGTTTCGCTGAACTCATGATGGATGCCGCTGTAACCGGAGCCATCGGCGGCAAAACTATGTCCGCCGCCGGCGACTCGCTGGGAGCCACTCTAGGCCAGGCCCCCACAGCACCCCACCCCTTCGCCAAAGCCGACGTAAGCAACGCCGCCCCCACCAACGAAATCGAAGCCGCCGAAGCCAACCCCGAAACCCCCGGCAACTCCACCGAAGATTAATCCACCGGAAATCCACCGCCACAACTCCCGTCATCCTTCGCGCGGCGAAGGACTCCTGTAGTTGCACTTGCTCTTGCGTTTGCCTTTCTTGTTGTCGTTCCGCAGCGCAGCGGAGGAATCTGCTTTTGCTCTTGCTCCTGCCGTTGTCGTATCCCTTTGCTCTCGCCGCTTTCCATATGCTTCAAGCAATTTCGGAACAAAAATATTCTCGAATATTCCAAGTATTTTTCCGGTTTTTGCGGACTATTATGTCCGCTATGAAGCGCCAATACGTCTTCGCCATCTCAACGACCTTGCTCCTAGCCTTCACGCTACCCACGCACGCACAACTCTTCAGTCGCCTGAAGGACGCCGCGAGCAGAGCGAAGGAAGCAGTTTCTTCAAAGCCCGCCCCTGCTCCCACCCCGGCGCCCGCACCCGCACCCGCCACCACCACCGCTTCCGCACCGGCGGGTACCGCAACAGCAGCACCCACTCCGACCCCCATCGCCGCGTACCAGAACTACGACTTCACTCCAGGCAAGACCATCATCTTCGCCGACGACTTCAACGCCACACAAGACGGCGAGTTTCCCGATCAGTGGGAGTTGAAGAAAGGCCAGGGGGCAGTCAACAAGCAGCTCGGCTTTGAGAGCCTCGCTCTCATCAGCGGCAATTACGTCCAGGTAATCCCGCGCATGAAGACCCAGGACTATCTTGGAAATCCATACACCATCGAACTCGACGTGCTGACCATCGCCAACGGCGGCGACATCATGATCTTCATGGAGAACGGCGACAACGAGGCGACCATCTCAACCGGCCACGACAGTGTCACCTACAACGCGCAAGGCATAGATCTAAGCGGCAATCTTCCCGAGGCCATCAATGGAGGAACCTACGACAACCATTGGCACCACATCGCACTGGCCGTAAAGAACAACGAACTCAAAGTCTATGTGGACCAATACCGTGTCCTCGTCGTACCCGACATGAAGTTCACCGCCCATTCGCTTGTCTTCGGCGGCGTCGCCGACCAGGACCATCCCATCATCTTCACCAACGTCCGCGTAGCCTCTGGCGGCGACATGAATATGATCGGCCAGAAGTTCACCGACGCTAAAATCGTCACGCACGGCATTAACTTCGACATAGACAAAGCCATACTCCGCCCCGAGAGCATGGGAACGCTCAACCAAATCAAACGCGTGATGGACGCCAACCCAGACCTCAAGTTTGAAGTCGATGGCCACACCGACAACACCGGAACTCCCGCGCACAATCTCACGCTCTCACAGCTGCGAGCCGATGCCGTAATGCAACAGCTTGTCAAAATGGGAGTGTCCGCATCGCGTCTAACGGCAAAAGGCTTTGGCGACACCAAGCCCATCGCTCCCAACGACACCCTCGAGGGCAAAGCCAACAACCGCCGCGTGGAGTTTGTCCGGGCAACCTAGTCGCTGCTGGCTCCGTTCTTGCTTTTGCCCTTTTTTCTGCTTCTGCCTTTGCTTTTGCCTTTGCACTTGCACTCGCCTTTCTGGCTGTCATTCCGACCCTGAGCGTAGCCGAAGGGGAGGAACCTGCTTCTCGCTCGCGCAGCGAGCGCCCGTTCTTGCCATTGCTCTTGCCTCTGAGATAGGTTCGGGCTTTAGCCCGGACATTACGACCCCTCACGAAAAGGGCTAGCCACTGGGACATTGACTACCACCACCAACTAAGGCGCCACCGCCGCCTTCATCTCCTCAATCTCCTCCACCCGCCCCGCATCCCCCGCAACCTCGCGCCACGGCGACCCAACAAACTTCCTCTCCCCACCCGACCCCACCACCACAAACTCCACCGCCAACGGCCGGCCCGGAAT
>JBAVDD010000207.1:0-11443 GCA_049587035.1 Acidobacteriaceae bacterium | reverse complement strand
GCTGGGTGTTGCTCCAACAGCAAGCCAGTATGACAGCCAGACAGGCGTGCCGGATGATTACGGCATCAAGACGTTTACCACGCCCAAGCCGCTCGGTGGAGGTAGCACCGCAACCGCTACACGCATCGTTGACGCCGACCCGACAGACGTTGTCGCGTTTGCCCGCAACACGACACAGGTACTGAACATCGTTACCGGTGGTGGCGCGGTCAACGGCACCACTGTCATCAGCCCAGCTACAGGCGTCTTCTACCCTAACGGTATGAACGCCGGTCCCAACGGCTTCAAATAGAAGTAAGCAGCCTCATAGAACAAGGGCCGCTCAGTAGCTCATGGACGGCCCTTGTTCTATACAGAGACGGAGTTGAAGTAGTTCGACGAACCCCTGTTTTCGCGTGTTCTCAGTCGGTGATAATCGAGAAGTCAGTCTCAGCTAACGCGCCTTCCAGCCTTACACCGCCTGTCCCGAAACGATTTAAAGGCAAAATACTCCAAAAGGCGGGAACGATGCCGGATTGGATCTCGAAGATCAGAACGATCTGAGAATCAGTGTCACTGACGGCTAGATCTTTCCTTTGAAAGTCATGACGGCGGATCTCCCGTCGATCTTCATCTTGTATCGCTACGACCCAGAAACTGTGCTCGTCCAGAGCATATGGAGGTAGGGCGGCGGTATTTACCGCTACGCGCACCAACCAGTTGTAAATGCCGTCCGTCCAGTCAGCGCTACTATTTGGATTGGGTGGCTCATAGGCGTAGCGCGTGTAGTCCTGCAGCTTTTGCTTTTCGAACGAGACTCCCGCGTACCGTTCGTATTCTTCACGAGTGCGGTCTGTGCCCAGGCCAAAGCCGCCGAGCAGGTTTGGGGAATCGGCTCCGTCCACCGATGTGTTTCCTCGCAATAGCTGACGAACCTTTTGCTGGCTGACGCTGTCTAACTCACTCCAGGCCGATGTACGCTTGGCGATCAAGGATGACTCTGATGGAGCATGATCTTCCCAATGCCTCACCGCATAGGCACGAACGTAGTCGTGCCATGCAACGCTTTCAACTGGGTGAAAGAGGTCATATCCTGCCGTAAAGGCACGGAGAGTCATTGAAATTTCTTCGCCGAAGAAATAAAGTCCCGGGTCGTACGGAACATCTTCAACGAAACTGCCAGGGGCGAACAGAAATCCAGCTGCAAGGAAGCGTGCCCTCATAGGCTGTTTGCGAATGCTTGCATCAACGATTTCGAGTGGCTTCAGCTTGGGAATACCCTGGTCGGTGAACGTCTCGAGAGCAATCAGTTGTGGAGTACCTGACAGAAACTCAGGCCCGGTCGAACCGGCTTGCCGCGGAGTAAAAGCGTTGGCATAGGTACTGAGAATCGGTTTAGGGCTTCCGGTTTGCACCATCATACGGATGAGCTTCGTATCCCAGCCCTGGGCGAATCGGCAGTGGGAATCGATTTGAAGGAACCACTGCTCACCTTGCCAGAGCTTCATGATCTCGGAGCGCGCCCAACACGCTCCTCGGCTATCGCTCCAATGAACATCGATGATCTTAAATCTTTGGTCATCCGCGAACGGCAACGGAGGTTCATCTTCGCTATGCTGCCAACAAATACCAAAGCGGACTAAACCGGGCTCTTGGGCCTTAGCCAGTAGGTCTTCGATTGTGGGAACCAATTGAATATCCCTGTAAGAGGCAATCGAGACGAATATCAATTCATTGTTTGGGACCAAACTAAACTCCGGCGGTATGCGCTTCGATCGTCGTGCTTTGTACAAACTATACGATGTCTACTATGCGACCGGTGGGGCCTAGTTTATCTTCAATAAATCCGCGGCAATTATTTTGTGTGCGTTGGGTTGTTATGCTGCGTTGCACTTCCGTCAGTTGACGCTATCCAGCGGCACGATAACGCATCCCACCTCAGCGCTGTGTGGATCCTGCACCAGAACCCGAAGCACGGTCGCTCCAGATTTCAGCGTAACCAGGTTGCGGAACAGAATTCCCGAGCGAAGATACTGCTCGTACTGCTGTTCGTTCAGCTTCAGGTCCAATCGCTGGTTCATCTGATTGAGCACGTTTCCGGCAGCGTCCTGTTGGATCGCGTAGATCTCAAGCGCACCCGTGCGTAGATCGTCCTGCTGCTGGAAGAACACGTCGCCAATCCCCGCGACGCCCACTATCTGCAGCGAGTGCGGCGGCTGCTCCGCCCGCGCGAGCCGCACATCCACCGGCACCGCCGTCGCGTCCAACGGACTACGAATCGCCGCCAGAAATGCATTGCGGCGGTCATTCTCACTGACGGCTGCATCCCCGATCGCAAAATAGCCTCGCGGATAGGTCAGCGTGATCCCGGGCATCTTAGTCTTCACTGTGATCCGATGGAACTTTCCGTCCACTTCCTTTTCCGGCAGATAGAACCCCAGCGTGTAGGTCGCAGCCGAGTTCTCCACTACCTGCCGTATGGCGTCGGTCAGATTGTTTGTGTTGAGGAAGGCGCGCCCACCCGTATCCGCGGCCATATCCGTCATCGCGCCCTGTCCCATCGGTACCGCCGCGTGACCCAGTTCAACTGCGACATTTCCATTCTTAAAGGGGTTGGCGTCGGCTATGTCGATAGCCCCCGTTTTCGGCAGCAGCCCGCGCGCATCGATCGGATAGGCCACAATATTCCCGCGCGCCAGTACTGCGGCGATGGCGGCACCGGAAACCGGCAGGTCTGCCGTCAGCCATAAGAGGTTTTTGCGCACGGGAAGATCCGCGACGTGTGCGGTGATGGACGTGAGTGCCGCCATCGTGAGCGCAGCCCGGTCCTCGGTGTGCATCTCCGCCAGAGACCGCATGTCCTGGTCTATCGCTTCGTTGAACTCCGGCGGCACGTTGGGTAAACGGATATTCGGTGGATCGACGCTATCCTGTGCCGTGTGCGAGCGGACGTCGTAAGCTCTCACTGCCGCCAGCAGTTGATCCCGGTTGCAGGTGAAGTCGCACAACACGCGCACCTGATCCGTCAAGCCGTAAATCGCCACGCGATCCCGCGGGTCCATTTGTCCCAGGAAGGTCAGCAGATGCTCTTTTGCCATCCCCAAGGCATGATCTTCCACCCACATCGGCGCCTCTCCGAACGGCTGCAGGCCGGAACCGGAGAGAGTGTTCAGGTTATCCAGCAAGATGATCGTGACGGTTCTCGGTGCCTCGCCGTTGTAGCGCGGCTCGTCTGAGAAGGTGTTGGGCGGCAGCGCAGCGGCGAGTGGAGTATGGCCCACCGCGTCCGCCTCGAAAACACTTATGGTCCGCGGCTTGCCCCGGTCAAGAATTACGAAATCATTCTTCGTCAGGTTGCCGGAGACACCTTCCTTGTTCCGAGCAATCACCCCGAACTGCACCAAATGGGTCGAAACCTTGTAGTGCGGGGTCTGGGAGGGGCTTTGCGCCGGCAGTCGAGTCGCAACCAGCAGAGCCAGCCCGATCGCGCTGACTTGTACCCATGCTCTCCAAGTGACCATCATTTAGCCTTCTGCTTGGCTGCCGTCTCACGGAACACCGCGAACGCACTGCCTGTACCTATAACGTCCACGAGCTTGAAAGACGCATGATTGTCATAGGTAGGGGCCTGCTATGCATCCTCGGCTCAAGTGTGACGAAGTGTAGCACAGCCCTGAATGGGACTGGTGAGTCGTCAATCTCTAAAAAACTAGATGGTGGTGGAGGCGGGGAGAATCGAACTCCCGTCCGAAGAAACCAACGACAGAGAGCGTTCATGCTTTTCCCAGGTTCATCTTTGTCTCGTCAGCGTCGCTTAGAACGGGCGAAGACGCGAAACCGACCAGTCTGATTGATCTCGTCATTGCCGTCCAGACGGAACAGCTTTGACCAGCCTACTGTGCGACGATTGGTATCCGCCCGTAGGCGAAGCGGAAGCAATCGGCTACTTAATTATTAAGCAGCAAGCGCGAATTGAGGTTCGGCACTTATAGTTTTGTGAGCGATTACGGGTGTTCACACCCCGGCATGCCTCTCTGCCACAAGCAACCCCGTCGAAACCATGACGCCCCCACTTTGTGGAGCAGCTTCGAGCGTTGCATTCGCAGCGCTATCAAAGAACTGTTCTCAGTATAAACCCGCTGTATCGGATAACTATGTCCACCACCCTCTAGTTGTGACGAACAGCCTTATCGCATCGATCCTCGCATCGTCGAGAACCTCTTGCGGTATTCGATTGAATGTGTTCTGCTGAGTTCGGCGATGGAATCCGCCTCGATTTCCTTTCAATGAAAGGGTGATGACTCCTACCTCGGGCTGGAGCCTCCTTTTGCGCTCCACTCGGAGAGAAGAGGACATCATGACCCATTACCTTTCGCTTGCTATCGGGGACGCCAGTCCCCAAATCTTCACAACCGTGATCGAGATACCACACGCAGTTCGAATAATTACGATTCTCATCCTAGAGATCATAGCCAATGAGAACACTGCTAGATGGTGGTGGAGTTCACCCAACCCACTCCGATTTGTGCTGGAAACCGGTCATCCATCCACACAGGAGGATCAGTGAGCACATCGTCTGACGGGCAGCAGCCGACGAACATAGAGCACGAGGCGGAATCGATGACGCCGGTAGTCCCGCGGCTCAACGAGGGCCAGCAGTTGCATCTACGTGTCAGTTGCGAATATATGGACAAGATGTTGCAGGCAATTGAAGGCATTCTTCACTCACAGGAGAGCGCAAGTCCATTCACGAAGTACCAAATCGACATCAGCCCTGCCCAGGGGCGGGTGATGGAAGATTACATTCGCCGGTTTCGATCGCAAATTTTAAGAGTCCTCGCATGGCAGCAAATCGAGCCGCCGCCGCCTACGATACCCGCGACGCGATCGATCACCACCCACCTCCACTTCATCGATATTGCGATCTCCGAGTTGCGGCCCTATTCCATGCGGGGATCAGGGCCCATGGCAGAGTCCACCGCGGCGGAGTTGCTGGGAGTTCTTCGTGAGCTCGCCTCCATCAATCAAAACATGATGGCGTACATGAACTTCGAACTTGGAGAGAGTCTGCAGCAACGGATCGAGAAGCTCGCAGCCGAGGGTAAGGTTTCTGAGCTATTGTGCCGTATCGAGAGGGTTATGACCGCGCGCGGTCTGGTGGAATACCGTCCTCGCCTCGACATGCTGCTTACTCGGCTGGAAGACCCCACCTTCGAGGTCGCGGTGTTTGGAAGGGTGAGCGCGGGAAAGAGCTCCTTCCTGAACGCTCTGCTCGGAATGGATATCCTTCCCGTAGGATCAAATCCCATCACTGCCGTTCCTACTCGAATTCAATATGGCCCGCAGGTGGAAGCGCATGTCAGCTTAGGAAATGCAAGTCCAACGGCAGTATCTCTCCAGCGTTTTCAGGAACTGGTGTCTGAAGCTGGAAATCCAGGGAATCAGGAAGGCGTGCGGCGGGCCTCGGTCGACGCTCCCTGCACGCGTCTTTCAGAGGGTATTGTTCTCGTCGATACGCCGGGCCTCGGCTCGTTAGCGCTCAAAGGCTCTCGCGAGACGCTGGCGTATCTGCCTTCATGCGATCTCGCGCTGATGCTCATCGATGCTGGAAATACCCTGACTCCAGAAGACATCGGCACGCTTCGTCTTATCCTCGAAGCCGGTATTACTGCGCTCGTCTTGCTGAGTAAGGCTGACTTACTGTGCGAAGCGGATCGAGTCTCCTCAAAGCAATACATCCAGACGCAGATCGAGAGCGAGCTCCGCACGCATCTTCCGGTTCACGCCATCAGCGCTCTCCAGGAATATCGCTCGACGGTGGACGAGTTCTACGAAAAAGAATTAGATCCTCGCTTTCGCAAGAGCCATGAGTTGCGCAAGCTATCTGTCGAGACGAAGCTTGCGCGGCTGCAGCATGATGTCCTCACGACCCTGGAAACCAGGTTGCGCCGGTCGGAATCAGTGGCCTCTGCGGATCATTCACAGTTCAAGGCCATGGAGAAATCTTTAACGGAGGTGTCAACGCAACTTGGGACCGCGGAGCGCGCGCTCATGGATAAAATCCTCGTGCTTGAGGCACAGTCGCCAGCGCTGATCAACCGCATCGCCGAGCAGTATGCGGCTGTATCGGTTACCGGGAACTTGTCTGTCATCTCCGTCGCAGATCTTTCCCGCGCGATCGAAGATGAGGTCCAGACCGAGGTGGGCGAAATGGTTGGCGCGCTGCATCAGGCCATCCAGATCGTTGTTGGCAAAGTTGCTGACATCGGAAGAACACTCAAGAGCAGCGGCGTTCCGGACGAGAACGAGATTGTGGGGCTGATCCGAGACGCCCCTCGATTTGAACTGCCCAGCCAGTCCGGCACGATCGTTCTAGGGCTATGGAAGCATCTTGGTTTACGCTCCATCCAGAAGCGCCTGGTTCGCTCGATGCAGATCTCCCTACAGCCCCTCATCCGTAAGGAGTTGATTGCCTACGGTCGCGCGATGGAAGTCTGGGCGAAGAGTCTGGCTCGAAACACGCAGTTCGCGGTGAACTCATTCGCGGATGTCTACCGGGCATCCCTTCAGGAGGCGGTCGGCTCGAGCAGCCCTTCGGAAGGCGCTGCGGCACTCCGTGAAGATATTGCATCACTGAACCTTGAGCCCGCGGGCGATCACTTGTAGAACCAAGATCGATCGTTGCAATGATGCGAGTGTATTGGGGAACTCTAAGGCGCGTTTATGAACGCGTCGTCTTCTCCGATATCCCCCGCAACCAGCTACGGAGCTGATCTGTATCAACAAATCTTTCTTTCAACAGACGAAAGAGGCGTCGCATGAGACCTCAATTGAACGTCAGCCAATCCAGCATTCGATCAGAAGATACATCTCCCTTTACTGCGGCAGTAGACCGCTGTGAGGAGTTGGCACGACTACGCGCACGTTCCCAGAAGAGAAAGTCCATGCTGGTCTTTGGCCCAGAAGGCGTTGGAAAGACTAAGCTGCTTCAACAGTTCGTAAAGACAGAACCTTTGGCTCTCTATGTAAGTCAGACGGGCTCGCCTCGTGAGCTCATGCTTTCTATCATTCAAAGCCTCCGCGCTGCGGGGCAAAGAGGTCTCCGATTCCGGCCCGATCTTATGTCTTGCAGTACGAATTCGCTCAGAGCCTGCGTGGACGCGGCGTTAGATCAAATTCCATTTCTGCTGGTTCTCGATCAAGTGTCCGGGCCATCGCGAGTCGTCACTGGAATCATCAAGGATCTTAATTACTTCGATCGGACGCCCATCCTCTTCGCGTCCCGAACATATCACATGGAAGATGTTGGAACGCTCCAGTCAATTTGCAGTGATCGCTCGGAACGCACAGAGGTCAAGAATTTTGTTCCGGAGATTGCTTTGCAGTTTGCGCGGAAGCAGGCCGAACAGGCGGGCCTTTATGCTTCAAATTTGAACGTAGCGCTCGCGTCGATGGTGGAGTGGAGTCAGGGTAACCCGGGAAGCCTCATTCAGATGGTGGCTATGGCCATGCTTCCCAAGTATCGGATCGAGGACCAAATTAAGGTGCATGTCCTATACCTGGACCATCTGATGGGGCGTCACCAAGTGCTTCCGCGCACACACGCACCCATCAAATAAACCCCTCGCCGATCTTTGGCGCGTTGGCATCTCAGTGCCCGACAGGCAAGACCAGCGCCGCAAATGAAGCCGGACTGAAGAAAACCTGTCCAAAGTGAAGGTTTGCACTCAGGCGCCTTAGACCCTCACTATCAGTTCCGCAGGTCACCGCGCAGGGAGTGCAGTAGCGGCGGCTAATAGGGCTGAGAGGATTGCTCCAAAGGAACCAGCGTTTAGTCGCCCAACGATTGAATCAGCGTTGGAATCAAGTCTATGCGGACGATGCCCCACCGCCTACGGGCTTGCTGCACTATGTGATTACATAGGGAAGCGGTCCCGGCTTCCATAATGAAGAGCTGGGACAGCCGTAGTTGGTCCTTAGTCTGCGCAGCTCATAACCCCGGATTGCTGTGCATGGATTCGGCAGAGTCCCTCACAGCTAAAATATTCATTCTGTTATAGATAGAGGAGATACGTTGGCCAGGACAAAAAAAGGCGGCACGAACGGTACTCTGTTCGTGCCGGGAGGCCAGTGACGCAACTTGCTCTCGAGCATTTGGCAGGGACTCGAGAAAACCTTCGCGAGATATGCTCTTTGGGAGAAATCTACGCTAAAAAGAATATAACACACTTCAGTGCGCGGCTGTCCATACCCTATTTCACTTACCTGCTAACTTTCTATCGATTTCTGTAGCCAAGCTAATATCCTTTTGTGTAATCCCCCCAGCATCATGAGTCACCAAGCCCAGGCGAACCTTGTTGTAGCGAATGTCGATATCGGGGTGATGTCCTGCGTTTTCAGCAAGATCTGCTACTTGGTTGACAAAGGCGATTGCCTGCTTGAAGTCTTGGAAAACTGCTATTTTCGTTAATTCTCCGTTTTCTTGCTTCCATGTGGGGAGATTGGCGAGGGAGATTTGCAGTTGAGATTCCGTGAGTTTTTCTGGCATTAGCTAACCTCTATCTTATTGATATAAATAAGCTTGTTGATTGATTAGTCGCATTGTTTCGCGGCTTGTTTGCGGGCGGTGACCCAGCCGGGTTTGGTGGTTTGGCGGCTGCGGCCGAGGGCTAGAGCATCGGCTGGGACGTCTTCTGTGATGCAGGATGCGGCGGCTACATATGCGCTATCTCCAATAGATAGAGGAGATACGAGGGTTGAGTTGGAGCCTATGAAGGCGTTGTTGCTTATTTTTGTTTGGTGTTTGTTTTGGCCGTCGTAGTTGCAGGTTATGGTTCCGGCGCCTATGTTTACTCCTTCGCCGATGGTTGCATCTCCTAGATAAGAAAGGTGATTCGCCTTGGAGTTGCGGCCGATTTTGGTGTTTTTGGTTTCTACGAAGTTGCCGATGTGGGATTCTTCGCCGATTTCGGTTCCGGGGCGGAGGTGGGCGTAAGGGCCTAATTTTGCACCAGTTGCGATGGTTGCTTCGGTTATGACGCAACCGGGGCGGAGGAGCACTTTGGATGCGATTTGGGCGTCCTGAACCACGTTATGTGATGCAATATGGCACTCTGAGCCCACTTTTGTGCGACCTAGTAGTTGGACGTAGGGTTGGATGATGGTGTCGGGACCGATTTCGACCTGGGAGTCGATGACGCAGGTGTCGGGGCGGTAGATGGTGACGCCCTGGGCCATGAGGCGGCGGGCGGTGGCGAGGCGCATGGCGGCGTCGAGGTGCATCATCTCTTCGATGGTGTTGGCGCCCAGAACCTCGTCGATGGAGCCGGTGGATTTGAGGGCGACTACGCGGTCTCCGGCGGTGACCAGGAGGGTGGCGATGTCGGTGAGGTAGAACTCGCCGTGGGCATTGTTGGTGGAGAGGGAATCGAGGTGGGTGAAGAGGGCGGAGGTGCGGAAGCAGTAGATGCCGGAGTTGATCTCGGGGGCGGAGAGTTGGTCGGGGGTGAGGGATTTTTGCTCGACGATGGCTGTTACTTCCGGAGAGCTTTCGGATTTACGGAGGACTCGGCCGTAGCCCTGGGGGTTGGGGGGGACGGCGGTGAGGATGGTCATGGCCGCGTGCTGGACCTGGTGGAAGGCGCAGAGGGCTTCGAGGGTTCCAGGCTGGATGAGTGGGACGTCTCCGGAGAGGACGAGGAGGTTTTCGGGAGGGGTGAGTTTGGAATCGGTGAAGTGCGCCTTGAGTTGCTGGAGGGCGTGGCCGGTGCCTCGCTGTTCGGTCTGGAGGACGAAGGAGACACCGGTGGATTTGACAGCTTCGCGGACCTTGTCGGCTTCGTGGCCGATGATGCAGTAGATGTGGTCGGCGGGTGCGATGGTTTTGGCGGCGGCGATGACGTGGAGCAGGAGGGCCTGGCCACCGATTTCGTGAAGGACTTTGGGGCGACGGGAGTTGAGTCGCGTACCTTTGCCAGCGGCCATGATGGCGATTCCGAAGGATGAACTTTCCATAAGGCAATTATCGTCCAGTCCTGCGCAGACGGCGAGGTCCTGCGCGGACGGCGGGAGGCTCCGCGCGGCTCGGCCTGGGGTTTGGTGGCGGGTGTGGGTGGGCTAACCGCTCGGAATGTTCCCAACCAAATGACTTAAATGCGCATCCCAGAGTGGGTACTTCACTAATTAAAACGAAAGCGCTTTGGAGAGCCACATGATCATTCTTCTGATTGTGGTCATTCTTCTATTTGGTTTTGGCGGGTATCGCATGGGCCCTGGTTTTGGGTACTACGGCGGTGGCGGCCTGAGCCTTATCCTTACCATCGTTCTTATTCTGCTGTTGCTACGCGTTATTTAATGCTTGCGTCGGTTGGAAGTGGGCGCGGGGTCGATGTAGACCCCGCCCATGACACTGCCATAAATGGGGCACCCGGCAGACGGCGCAGCGGGGGCCGCGCCAGGCTACGACGACGGGTTTGTTGCGAGGGGTCGTCGCGCTGCTCGACGGATGCGTAGAAGGCGTCCATGTCGATGTGGACGATCTTGCGGGGTGGGGGTTGCACGCCGGGCGGACCTCGTGGGTCTATTGTGTATTCGCCTTTGTTTCGCTTGGAGGGTAGGATGACGATTAACGACGTGGAAGGTATCCAGGCGCGGCTCGACTACTATGGATGGGGTCAACCTCTAAACAGATGATCTGGTCTTTTTTACTTTACGGAGTGTCCGCTGTCGCCGCAGTTGCGATCGTCATCCTGCTCGTGAGTTTGTTTTCTCCCGCCGCGATTCCGGCCACTCTACTGCAAGGACTGGGCCGTCTTCTTCTCGTCGTTGCTGCCCTTTCGAGCGGTCTGCTACTGCTCTTAAGCCTCGCTGCGGCAGCTTGGGGCATGAACACGCGGCTTCCTTGGGGACTCGGGATATGGATGTACTTAATGCCGGTGCTCGGTCTTCCTGCGTTTCTTCTCTTGAGGATCACTTCCGTGCGGATTTTGTCACGCGTGCTTTGGCTCCTCACGATCGCTTCCTCGTTCGCATTCTACTTTGGCGATCGAGCTGATCGGATAGCCTCCGGCTTTCAGCTTTTATCGAATCCGCGCGAACGCTTGGGCATGTTCCTTAATGCATTCACTCTCGCTCTCTTTGCAATCTCAGTGCTGCTTCAGTTGGCGAGTATTTGCGAAAGGCGGAGAGCCTTGACTTGAGGTGGTTGTATTGGAGCGAGCGATTCCGCTCCGCATACTTTCTCAAAGAGATCAGAGGCGGCAGAGGTTGAGGATGGTGGGGCCGAATTGGGTTAGCTTTTCGGGGCTTAGGCCTCGGATGGTGCGGAGTGTCTCGATGGTGTCGGGGGTGGTTTGGGCTATGGTGCGGAGGACTGTGTCGGAGACGATGAAGAAGGTGGGTAGGCCGGCGGCTTTGGCCGCTTCTCTGCGCCAGTCTTTTAGGCGGGTTTCGAGGGCTTGTTGCG
>JBAVDD010000206.1:0-3555 GCA_049587035.1 Acidobacteriaceae bacterium | reverse complement strand
ATCTTCAAACTCGGCGGAGGAATCACCTTGTCCACCAGCGCCTGCGCCGGCCCTTCGCGAATGATCCCCGTAGCCTTCCCATCGGCATCGCGGTCGATCTTCCCGCCCTGAGGGTTCATCGTATGATCAGTAATCCCAGCCGCTACTAACGCGGCCGTATTTGCAATCGCAATATGCCCATCCGTCCGCTCCAGAAGTGCCGGATGCCCCGCACTCACCGCATCCAGCTCCTGCCGCGTCGGCAGCTGCACCCGCGCCCACTTCGTATGGTCCCATCCACCACCCAGAATCCACTCCCCCGGCTGCAGCGTCGCCGCATACGTCTTCACCTTCGCGAGCATCACCGCCAGCGACGGCACATTATCCAGATCCAGTGTCAGCCTCTGCTCACCCGCAGAAACCATATGCGTATGCGCATCATTGAACCCCGGCATCGCAAACGCGCCCTTCAGATCAATCGTCTGCGTATGCGCATCCTTCAGCGAGAGCATCGCAGCGTCGCCGCCCACTGCCAGGACCTTCCCCGCCCGAATCGCCACCGCCGAAACCCGCCCCGGCGTAGGATCTTCATCACCCGCCTTAAGTCGCGTCCCGGTCAGGATGTGCCCGTCATAAAAGATAGTGTCCGGAGCCTTCGAGTACTCCATCTGTGCCGGCAAACTCGCCGCACACGTCATCAACCCAACCGCGCATCCGCCCAGTACGCACATCCGCCCAAGAGTTCTCACGCCCCAGAGTTTATCCCAGCATGTACTAAATTGTTTTCGTCGCGGTTTGTGCTCTCGCCAGTCAGCGCACACGTAACCAGCAACAGCAGCAGCACCCGCCGCAGCGCCAGATCGCGCCCCGTAGGATCGTACCCCTCCTGTAGCGTATGGATCCCCCAGCCCACGCCGCCCGCTCCAATCGCCAGCGCCGGAACCCCCAGCGACAGCGGCAGATTAGCATCCGTAGAACCAATCCGAGCCTCAGTAACAATCCCCAGATGCCGGTCCACCGCCTTCAAACTCCCAGCCAGCCCTGAACCAGCCGCCAACGCCCCAGCCGCCCGATCGCCAATCCTCTCCACGTGCAGTGTCAGCTCTTTCTCCCCACGCCGCGCATTCTCCGACTGCACCACTCGCGTCAGCGTCTCCAGCACCCCAAGCTCCACGCGGTCCAACTCTATCCCCGACACCGACCGCAAATCCACGTCCGTCGTCACCGACTCCGGAATCGAGTTCACCGATGTCCCCCCGCGAATTACTCCACAGTTCATCGTCGTCCTTGGCCGAGCCGGTAGCTTCAGCCGACCCAGCTCCACCAGCGCCGCCGCCAGCGTCATAATCGGATTTGCCCGCCCCGCATCCGCCCAGGAGTGCCCACCAGGCCCCGCAATCGTAACCCGCAATCTCCTACTCCCAAGCGCCCGATCCACCACCATCGAATCGCCGCTGCCCTCCAGCGCAATTGCCGCCTGAATCCTCCCCGCATACGGCGCAGCCGCAAAGAGATGCCGCATCCCGCGCAGATCGCCCTCACCCTCCTCGCCCACATTGGCCGCAAACACAATCGTGCATCCCGGAGTAATCTCCGCATGCAGCAGCGCCGCGACCAGCCCCAGTAGTCCCGCCAGTCCAGCCCCGTTGTCGCAAGCCCCGGGCCCCAGGATCTTCGCCTCGTCCTCACGCGGCGAACAGTCTGTTCCAGCAGGGAAGACCGTATCCAAATGAGCCGACAGCAGAACCACCGGCCCTCCCTCGCCAGCACCTTCCCCGCGAAGCTCAGCCACCGCATTCCCCTCAGCATCCACACACGCGCCCACCAACCCCATCTCCCGAAACCGCGCGCAGAACCAAGCCGCGCGCTCAGCCTCACCAAACGGCGGGGCCGCAATCTTCAGAAACTCCATCTGCCAGCGCCGCATTTGCGCCTCATGCAGGTGAAGCCACGCGAACGCCTTGTGCACCGCTCGCTCGCTCGCCAGCGCAGCAATCCGTCTATGTTTCTCCGCGCTCATGCCTTTTCTCCCGCGTTCACATCATCTCCCACGCCATACTCCACCTGCATCAAAAACAACCCCTGCGCCGGAGCCGTCGGCCCCGCCGCCGTCCGATCCCGCGCCGCCAGAATCCTCTGCATCTCTTCCACTTCTATACTCCCGCGCCCCACCTCCACCAGCGTCCCCACCAGATTTCTCACCATATGGTGCAGAAACCCGCTTCCCGTCACCCGATACCGCAGCAGTCCCTCCTCCCGCACCACCGTCGACGCATACATCGTCTTCACCGGATTCGGCCCCACCCCGTTCTCTTGCCGCTGCGTCAGATCCGGATCGCTGGCCCCAAACGAAGTAAAATCGTGCGCCCCGCAAACCATCTCCGCAGCCTTCTTCATCCGCTCCACATCCACCGCCCAGCGGCAGCTCCAAACATAAGGCGCCACAAACGGCGAGCAGACGCGCTCTTCATCCGCAGCATTCATTCGGCGCTCAAAGATCCTGTATTCATAGCTCTTACGCATCGCGCTATGCCGTGCATGAAACCCCTCACCGACCTCCTCCACTCTCAGCACCCGCACACTCTGCGGCAGCGACCGGTTCAGTGCCCCGAACAGGTTCTCCTCCGGGAGCGGAGCCTCCAACGCAAAACTGGCCACCTGTCCCAGCGCATGCACCCCCGCATCCGTGCGTCCCGACCCCTGCGGCAGCACGTGCTCCCCGGTCAGCTTCTCCAGCACCGCCGACAGCGTGCCTTGCACCGTCGCCAGCCCCGGCTGCACCTGCCATCCATGGAAGGCCGTACCGTCGTAACTCAGGGTGATCTTCCAGAACGTCATCGTGCGCCAGCCATTGCAGCAATTTCCCTCGTTCGTCCCATTGTAGAGAGGAGCTAACTGCCGCACCCGATATACTTGGTATGTTCTCAAAACCATCGTCTGGAACCAACCTGCTTCATCCGCCGTATCTACAGGTGCCGGACAACATCTACAACCCATTCAAGCTGCACGCTGGAGAATTGAATCGTGAAATTGAGACATTTGCAGGCGAGCGTCTGCGTGGCCCTTACGTTGGTGAGCACCATCCCTCCGGCTGCCGCGCAGCAGGCCCAACCCCCCGCGCATCAAACTCTCCACGCAGGCCAGCAGGTCAGTCCCACCAAGGCCGCCTCTCCACAGGCCGTGCAGAATGACACCACCGGCAACCCGAATCTCCCCCAGGCGCCCACACCGCGTCTCACCCAGCCCCTCTTCCTTCGCCCCACCTTCAAGGACTACAGCAAGGGCAAGTTTGGTTTCCCTGACCCGCTCCGCTGGTACACCGCGACCAACTATCCCGAGCCACGCCTCACCAACACCCCGCGCCTGGACGACCTCCTCCGGGACGGCAAGATCTATCTCAGCCTCTCCGACGCCGTCACCCTGGCACTCGAGAATAACTATGACATCGCCATCGCCCGCATCAACCTCGACATCGCCGACACCGACCTCCTCCGCGCCAAAGCCGGTGGTAGCCTGCGCGGCGTCAACAGTGGAATCGTAGCCAACACCCTCGGTGGCTCCGGCACTACCGTCACC
>JBAVDD010000205.1:0-13133 GCA_049587035.1 Acidobacteriaceae bacterium | reverse complement strand
GGCACTCTCTACTTCCGACTGCTAATCTATGCCTTTCCCGCGCTACAGTCAATGGCTGGAAGGTGAAATCTTAGTGAAACACGCTAATATTTTAGGATAGTATGCCGTTAAGCTCATTTCGGAGCCAAAACCACCCCTGGCGCGGTAGAATCAGGCCATGAAGCACGTTTTTCGAAGCTCCAAGTTGGGTTGGGCGGTCGGCCTGGTGGTTGTTATTGCAGCGGTTTCGGTTGCAAGTGCGCAGCGGGATGGCCATGGGCGAAAATGGAAGCCGCTGCCGCCTCTCGCACACATTGTGGTGACCGTGGTGAAGGGATTTGACGGCAAGCCGATGCCGAATGTCGCAGTGGTCTTCCACGCCACTCTGAATGGCCGCGATAACGGCAACCTGGAGGTCAAGACGGACCCCCATGGGAAGGCAACCATCGACGTAATTGAAGTGGGCAGCAATGTGAACGTGCAGGTGATTGCGAACGGATTTGCAACCCATGCCCAGGACATCAGCGTGACGGGCCCGAATAAGTTTCTTGAGGTTAAGATGCTGCGGCCGCGCGAGCAGGTGTCGCAGTATGAGAACAACATGGGCAAAGCAGCCGTGGTGAAACCGGGTATTCAGGAGCCCCCGCACCCGGTGCTGGCGGCGCCCAAGCCCAATCAGGACGGATATGCACTGCCCCCGGCAACGCAGCCAGGCTCGCCGCAGTGAGCCAACGCAAGACAATAGTGTCGCGCCCGGCGGCGCGGCCGCTGGCGGGGAAGCATGCGCTGGTGACGGGCGGAGCCAAGCGGATTGGCCGTGCTCTGGCGTTAGCGCTGGCCGAGGCAGGCGCCGATGTTGTCATTACCTACCGCGAGTCGGATCTGCAGGCCCAGGAGACAGTGCGGACCCTGCAGGCGTTGGGTGGCAAGGCACTGGCGCTTTACTGCGACATTCGCGATGAAGCGAGCGTGTGTGAGGCCGTAGACGCAGCGGTGGCAGGCCTGAGCGGGCTTGACCTGCTCGTGAACAATGCTGGCGCGTTCGAGACGGCAGCCCTGGAGACGATCAGCGTGGCCGAGTGGGACGCGATGTTCGAGGTGAACACTCGGGGACCGTTTCTTGTGGCCAAGGCCGCACATCCACACTTGAAAGCGGCTCGCGGGCGGATTGTGAACATCGGCTCGCTGGGGGGGATTCATCCGTGGGCGACGCATGCGCATTACTGCACGTCCAAGGCGGCGCTGCACATGCTTTCGCAGACCATGGCCAAGGCATGGGCTCCGGAGATCAGCGTGAACTGCGTGGCGCCGGGAATGATTGTGATGGGGGAAGTGAGCCCAGCTTACGAGGAGTTTGCCCGCAAGACACCGATGCATCGGAATGGGCGCGCGGAAGATGTTGCTGCCGCTGTGATGTTCTTCGCCACGGGGCCGCACTTTATCACCGGGCAGCTGCTGGCCGTCGATGGCGGTCTGGCGCTGTAGCGATCAGGGGGCGGACAGGGTCACAGGATCGGCGTCAGTCTTCGCGCTCCCGCTTGCGCTGTCTCCAGAAGACCTGCCACCAGCGGCGCGTGAGCTCCGGGTCATCCTTGTAGAGACGGAGCGGTTCGTCCTGTTGGGGCAGGGGACGACCTTCGTAGGCGGCCATGGGATTGGTTGTACACAGGCGATCTGCGTAATCGATACCGTATTTCTTCGCTACGAGGTTGTGTGCAGCGAGCATGCGCGGTGGCCTGGACTCAGTATTGTGTGCGTCGGTGGCGAGGAAGTGGACCCATCGGTCGGCGAGCATGCGGTGGGCCATGCGCTCGGCCTCGCGGCCCATCTGTCCGAGCACGGAGCTGGTGGTGATCTGGGTAAGCAAGCCGATACGCATCCAGTCGGCGAGGCGTTTGGAGTCGCGTTGCAGCGTAGGATTGCGTTCGGGGTGGGTGAGGATAGGCCGCATCCCGGCCAGGCCGAGCTCGTAGAAGGCTTCGTCGAGGTGTGGGGACAGGCCGTAGTCGGGGAGTTCGACCAGCAGGTAATCTCCCCCGTTCAGCGTGTACTTCTTCGGATTGGCGACGGCGTCCTGCATGTTGTCGTAGCTGAGATGAAAGTCGCAGCCTGAGGCGATGGTGAGGGGGATGGACTCGCTGCCGAGGGCCGAACGCAAGGCGTCGATGCGGCGGGCGATCTGCTCTGGATCAAAGTTGTAGACGTTGTTGGCATGGGGTGTGGCGACCACGTGCGTGATGCCGTCATTGGCGGCCATGCGAGCCATAGCCACTGAGGTCTCGAGGTTGGGGGATCCGTCGTCGAGACCAGGGAGCAGATGATGGTGAAGATCGACCATGCGAGCTACCGCCAGAGTATCACCGCGGCGCACCTTTGCACGGAATAGATTGTGGTGCGAGGCAGCGCGGAACAGGCGATGCCGCATCGAAGGATCAGGCTTGGCAGATTCAGGGTCGCATCCTATTGGCATACCCGCCGACGTATGATGATACGGTTTGGATTGCGTCTAATTCTTCAGGTCCAACGTCGTAAACGTGTCAAGAGAAGCTAAGGAAAGAAGTTGAAGGATCTCTATTCATGCCAGAAAAGATAAAGAATCAGTCGAAGCCCCGGGTTTTAGTCGCGGACGATGAACAAGTGATTGCGAATACGCTGGCGATTATCCTGAACCAGGCGGGTTTTGAAGCTCGCGCCGTGTATAGCGGTGAAAAGGCGATCGACGCGCTCGATACCTTTCATCCAGACATGCTGATCTCCGATGTGATCATGACCGGCATGACCGGAATCGAAGCGGCGATCCAGACCCGGGCGCGGCTGCCACAGTGCAAGATCCTGCTGTTTTCAGGACAGGCAGCTACGGCCGACCTGCTGGAGCGTGCGCGCACGCAGGGCCATGAGTTCGAGATCCTGGCCAAGCCAGTGCATCCTACGGATCTGCTCGCCAAGCTACGCAGTTAAAGTTTTCTGCTCGCGGTTAGCGTTTTAGAGAGGCTTGCCTTCGCGACGGCGGAGCAATTCCTGATGCTTGACCTCGATCAGGAACTCATAGAAGCTCTGTAGTGATGCGTACATCATGCCTGCAGGGCCGTCGAGCATAGCGCCGCGCACGAACATCATGTAACACCACTTAATCAGGGGGCGGGCGGGAAGCTCATAGAAGATGGCCTTCTGCGCGACCCGGCGCTCGTGGAAGTTGCGCGCGAAGAAAGCCCGGTAGATCGACGCGTCGTGGGTCGCGTTGCCATTGGCAAGCAGTTCGGCCTCCTTTGTGGAGTAGGAATTGTGCTTGGCTATCCAGTGGGTAAGTCCCTTTGAGAAGGCAAGGTGATCAAACGGAGCGTGCAGTTCGCGGATCTCGCCGTTGACTTCGACCACCTCATTCACGTCACGCGTGTAATGCGCATGTCCAACGCGCAGCAACCGCACATAGTAAGGGGTTAGCTGCGCGTGCTTGAGCCATGTGCCCCAGAGAAAATCGCGGCGGCGAATGCGAAAACCGGATACGGAGTCGGGCGCAATGGTGACCGCGGGAGGCATCTCAGCGCAGAGTTCCGGAGTGGGACGCTCGTCGGCGTCGAGCACCAGCACCCATGAGTGCCGGAAAGGCAGCTGCATGCCGGCGTTGCGTTGAGCGGCATAGGTGTCAAAACGCCGCGTGGCCACAGTGGCATTTCTTTCGCGTGCTATCTCAACTGTGCGGTCGGTGCTCCCGGAGTCGAGGACATGGATATCGTCGCACCAGATGACAGAGTCGAGACAGCCTGGAAGATCCTGCTCTTCGTTGTGGGTGAGGATGAGAACGGAGATCACGCGGAACCTCCCGCGCAGGCGGCTTCCGCGGGTGGCGTGGGATCGGTTCGCATCCGCTCGCGAAGGGCGACCGCTGGGTTGCCGCTGTAGACCGTCCACGGTTTCAGGTCGCGTGTTGCGACGGAACCGAGTCCGAGCACAGCGCCCTCGCCGACATGGACTCCGGGAGCTACCGAGGCGCGCGCGCAGATCCACGCATAGCGTTCGATGTGCATACGGTAGGCGACTAGCGGGAAGTCCGGGTGATTATAGTCATGCGTCGCGCCGCAGAGGTAGCAATCCTGCGAAAGAATGACGTGAGTATCGATCTGGATGGGAGACGGGTTGTAGATCTCTACGCCGTCGGCGGCAGCGACGTGGTCTGCGCATACGAGGTTCCAGGGCGCCCAAACCCTGGAGGCCGGATAGAAGTGGCAATCGGGGCCGAGCGTTGCTCCGAAAAGTCTCAGCAGTGCAGCGCGCCAGGCGTGGAAGGGCCGCGGAGACGGGCGATAGAGCAGCAGCCGGCAGACATTCCATACCAGCCGCCGGAGACGATTGCTGGCGCTGAAGGCCGGTCGAATATAGGCATCGCTATGGCTCTCCGGTGAGATGTGATCGGTGGCGCGGTAGTCCGCCTGGCGGCCCATGGTTCACTTAGCCTCGTGGACAAACGATTTGGCCGACTGGGCCCGGAGCTGCTCGAAGGTACGTAAAATCAAGGCGCTGTTCCTGCGCATATCGTAACGCCGTGCAAAGGTAACCTTCGTCTGTCGTTCCATCGCCTCGCGCTCTTCAGGATTGAGGGCCAGCCAGCGTTCCAAAAGCCGGATGGTGCCTTCGAGGGTGTCGGGCTCCACCAGGCCGCAGCCGTCTTCCGCAATCTCCGGAGCAATGTTGACTTGGTCTGAAATTAATACGGGACGTCCACAGGCCAGCGCCTCGGCTACCGCGATGCCGAAGTTCTCCTGGTGGGAGGGGAGCACGAAGGCGTCGCTGACGGCGAAGGCGCCCCACTTAGCGTCGCCTTTCAACATGCCGGGCCAATGGATGCGGCCACTAAGGCCGGCGGCATCCGTGATCTTCTCAAGGTCCTTCCGCAGGCCGGTGGGATCGGGCCCAGCCATGATCAGATGCAGGTTGGGATGTGCGGGCGCGATCTTTGCAAAGGCATGCAGCAGCAGATCGCAACCCTTCTTCGCATGGATGCGCGAAAGATAGAGCAGATAGCTCCTGTTGTTGCCCGGAAGATCGAGCTCCGGGCATCGAGCATAGAAAGCGGGTACCAGTTCGTCAATGTCGGGAAGTTGTGGATCTGCCCCATAGGAGACGACCATCGGCGTCCAGTGCCAGAGCCAGAAAGACTTGGTCGCGAGGTCGCGCTCGAGCTCGGTCGTGAACATCACACGGGAGGCTGCACGCAGAATCCAGTACTGCGCGAGCAGCCAGTAGATCCACTTTTTGACGTGCTTTAGCGGATAGCGGCGCTTAAAGTAGGGATCGAGCATACCGTGGGTGAAGACGAGGAAGGGCTTGTGACCGGCAACGGCGAGGAGTGCAGCCAGACCGGTAAACTCCCAGAGTCCGTGGACGACGATGCCGTCGAAGCGATGACGATTGGCCCGGAGCCAGGGAACCAGCTTTGGCGAATACCAGGATTTCTTGCGATTTCCCAACGCGTGCACCTGGAAGGGAAACTCTCCAAGAAACGGCGCGTCAGGACTATCCAGCGTTGCCACCTCCGCCTCATAGCCCGGTGGGCGATAGCGGATGATCATGCGAATGGCCTCCGTCGGGCCACCTGCTGCTGGATTGATGGAGCCGACGATGTGCAGAATTCTCATGGATACGTTAGGAGCTCAGTGACCCACCCTGATGCAAGCGCATACGCCTAAGGGTATCAGTCCTCTATCAATCGTGTCGCAGCAGCAAGAGCCTTTCGAAGACCGCGTACATCTTCTTCATACGTCCAGGCACGGATCCGCTCACGGGCACGGTCACCCATGGTCGCGGCGGAGGCAGGAGAGGCAAAGACACGGCGCAGGCAATCCATAAGCGCGGTGATGTTGCCGACAGGGAAGACGCAGCCATCGACGCCGTCTTCTACCAGGTCTCGATGGCATCCGACATCGGTGGAGACGATGACCGGGCAGCCGGCCGCCATCGCCTCATTGACGATCAGCCCCCAAGGCTCATGGCGGGACGGAAGGACGAAGACATCAGCGAGTTGGAAGAAGCGGGGCAGTTCCGACTGGTTACGGAAGCCGGCAAAGCGAACACCCTCAAGGGCCAGCTCCCTGGTGCGAGCCTCCAGCGTCGCGCGCTCTTCGCCGTCGCCGACGATGACCAGATACGGCGTCTCCCGCGGCGATCGACTTTCAATGAAGCTGCTGTAGGCCTCAAGCAGATGATCGGCGTGCTTGCGCGTCTGGAGCTTGGAGGCAAAAAGAATGACGGGTCGATCGGGAGAGAGATTCAACTCGGCGCGCAACTCCTGTTCGCGAGGTTCTGCGGCTGTTGCGAGGTTGGCGAAGTATTCATTATTGACCGCGTAGGGCATCGGGAATTGTGGAACGCTGCTTCCGAAGTAGTAGGTCCAGTACTCCGAGTTCACCGTTCCTATGGGAAGGACGGCTGCGATCCCTTTGCTGATAAGGCGAAAGAATACCCGCTTCAGGGTCAGCTTCCATGGGCTTCGAACCCGATCTGCCAACCAGGACTCAGCGCGCAGCAGCACGGGGATCCCGAGCGCGTTGGCGGCGAGGATCGCTTGCAGTGAATTGACGCTGGCATAACCATGGACCCAAAGCGCATCAAATGCCGGGCTGCCGTCGATCTGCTGCAGCCGGCGATAGAGGCCGCGGCTGATAGGAGCTATCGGCGTCACCTCGCCAGTGTCACGGAGGGTCCGCAAAAACTCCGAGCAGTACCCTTCCAGCAAGGGTGTGTCCCAGGCGACTTCGACGCCGAAGCCGCGATCTTTGTATCCGCGAACCGAAAAGTCCGAACCGAAAAGCACTGTGAGGTTGATGTCCGGCTCAAGCGAAATGCGTCGCAGCAACGGTGCCTGGTATTGGATGGGATGGCTCACCAGGTAGGCAAGCCGGATGTTGGCGCGGGGTTGTTGTCGGCAGGACTGAGCGGAAGCCGTCATGACGTGCGGAACTCCAGATCAGCGACCGGCGATGAGGATGGCAAAATCAGCGACCGAAAGCAAGGTTCCCAGACCGCCCGAGCTAATAAGCTGTTTGAATTGCTGGGGCGGCAAATAGACAATGTCATTTGGCTCGAGGATTGGGTCGGGCACTTTACCGTCGAGTACCTTCTTGATGTTGTACACGGCGACGGTGCGACGGTCTCCAACGGTTCGAATGATCCGAAGATCGTTGTTCTTAGCCTCAAACTTAATTCCGCCGCTTAATGCTGTGGCCTCGGTGAGCGTCAACGGTGTGTACGCGTTCAGCGGAATGGTTCCGTTCCCGCCTACGAAGGCGCCAAATATGTAGATGCTACCAATCCGTGAGACCACGATCGTGTCGCCCGGAAATACCGGGATGTTCCCAAGGGAGCTGCGGAGGGGATCGGTTCCGAGATCGATCACGATCGGTTTTGGGACGCCGGGACGATTGATGGTGATGACATGGCTCGCGGTGGGCGGCAGGCCGCCGGCCGTGGAAAGAACATCGAGCAGATGGCGAGAGCCAATAACGGGTACTACGGTATGGATCTCGCCGATGATCGTGACAACGGCATTGGGTCCTTCCGTGATCTGCAGTGTCACCTGCGGGTCTCGATACATCCCATCGGCAACCAGTTTCTCTGCTATAAGTTGTTCCGCCTGGGTCACGGAGAGGCCCTCGAGGTGAACGATGCCAATCAAAGGCAGAAGTACGGTGCCATCATTATTGATACGGACGTTGGAGTTGTACTCCGGATCGGAGAACAGGCGGATGGAGACCATATCACCCACGGTGAGGACGACATCCCGCTCGCCGGGGTAGAGAATCGCAGGGTTTGTCGTAGCCGTAAGAGTTTGATTGTATGTCGAGGTACTGGACGTGGCGGGACCGCTGAATTGCGCAAGAGCCACGCCCTGCCCGATCAGCAGGAACGATAGCGCAAAAGAGCAAACGCACAGCAGCCGGAAGGAAAAGGAGGAGCGAAGGGAAACGTGCGCAAGGCGTATCCGAATCATTCGATATCTCCTTTGCCGGGACCGCTCTTACCTTGGCGTCTTGCTGCCTGATCCTTGGCATCGTTCTTGGATTCCCAGCCAGCGCTGTCAACGCCAGCCGCAGCATAGCCTGTGTAGCCGTAATAGCCGTAGTAGGCGTAGTACTCAGGGCTGTTCAGGTCGACGGCATTCAAGACGATGCCGGTGACCGGAGCTCCGGAGCGGATGAGGAGATCGCGGGCGCGCCGCATGGCATGCTTGCTCGACTTGCCGTGACGAACAATCATCACTACCGCATCAGCGTCGCGCGCCAACACAACGCTGTCGGTCACCGACAACAGTGGAGGGGAGTCCATGATGATATGGGTATAGATTCCCTTGCAGCGTTCCAGCAACTGCTGCATGGTCTCCGAGCTGAGCATCTCGGTCGGGAACGGCGGGACCGGACCGCTTACCAGCACATCTAGTTGCGGGATCTCGGGAACGTTCTGAATCGCTTCCTCGAGAGTCACGCTTCCGGTGAGCACGGAGGTAAGCCCAACCTTGCCATTCAGACCGAAGCGATGGTGGACGGTGGGGCGTCTCAGGTCGGCGTCGATAATCAGAACCCGCACATTGCGTTGCGCCAGAACACAGGCCAGGTTGATCGAGACGGTTGTCTTGCCTTCGGAGGGCGTAGCGCTGGTCAGCAGGATGACTTTCGGCTCACCGCCGGCAACGGAAAGCAGCAGCGAAGTCCTCAGGGCGCGAAACGCCTCAGAGAACTGCGACTTGGGGCTGGAAAGTGTTCCGAGGTTTCGCATCGCTGTCGACAGGTTTGTCTCGTCGGAGACACTTCTGCGTGCTCGCGGAATGAGCGCCAGCGAAGGCAGGCCCGAGACACTCTCGATCTCCGCCACGCTGCGAAGGCCGGTGTCGAGGCTCTCAAGAACGAAGGCCAGGATGACGCCAAACACCAGCATCACAAAGGTGTCTACGACCAAAATATTGGTTCTGGGTTTGAGGGTTGGGCCGAGGGGGGCATACGCGGTATCGATCGGCTCAATTTCGGTCGACTCTAGACCTGCCTCCACACCCGCAGTACGTAAACGCTGCTCCAACCCGTCGTACAGCGTGCGGTTGGCTTCGAATTCGCGCTCCTGCAACGTGTACTGGAGCAGGTCGTCACGCAGCTTATAGGCCGTCGCCTTTTCTGAATCGAGGGCGGAGTTGGTCTGGTTCTCCTGCGCCTGCGCCGCCAAGTATACCTGTTTCGACTCGCTGAGAATGCGAGTCTCCTCCACAGTAATTTCTTTATTCAACTCCGCAATCTGGTTGCGAATCGCGAGCTCTTGTGGATTGTTGGGCCCATTGGTTGTGTCGAGCTTAGCCAGATCCACGCGAAGGGTATCCAGTTGACGGCGAAGCGTGGAGACGTTGCTCGGAGCATAGGCATTCCCAGCCTGGTCCAGGATGCTCGGGTCCATGTTGGAGAGCACGTTGTAGTGGGTCTCGGCGGCGATACGCGCGAGTTCCGCAGCACCTGCTGCCCTGTTCAATTCGTCCAGCGTGGAGGTGATCTGGTTGTCCTTGGGATCGAAGCCCAGAACTCCAAGTTTCTTCTGGAGCTCGAGCATCTGTGCCTGGGAAGTTTCTACCTGTTGCTTCAGATCATCGAGTTGGGTGGAGAAGAAGCTTTCGACACGTTTGGTGGCGTCGGCACGCGACTGAAAGCTGTGTGCGATGTAGTCCTTTACAAGCTGGTTGACGATGTCGGCGGAGAGCTGTGCCTTGGCGGTCTTGCAGCTGATCCGAACGAGGTCGGTCTTGGCAATGACCGAGACGGATATATCCCTTTGCAGGGCTCCAACGACTCGATTCCGTACCGCCGGGTCATCTACGTTTTGATAATGGCCCGCCGACCCAATGAAAGCAGGATCGTTGGCCAGATTGCGATCGCGGGCCACCGAGAGTAGCAGAGAGTCGCTCTTGAGGATGGCGACCTCAGTAGGAAGCCGCGATGAGCCTTCTCCGCGGTCGGCGGTCCCGATGCGGTATTCATTGGAAGAGCCGCTGCGGATCTCGATCGTCCCGGAAGCGTCATAGAGCCGGGGCTGCGTTGCGCCTTCGTAGAAGCCATAGATTGCGCCGAGTGCCGCCATCGCGATGATCAACTTCTTGCGAGCACGAAGAGTGACCCAGGCTTCCGACAAGGTTGCATCGGTAGCGTTCGGGACGGTGCTCGCGGATACCGCAGGAACCTCGGCATCCGCCGGCGGATTCTCGAATGGAACAGGACTCATTAAGTTCCTAGTCTACGCGAACATCGCCCTTCGGCAAACCTGCGGACCGGGCCGCTGGAAATGGCCATTTAAGGTGCTGAAGATGGTATAGGAGCAGGCCGGCCGGCTCTGCGATAATAAGGAGATAGACTCATCATTATTAGGGCATCTCCTTCAGGTGAATATTGTCGATGGCTGAACCGATTGAAATCGCGGTGGTGGGCTCAGGATATGTTGGTCTGGTGGCCGCAGTTTGCTTTGCCGAGATGGGCCATTCCGTCATTTGCATTGATAACGACGAGCGGAAGGTCGCCGCGCTTCAGGCCGGGGACACTTTGATCCACGAGAACCACCTGCCCGAACTCCTGGAGCGCTACCGCAACAGCCGGGTGCGCTTCATGACCGACCTTGGCGAAGCAACACGGAGCTGCCAGGCGATCTTTGTGGCGGTTGGAACGCCGCAATCGGAGACGGGAGATGCCGACCTGTCGTATGTAGAGGCGGTCGCCGGTGAGATCGCCCGCTCCATCAACGGCTACAAGGTCATCATTGAGAAGAGCACGGTACCGGTCTATACCAACGAGTGGATACGTCGCGTGATCGAACGAAACGGTGTTCCACGCGACGCGTTTGATGTGGTGTCCAACCCGGAGTTTTTGCGCGAGGGCACTGCGGTTGAGGACTTCTTGCATCCTGATCGGATTGTGATTGGGGCCGACAGCGAGCGCGCCTCCGACCTGCTCAGCGCGATCTACGCTCCTCTGGCCGAAGGATCGTATTACGAACGGTCAGATGCGATTCCCGGATGCTGTTCCCTTCTGGAGCCGCCGCCGCTATTGCTGACCTCAACCAAGAGTGCGGAGATTATCAAGCACGCGTCGAACGCCTTTCTTGCCTTGAAGATCTCGTTCATCAATGCAGTCTCCAACCTGTGCGAGGCGGCGGATGCGAACGTCGAACAGGTGGCTCGGGGCATCGGGCTGGACTCGCGGATCGGTCCGAAGTTCCTGCGGCCGGGCATTGGCTACGGCGGCTCGTGTTTTCCCAAGGATATTGCGGCATTCCGCTCAGTGGCGGAGCAGATGGGGGTTGATTTCAGCCTTCTGAGCGAAGTGGAGAAGATCAACGTCAATCAGAAGAAGAGGTTTTTGGGCAAGGTCCGGTCGGCGTTGTGGACCCTGCGGGGCAAGCGGCTCGCTGTGCTCGGATTGGCGTTCAAAGGAGACACCGACGATATACGTGAATCTCCAGCCATCGATATGGTTGAGATGTTGCTTGCCGAAGGTTGCACGGTGGTTGCGTACGACCCCGCGGCCATGGCGCGCGCAGAAGCTGAACTACCCCCTTCGCGCCAGTTGCACTACGCCAGCAGTATCGAAGAAGCGGCTGCCGATGCCGACGCCCTCCTGATCCTTACGGACTGGAAGCAGTTTGCTTCCATGGACCTGGAGAAACTGCGCGCCGCGATGCGCTATCCGATCATTATTGATGGTCGAAACCTGTACGACCCTCAACAGATGATGGAGAGCGGATTTACGTATTTGAGTATTGGGAGACCAGCGGCGACTCCACTGCGCGAAACGGAACGACTGGCAGTCTGATTTATTGGAAAGGCTCGAGATTCTGCCGTTGGCAGTGAAATGAAGGGCGGATAGTAGATGGCAGAACGACTAGCTCTAGTTACTGGAGCCGCTGGATTCTTGGGGTCGCATCTTTGCGATGCACTGCTGGCGGAAGGGCACCAGGTTGTCGGTGTCGACAACCTTTCTACGGGTAACCTTGAAAACCTCTCACATTTGAAGGGTGAGGCTCGGTTCTTTTTTGAAGAGACAGATATCACGCAGCCCTTCGACCCGGGCAAAGTAGATTACGTCTTCAACTTCGCATCGCCAGCCAGCCCGGTTGACTATATGCGCCTGGGAGTGGAAACGCTGTTGGTGGGGTCCGCCGGGACGTTGAACACGCTGGAGATTGCTAAGAAATACGGAGCTGACTATCTGCATGCTTCCACTTCGGAGTGCTATGGCGATCCTCTTGTTCATCCGCAGGTAGAGTCCTACTGGGGCAACGTGAACCCGATTGGTCCGCGCTCGGTGTATGACGAGGCCAAGCGCTTCTCCGAGGCTGCCGTTGCGGCGTATCACCGCTACCATGGCGTGAATACCCACCTCGTACGGATCTTTAACACTTACGGACCGCGGCTACAGCCGCGCGATGGTCGGCTAATCTCGAACCTTGTGATGCAGGCGCTTCGTGGCGAGCCATTGACGATCTATGGTGACGGCTCGCAGACGCGCAGCTTCTGCTACTGCTCGGATCTGATTGCGGGCATCCTGCTCCTCGCCAGCAGCGACGTCCATGATCCAGTCAATATCGGCAACCCTGAAGAGTGGACGATCCTCGAGTGCGCCACCGAGGTTCAGTCCCTGGTTGGATCCAAGAGCGAGATTGTATTCAAGCCGCTCCCGCAAGATGATCCGATGCGGCGCCGGCCTGACATCACGCGGGCGCAAACTCTGCTTGGATGGTCTCCGAGGATTTCTCTGCAGGAGGGGCTGAAGCGTTCGCTGGAGTACTTTACAGCCTGCGTTGAAACAGAGAACGCCCGCGTGTAGCGGGCGCCCCCTCACGCACTTCTTACGGCTGACCGGTTGGCTTAACAGTTGCGTCTGTATGCAGGTGCGGGTACCAGGTCAGTTTGAACGCGATGACGTTATCGAAGTTCTCAGCGTCGTCCACCTTCTGGATGTAAATTGGCGCTTTCCAGCGCTCGACCTGCATCCATGCGTTCAGCTCCAGGTTCTTTGTCAGGCGTTTCACCACGTCGATCTTGTACTGATTCTGCGATACTCCCCCGGGAATGAAGTCCCCAGGAGTTCTCTTCCTCATGTATTCGAACTGCACCCATTCATTGGCCGAGAGGTGATAGG
>JBAVDD010000204.1:0-4373 GCA_049587035.1 Acidobacteriaceae bacterium | reverse complement strand
CGGAACCTTAGCCGCCACATCGCCCGACCCTGCCGCCGGAGCATCGCCCTCAAACTGTAGCCGCGACCACAACTGCGGCACCGCCGTATACCATCCCCCCACGCCCACCGGCTTAGCGCCGCTCGCCAACGCCGGCAGCGGTGCCGAAGGCGCCGCGCTCTGCTCCATGTCCAGCACTTGATACGCCGCCAGCGCCTGCTCCGTCTCCTTGTACATCGGATTCTGCGGCTCCACGCCCTCCACCACCGCTGGCACATCCGCGGCATCCACCACATGATCGTTCAGCAACGTGGCCACATCGAACGCCGCCCGCTTCTCCGGCACATCGATATCGAAGTTCAACGACTCAGGATTGATCCGCCCCACATGCAGATCCTCCAGGTACCGCATCGCCGAAATCGTCATCGCCACATCGAACTGCGCCACCACATCCTGCGCCGCATCCGAGTCGTCCTTCTTCTTCGCAATCACCGCCAGCCGCTTCACCCGAGCCGTCCAGCGCCCCGCACCGTTCGCATCGGCGTCATAGTCCTCAGGATTCAAACCTTTCTTCGCCGCATCCTGGAACTGTTGCAGCAGCGCCATCGCCGCTCCCGTAGGCTTTCCATCGCGAGTCCAGGCCAACTCATCATCGCGATCGCCATAGAACTTCTGCACCGCCGCCTGATCCTGCGCATAGTTCGGCCAGCGCATTCCCTGCAGCGTCGCCGACCCCACCATCCGCTCCACGTTGTCCGCATAGTCCGCAGTATTCGGCGGAGATGTAGCTTTGCGCGGATGCATCCGCGCGATCAACCCCTTGATCCCACCCTTGCACCCACTCATCCCCACCAGCACGCAAGCACACACAACAACTGCCAGTGTGGAGCGAACAACGGAAGCACGAAACTTCATAACCCGACGCAGCCTCGAAAGATTGTACCTAGAGCCTATACGCACCAAGACCTGAGGATGTTAACTCTCGCTCTAACCCTCTGCGCCGCCCGTGCACCATTAGATGCACCAACGCCAACTCCCGCCGTGCGCGCAGCACCTCAGCCTCGCATCACCCCGGCCATCGACACCCAGCACAGCACCGCCTGCGTCACCACCACCCCCACCGTCAGCAGCAGAAACAGCTTCCGCTCCTTGCTCTCCAGCGCATCGGCAAACACTCCGCCCACAAACGTAAACAGAAACGGCAGCGCCCAAATCCACGGCGCGCTCACCACCTGCGTCGTATACAGCGGAAACAGCAACAGCAACATCAGCAGAGGAGCCGTATTGCCAAAGTACCGACTACGTTTGCTCCGCCAGTACACCACCAGCGCCACAAACGTCGCCACCAGGATGCCCGCATTCGCCGGCGCGGTCACAAACCGCCACACCGCATCGAACGAGAACCAGCTTCGCGCGCTGCCGCCCGAAAACACATACAGGAACGCGGTGATCTTGAAGCTGAAGCTGGCAAACACAATCACCATCGCGCCCAGCGCAGCGTACACCATGATCTGCGCCACATACGATCGCCGCCGCTCCCCAACGTAGAAGAAGAACACCATCCCCGCAAGGAACCCGACGATCGCCGCCAGCACATGCGCCGTCGCCGTCAGCCCCAGCGCCACCGTGAGCAGAATAATCCGCGGCTTCCACTTCGACCGCGGCCCCTGCAGCGCATGCGCCACGCCCATCGCCGTATAGATCAGCCCATACAGCCCCCACATGGCCAGGATCTCGTTATTCGGATGCGTCGCATACTTCACAATCGTCGGGCAGAAAACATACAGCGCCAGCGCCAACGCCGCACCTTCCGGACCGAACAACCGCTTCGTCACCCACCAAAGCCCGCCGCCCAACCAGATCGCAAACAGCACAAACGGCAGCCGCAGCAGGTACCGCACAAACCCCAGCTCGTGCCTTGCCTCCCAAGTCGTTCCATTCAGGCTGCCATTCGCATAAAGCCGGTCAGCCGGCTTGCGAAAGTGATCGACAGTCAGCAGCACCGCCCGCTGCGCCGTCAGCGGAAACCCCGCCAGCCGATACGCGAACGTGCCATCGCCATTCAAATTCCCGCAAGTTGTAAAGTACCCTTGCAGCACCGACGGGCTCTCCCACATCTCCCGCCCGCAGTGCGCATAGCGAAAGTCATTCGCATCCAGCGGCTGATGCCCAATGGTCCACAAACACTCGCCGAAGAGCATCAGCAGCAGCAACGCCGCAACGCGCTGCGGCCGCCCAATCGTAAATCCACGCAATCTCATTCTCTAAGCCAGTGTATCGAAAGCGCAGCTAGTCTAGACCTGGCCTCTCTCAGCGCGCCCATTTCCCAGCGTCTCGAAGAAGCGCACCACCGCCTCCAGGTCACGCTGCGGCAGCGTTCCCAGCAGCCGTCGCGTCTCGCTCTCCACCTCGTCGTAGAGCCCGGCCATATGCTGCAAACGCGCCGGCACCAGCACCACCAGCAGGCTTCGTCTGTCCTTTGGATTGGCCTCCCGGCGCACGTATCCAGCCCTCTCCAGCCGGTCCAGCGCCACCGTCACGCCCCCGCTGCTCAGCCCCGTCCACATCGCCAGCCGGCTCGGAGTCGAAGGCCCGTACAGCTGCAGCATATGCATCATCTGCATGTCCGTCAGCCCCAGCCCCACCTTCTCTGCAGTCTGCGTATTGAAGAAGATGGCCGCGGCAATAAACTTCCGTATCTCCAGCATAATCCGGTCCTCCACCGTCACCGGCGTCGGCACTGTTCCCAGCCCCGTCTTCGCGGCCTTCGCTCCCGCGGCCTTCTTCCCGCGAGATTCCTTCTTCAATCCTCTGGACATACCAACCCTCTTATGGTTTACTTGCAAAGTATCTTATTTACTAAGAAACATGGAGGACAAACTAATGGCAGCAACTCTCAAAGCTTACAAGGGAATGAGCATGGAAGGCAGCATCGCCCACTGGTACGACCGCACCACCCGCAAGGACATGCCCGAAGTCCGCGCGTTAGCCGCTCGCATCGCGGCCATCGTCCCCGCAGCCGGAAACGTGCTCGAGATCGCCCCCGGCCCCGGCTTTCTCTCCATCGAGCTCGCTCGCCGTGGCCTCAACGTTCGCGCCGTCGACATCAGCAAGACCTTCGTCGAAATCGTCCAGCGCAACGCCGCTGCCGAAGGTGCCACCGTCGACATCCAGCTCGGCAACGCCTCCGCGCTCCCACTCCCCGACGCATCGGTCGACTTCGTAGTCTGTCGCGCCGCCTTCAAAAACTTCACCGAACCCGTAAAAGCCATGGCCGAGATGCGCCGCGTCCTCCGCCCCACCGGAACCGCTCTGCTCATCGATATGCGCCGCGACGTCTCCCTCGCCGCCATCCAGCACTACGTCGACAACCTCGGCGTCAACTGGTTCAGCCGCCGCTTCATGATGCTCACCTTCCGCCACATGCTCATCAAGCGCGCGTATCCGCTCGACGACATCCGCCGCATGGCCGCCGAAGCCGGCTGGAGCGACCTCCGTCTCACCACCAGCCCACTCGGCTTCGAAGCCTGGACCACAAAATAGCCACCGCGCGCGGAGGAAACGCCTCACCTCCGCGCGCCGAATCCCTGCTGTAATGTTGAAAGTATGGATTCGCTCACCTTCACGCCCGGCCGCGCCTTTCTCTCCTCCAACTCCCCCGCCGTTCCCTGGACCGCGGTCTTTGAGGACGAGGGTCCCGCGGGCTACTTCTACGCCTGCGACCGCTCCCAGGAGGTCCACGACCACAGCATCCTCGACGCCATGCTCATCTACAACACCACCTCCCTCTCCAACCCCGACACGCCCCGCATCGCCAGCGTCCAGTGGTCCCGCGACGGTATGCAGTGCGTCCTCTACCTCGACGGCACCGCCCAGGCCTTCATCGACTTCGCCTCCCACACCAGCTTCTGCCGCTCCAACTTCCCCAACTACCTCCAGGAGCAGGGCGACACCTGGCGCAAGCAATCCCACGCCTGGGACGACGCCGCCATTCAGCATTTTGAAGCTGCCATCTATGCCTGATTCGGAGTATGCTGGTTCCCAAATTGGAGGCAGCGATGACCGAATCTCCCGATGCACGCGATGCCTCTTGGCCGAGCCCTGAAGATCCCCCTCCAGGCGTCGAGCCGCCGCCCGCCGCCGCCCGCCAGATCGGTCCCGCCACCCCCCAGCAGCGTCGCCTCGGCAACAGAGTGGCCCTCGGCATCATGTTCGCGGGTCTTCTTCTTATCTTCCTGCTCGATCACTACGGTATCCTGCATTAGTCGGCGCCTAATCGAGAATCCTCTCCGTCCCCAACGATGCCTGATCCAATTCCATTCCCCAAGCAGCCAACGGCCGCGCTCCCTCCATCTTCATCTGAGCCTCCTGACGCGCCCAAACCACCCTCCCGC
>JBAVDD010000203.1:0-1712 GCA_049587035.1 Acidobacteriaceae bacterium | reverse complement strand
TCCTCGGGCAAAGAATGCCAGAGTCTGCGCGAAACCGAGCTTCGGGCGAGGGCTCGCTGGATGGCCCACGGATTCAACGACGAGTAGGTACCGAGCCATGAGAGGCGCCGCTCGCTCCCACCCACGCGATACCGCACCCCGATGTTCTCGGGCATAACATCTCCGTCCACGTCCAGGAACTCGTAGATGCGTCGCAGGAGCTGCGCCGGAGCATTCTCGAGTTCGTCTGTAAACAACACCAATATCTGCTCGGGCGGGAAGACATCGAAGTATCCTGCGAGTATCCGGCCATACTCGCCCCAAGCCACATAACCGGTCGTCTCACGCGGTTCACGCCGCGACTGTGCCAATGCCGCTGGCCGGAGTAGCTCATCAACGGCTTCGGCGAACGGGCGCTTATCGAGGTCGTTCATCAGAGTCATGCGGTGATGCGAACGAGCGCGCTCGACGGGGTCGCGAAGAAGTGCTATTAGACGCGCGCTGGGAACGCGCTCTCGGATCCTCAATGGCACCGTGCGCTCATCAAATGCCTCGCCTCCTGGAACCGGGTTTAGCTGGTCCCATAGCCCACCAACCATGTATTGAGGCGTGGCAGTGCCCCACATTGAACTCGGGTCCGCCAGAGCAAAGGCGTTGCGCATATATTCGTCCCAACCACGCGCCCGCACGGATTCGTGGCTGAAGAAGGGAATCTCCTTACCAGAGGGCAGGCTAATTTGCGGATGGAGTCGGAGGTACTCAAAGAGCGAGGTTGTGCCGGCCTTCTGCGCGCCAATGATGATAAAGTCGAGCGTGTTCTTCATAGGCGGTCGCAGCTAGGCTACTAGATGATCCCCGAGGTGACGTTCCTAGATTCGGCTTGGGGAGTCGGAGGTCTAACGCAGCACTTCTCAGATCCTCGCTGCAGATACCGCCACTCTCGCGCCCGGATAATAACTACTTGGATCGGATGGCAGAAACTCATCGAAATTCCTTATGAAGTGAGCTGTCATCCTTGCGCTCTCTGCCTTGATGCGGACGCGATCTGGGAGCGCTGACAGATTAGCGAGCTTCGCGATCGCACCCAGGAGCTGGAGCACATGGGCCGCCGTCGACGCCGCCTGATCGGCGCTACGCCAGACCGCCAAGTACTCAAGCCACGAGACTATGGACCACGCGCCCCGTCGCCAGGACGCGACCTCGGCGGATGATGAACCTGCCCAATGAATTCCCTCCAAGCCATCGAGGACACGCACGGGCAAACCATTCTCCCGATAGCGTCGGCCGAGATCCCGATCCTCGAAGAACAGGAAGTACCTTGGATCGAAGCCACCAACGGCTTGGTACTCGTCGCGACGAGCAATGCACATGCCGCCGATGGGCCATCCGGCCGGCCAGCGGCGCCCAACTAAGTATCGCGACATAGGCCTAGGGACAAACAGAGTCCAAACCTCCTGGAGCCAGTCCTCTGCGTGCGTTATCTCGGCCCGCACTCCGGGCACACCATTGTCGCGGCCCCATGTCGTCAGTCTTCCGGCCCCGAGGCCGAAGCTTCGACCGCCGGCGCCGGTGAGATCCGGGACCGCCGTGAGCTGGACATCAGGGTTAGCGAACAGAAGCCAGTCTCCAGCGGCCTGCTTCGCACCGAGATTGCAGCCACGGCCGAAGCCCAGGTTCTCCGGCGAACTGATCAGCCGCACCCCCACGTTGGCAGCCCGCACCAGGTTGCATGT
>JBAVDD010000202.1:0-6880 GCA_049587035.1 Acidobacteriaceae bacterium | reverse complement strand
CGCATCGGCCTTCGCATCCTTCTCCTTCTTCTCTCCCGGAGTCTGCGGGTCCTTCGCAAAGATTGCAATCGTCTTCCCATCCGGCGACACCCGATAACTAGCCACATCGATCACCACCGGCTCAGCTTTTGTCTCCTCTTCCTTCTTCTTCTCAGCCGCCGTCACCGGAGGCACCGCATCCGCGCGCTTGGACTCATCCACCAACGGCGTCACCTTCAGATCAAACACCTTCGCCTCACCGCCATCCATCGGCAGCCGATAAAGCTGCGTATGCGCTCCCCGATGTGCCAGAAACAGCACCGTCTTCCCGTCCGGCATCCACTGTGCCCTCTGCTCTCCGTGCTTGTCCCCTTCCGGCGAATACGTCAACTGCCGCGCCGCTCCACCCTTCACCTCCACCAGCCAGATGTGCCCCTTCCCTCCATCGGCCGCGGCATCCGCAATCCGCACCAGCACCTCCGTGCCATCGGGAGAAAGCTGCGGATCACCCATTCCCTTGTAGTGCCGCAGTTGCTCATTGGTTGGGAACGAAGGTGTCTTCGCCTGGCCGTATCCATATCCAGCCGAAGCAATCGAAAGGGCAAGCACCGCGAAGGCGCCGACGCGAAAACCAGTGGGGAGCATATGCGATAGCTTAGTCCAACCTCCGTCAAATTATCACCTCCTCGCAACAGAATTTTCGCGTCCTCGCTCATGGCCGCTCTGGTCGCCCATAATGGATGTGTCACTGCATCACGATCTCCCTCGCGAAAGCTGTCCCATGCGCAAACCCTTGCAGAAGCTCCTCAGCCCCTACATGCTCCTCGCCGCCACGCTACTTCTCTGCCCCTCATACTTCGCGCAAGCCGCGTCCACGCTTCCCAGCGCCGACGCAGTCATGTCCCAGGCCCGCGCCACCGCTGCCTCCGAGCACAAAAACATCCTGCTGGACTTCGGCGCGTCCTGGTGTGGCAACTGCCACCTCTTCGAGCACTTTTTGGCCGACCCAACCATCCATCCCATCATGGAGAAGAACTTTGTCATGGTCACGTTGATCACTGGCGAGCGGCCCAACGATACTCGTCACGCCAACACCCCCGGCGCTCAGCAGTTTGAAAATTCCATCGGTGGCAAGCATGCCGGCTGGCCATTCATTGTCATCCTCGACGCCAGTGGCAAGCCGATCGTCGACTCGTACCGCCCCGATCCCAAGTCTGGCAAGGACAACATCGGCTATCCCGATTCGCCCGCGGAAATCAACTGGTTCATGCACATGCTGCAACTCTCCACTCCCGCCCTGACCCCGCAGGAGACCGCCACCATCCACACCTGGCTCACTGCCCACGGCAGCTAATCCTCAAACGAACCAGCAAACCGACCCTCAAACTGCAATCCAGCATCCCTTTGCACGCGCATTTCGTTTAATATAGAAGTAGATGCGTCTGCGCAATCGCCATCTCGCCTGCCTCCTCCTTCTGCTCTCATCCCTGAGCGCAGCGGACGCACGCGCCCTGCGCACCGGAGACCTCACCCTCGGCGGCCGCTACATCAGCAGCCTGCTCATCCAGATCCAAAGCTCTGCAGTCGCGGTGCTCCCCGAACAACTCGCCGAGCGCGCCGCCGTCCACCCCACCGAGACCTTCGTGCTCGCCCCCGCCTCCCGCGCGCTCCACGCCGCCGTCTGGACCATGCGTCCTCCGGCCGAGCAAACCGCCGCGCTCCAGGCCGTCACCTCGCGCCTCAGCTAAATCGACACCCCCTCTGCCCTCTGCGGCACATGCCTCCTGCGGTCCTCTTCCGCACCCCCCGTTTCAGCGCGCCCACGCGCCACCTCTAAAGGAACCCACCCGTGTTCAAGCTCTCTCTATCCAAAGTCTTCGGCACCAGTAACGACCGCGCCGTCAAGCGCACCCTCCCCCTGCTCGCGCAGATCAACGACTGCGAGCCCGCCATTCAACAACTCTCCGACGCCGAGCTGGCCGCCAAGACCACCGAATTCAAAGCCCGCATCGCCACAGCCATCGAAGGCATCACAGACGAAGAGCAGCGCACCGCCGCCGAAAAGCAGGCCCTCGATGACCTCCTTCCCGAAGCCTTCGCCGTAGTCCGCGAAGCCGGCCGTCGCATCGTCGGCATGCGCCACTTCGACGTCCAGATGATCGGCGGCATGGCCCTCCACCAGGGCAAGATCGCGGAGATGAAGACCGGCGAAGGCAAAACCCTCGTCGCAACTCTCCCGTGCTACCTCAACGCGTTAGCCGGCCACGGCGTCCATGTCGTCACCGTCAACGACTATCTCGCCAAGCGCGATGCCGAGTGGATGGGCAAGATATACGGCTTCCTCGGTCTCACCGTCGGCGTCATCGTCCACGACCTCTCCGACGAAGAGCGCCGCGCCGCCTACGGCTCGGACATCACCTACGGCACCAACAACGAGTTCGGCTTCGACTATCTCCGCGACAACATGAAGTTCGATCTCGCCGACATGGTCCAGCGCGGCCAGTACTACTGCATCGTCGACGAAGTCGATTCCATCCTCATCGACGAAGCCCGCACCCCCCTCATCATCTCCGGCCCCACTGACAAGACCACCGACAAGTACGCCATCGCCGACAAGATCGTCCCCCAGCTCGAAGAAGGCGAGCTCATCGAAAATCTGGAATCCAAGATATGGTCCGGCGACTACGTCGTCGACGAAAAGGCTCGGGCGATTACGATCACCGACGAGGGCATGGAGAAGGTAGAACAGCTCCTCGGCATCGGCAACATCGCCGACCCCGAAAACTGGGACATGAAGCACCACATCGAAGTCGCGGTCAAAGCCCACGCCCTTTACAAGCGCGACGTAGAATACGTCGTCAAGGAAGGCGAGGTTATCATCGTCGACGAATTCACCGGTCGCCTCATGCCCGGCCGCCGCTGGTCGGACGGCCTTCATCAAGCCGTAGAAGCCAAGGAAGGCGTCGAGGTCCGCAAAGAAGATCAAACCCTCGCCACCATCACCTTCCAGAACTACTTCCGCCTCTACAAAAAGCTCTCCGGCATGACCGGCACCGCAGAAACCGAGGCCTCAGAATTCGAGTCCATCTACAAGCTCGACATCCTCGTCATCCCCACCAACCGCACCCTGCTCCGCATTGAAAACCCCGACGTCGTCTACCGCACCTCCAAGGAAAAGTACTTCGCCGTAGCCGACGAGATCGAGCGTCTCCACGCTGCCAAACAGCCCGTCCTGGTCGGCACCACCAGCATCGAAAAATCCGAGCTCCTCTCCGATATCCTCAAGCGTAAGGGCGTCCGCCACGTAGTCCTCAACGCAAAATTCCACGAGAAGGAAGCCGAAATCGTAGCCCAGGCCGGACGCCTCGGCATGGTCACCATCTCCACCAACATGGCCGGTCGCGGTACCGACATCCTCCTCGGCGGCAACACCGAGTTTATGGCCCGCCAGGACCTCGTCAAACGTAAGATCGCACGCGCCGTCTCCGTCGCCGAAGGCGCCATCCAGCCCATAGCCGGCCCAGGCTTTGTCCGTTTCTACTACCAGTCGCAGGAGTTCGAGCTCTCGCAGCAGGACTGGGACGCCGCCATCGAAGCCCACGCGGCTTCGACCAAGGCCGAGCACGACGCCGTCATCGAAGCCGGTGGTCTGCACATCCTCGGCACCGAACGTCACGAGTCCCGCCGCGTAGACAATCAGCTCCGCGGCCGCGCCGGCCGTCAAGGCGATCCCGGCAGCTCGCGCTTCTTCCTCTCCCTCGAAGACGACCTCATGCGCATCTTCGCCCGCGAGTGGGTCTCCACCCTCCTCCAGTCACTCGGCATGGAAGAAGGCGTCCCCATCGAAAGCCGCATGATCTCCAAGCGCATCGAAGGCGCTCAGAAGGCCGTCGAAAGCCAGAACTTCGAGTCCCGCAAACACGTCCTCGAGTACGACGACGTCATGAACAAGCAGCGCGAGGCCGTCTACTCCCTCCGTCGCCAGCTCATGGAAGGCGTCGAACAAAAACAGCTCATCACCGAGGACTACGTCTCCACCATCCTCTCCGGCATACTCGACGAGTTCGCCCCCGAAAAAGTCCACCCCGAAATGTGGGATACCGAAAATATCTACAAGCAGATCCAGGATATCTTCGGCGCCAACCTCTCCACCATCATCGATGCCTCGCAGCTCAACCGCCACGAGTTCGGCGACGCCATCTTCGACCAGCTCCGTCAGCGCTACGACACCAAGGAACAGATCCTCGGCGAAGTCCAGCTGCGCTACCACGAGCGCATCGTCATGCTCTCGGTCCTCGACGCCCTCTGGAAAGACCACCTCCTCAACATGGACCACCTCAAGGAAGGCATTGGCCTGCGCGGCTACGGCCAGCAGGACCCCCTCGTCGAGTACAAGAAGGAGTCCTTCGAACTCTTCGAGACCATGATGCTGCGCTTCCAGGAAGACACCGCCCGCAACCTCTTCCGCATGCAGATCCTGGCTCCCGACGGCACGCCCATCGAAACCATCGAGCAGCTAGCCCGCCTGCAACTCTCGCACTCCGCGCCACCGCCCACACAGCAACAGCTGCCCATGGGTGCATCCGAGCCACAGCAACTTCCACCCCCCACCGTCCCCACCCGCTCCCCATCCACCACCATCGACGCCCTGGAGCGCGAGTTCCAGCGCAACAAGCAGCGCGACCTCGCCGCCGCCAAACAAGCCGGTGGCTCCACCGCCGCCGTAGCCACCCAGCGCCGCACCGGCACCGAAATAGGCCGCAACGATCCCTGCTTCTGCGGCTCCGGCAAAAAATACAAAAAATGCCACGGCGCCGCCGCCTGATCTGTCTCGCCGATATTTCACTTGACGAACCACCATGCGCTGCCACACCCTGTTGCCTGAAACAAAATTCAGACGACTAGGCAGAGTGGCAGCGCATGAGCACATCGGCTCCTTCCATCGAACAGATCAAAGCCTCCATGCGCACGGCATGGACATCCGGCGACTTTGCCGTCATTGCCAGCTCCGCGGCCAGCGATGCTGCGGCCTTCGTCGAACGCATTGCGCCAGCACCCGGCAGTGCTGTGCTCGATGTAGCCTGCGGCAACGGCAACCTCGCCATCCCCGCCGCACAGCGCGGCTGCCTCGTCACAGGCGTCGACATCGCCCCTAACATCCTTATCCAGGCACGCGCCCGCTCCGCTGAAGCCGGCTGCACCGTGCAGTTCGACGAAGGCGACGCCGAGCAGCTTCCCTATCCCGACGCCACCTTCGATCTGGTCATCACCATGTTCGGCGCCATGTTCGCCCCCCGTCCCGAGCTTGTCGCCTCTGAGTTCGCGCGCGTCCTTAAACCCGGCGGCAGGCTCGCGATGGCCAACTGGAACCCCGAAAGCTTCACAGCCGCGATGTTCAAAACCACCTCAAAGCATGCGCCACCGCCGCCCGGCGTTCCCTCGCCCATTCTCTGGGGAGACGACACCACCGTCCGCACCCGTCTCTCCCCATACTTCACCAGCATCGCCACCGAGCGCATCCCGCTCACCTTCGACTTCCCCTACTCCCCCGCCGGCGTCGTCGACTTCTTCCGTACCTACTACGGCCCCACACTTACGACCTTCAACCGCCTCGACGCCGCACAACAACAAGCCTTGGCCGCCGATCTCGAAGCCCTCTGGTCCGACAAGAACATCGCACCGGACACGGCCTCGCACACCGTCGTGCCCAATGAATACATGCAGATCACCGCCGTCCGCAGCTGAAGCCGCGTTCTCTTATATCCTTATCTCATGGACCTAGAAATCACCGTAGCCCAAGCCAAAGCCCTCCTCGCCACCGAGCACCCACCACTCCTCCTCGACGTCCGCGAGCCCTGGGAGCACCAGACCGCGCACATCGAAGGCAGCACGCTGATCCCCATGGGCGATGTCCCCGGTCGCGCCCACCAGGAGCTGGACGAAGAAGCACCCATCCTCGTCCTCTGCCATCACGGCGCGCGCAGCCTCTCCGTAACTGCCTGGCTCCGCCAGCAAGGTTTCGAAAAAGCTCAATCCGTCTCCGGCGGCATCGACGCCTGGTCCGCCCAAATCGACCCCACAATCCCCCGCTACTGATCTACCTCACCTCCCGAAATCTCGCGCGCATTTATAGTGGGTTGCACCCCGGAGATCCGTCACCCGTGAAGCGCAACATTACTCTGCCCCTCGCCCTAGTCCTGATCGCAGCGCCCCTCGCCGCCCAATCAAACTCCGCCTTCCTCGCCAACTATAAAGGCACGCCCTACACCGACACCCACCACCCCATCGGCGCCCAGCCCATCCCCGGCATCGTCCAGTGTGCCTACTACGATCGCGGCGGCGAAGGCATCGCCTATCACGACAGCGACGCCAAAAATAACGGCAGTGGAGCCCTCAACCCCGCCGACGGCTCCTACCTCAACGAGTTCCGCATGCACGAAGGCGTCGACACCTCCTACACCAAATTCCACGACCCCCACGTCCAGATCGACAACAACCCCTACAACTTCGTCGTCCCTCCCGACGGCCAGCTCTACGTCGGCTGGACCGTCCCCGGCGAGTGGTTCAACCTCACCGTAAACACTGCCCACGCCGGCCGCTACACCGCCGACCTCCTCTACACCTCCAACCGCGGCGGCTCCATCTCCATCGACGTGAACGGTATCCCCGGCCATCCCATAACCATCCCCAGCACCTTCAGCACCGCCGAGCCCATCGCCTGGCGCCAATGGCACCACTGGAACCTCCTCCCCCGCGCCGCCACTCTCCATCTCCCCGCCGGCCGCAGCGTCCTAACCATCCACATCCTCACCCAGGGCCAAATGAACCTGGCCACCCTCGACTTCAAACCGGCACCCTAACCCGCAATCACCGCGACCCGCATCTAACCGCACCATGTGCC
>JBAVDD010000201.1:0-9887 GCA_049587035.1 Acidobacteriaceae bacterium | reverse complement strand
GCCCTGCCGTTGATACTCGCTGCGGACCTCAGCGGTGGCTTCCGGGTGAAACTGCTTCTGGTGGGAGACGCGCTGACCGGCTGCTTCCCACATGCTCGAAATGTAAATATCCTGATGACCGTCGTTGTCGAAGTCTGCCCAGCAGGCGCTCATGCCGGCGGCCGCGTCTTGAACGCGCGACTCCTGCGAGACATGACGGAAGGTGCCGTCGCCGTTGTTGCGATAGAGCTGCGACTTGCCGAAGTCGTTGGCGATGCAAAGGTCTGGGCCGCCGTTGCCGGTGGCGTCTCCCCAGGCACACGCAAAACTGTATCGGTTGTTCTCGATATTGAGACCCGCGGCTTGTGTGGTCTCGACGAAGCGGCCGTTGCCTTCGTTGTGCAGCAGGAGGTTCTGCGGACCGTTGCGGGCGTCGTAGTAGGGCACGGGGTAGTGATATTGGTCGAGGCCAAGGTAGTACTGATACGTGCAGAAGTAGATGTCGAGCCGACCGTCGTTGTCGTAGTCGGCGAGCGCGGCGTGGGTGAAGGTGCCGTTGGGTGGGGCGGCGAACTGGAAGGCGTCCTTCTTGAGAGCGAAGGTGCCATTGCCGTTGTTGCGAAAGAGCAGCGGGCCGTTTCCGCCGACGACGAGGAGGTCCTGCAGACCGCGGTTGTCGAAGTCGGCGAAGAGGGCGCACGCCGTGTTGTCGAGGACATCGACGCCGGCTTGGGCAGAGACGTCTTCGAAGGTGCCGTCCCCGCGATTGCGATAGAGACGGTTGGGCAGGCCGGCGGGCTGGCAGACGTAGATGTCGTCTAGGCCATCGCCGTTGTAGTCGCCGGCCGCGATGCCGTTGTTCGCGTAAATGTCGATGCCACATGCGCCGTCTAGCACGGTCCGCCAGTGATCGACGCCGTGTTGTAACTGGGCGGCGAATGAGCTGTTGCCCGCGAGGGCATGTGCGGTGACGTCGATGAAGGGAGAAGGCTCGCCAATGCTGAGCAGTTCGCTGGTGGCTTGCCAGCGATGGATGGTCCACTTAGGCGAGACCGGCTGGCTGCAGATGAGCTGCCACGTGCCGACACGCTCTTCGCGGCGATGGTCGTGGCGCGTGCCCGCGATGTTGTAGCGCATCTCGATCTGGACGGTGAGCGGCGAGGCGGGGACGACGTCGATGGCGTAGATCTCGAACTCGGCAACGGTCACGGCTGAGAGCGGTTCGAGCCAGCGGAAGAGGTTTGCGAGGAAGAGAGCTGGCGTGGTGCTGGCGGCGGGAGGGAAGGTGCGTTGCGAGACCCGGATGCCGGCGCGATCGCGGAGGACAGTCTCGTGAGTGGGCGTCAGCGAAGATGCCTCGATGCGGTCTGAGAGCAGCGCCGAGAGATTTGTGTGGCGTAGGGGGTCAGAGTGTAGTTCGCGCCCCCAGGTTGCGAAGAGTGCGGTGATCTGGGAGGCGTACAGCTCGGTGATGTATGAGTCCGAGCCGGGGGGGACGAGGCGGAGGAGGCCGGCGAGCGAGGAAGGCGAGGGGTAGTGCGGGCGGTAGCGCGGTCCTTCGCTAAAGAGCGTTGATTCAGAGGGTTGCGCTCCGTCTCCGGGTGCGAGGAGGGGAGGACTTCCCCAGAAAGGTGCGGCGCGGAGGGTGAATGCCGTGGCGCCGAGGCCGCGAAGAAGTTCCCTTCTGGAGAGAGGCGTTTTGTGCAGAGGACGGTGAGGCATGCAGATCCAGATGGCGGGGGTGTCGAGCGTCCGCAGGATACCACTCCACGGGCAGCGTGACAGAGGCTGAGGGCTGGAGGGAGAGGGCGGCCATAGGTCGAAGGGTGAGTTCTTGAGTCGTCAAAAAGTTTGGTATTGACAACGACCATTCAGTTGAGTAGTGTTCCGGCAAGACATATGCAAGCGGTTACATCGTTGTGAAGATCAACATTGGCTGGGTTCTGCGATTTTGCAACGGAACTCGGACAATAAGCAGTCGGGATCAACCCGTGAAGCCAGATTTGGCGACACTTCTCCCGTCGGCACTATTGCGGCGGCAAACAATTGAAAGCGTTTACACTGCGGCGTGATCTCGCTCAGACGGCCAGGCAACACACACTGACCGCGCCAACACCGCAGAGGCGAAACAGCAGGATGCAAGAACTTTGGAGGAGGTAACTTCGGATGAACTTCAATCGCAGTCCGATCACCCGCATATTGAAATTAGGACACCTTGCACTGGCGTTCTTGTTTTTGTTAATGGCTACGGCCAGCTACGCACACGCGCAGGTCGATGAAGGGTCGATCACAGGCACGGTGACGGACAGCACGGGCGCTGTGGTGCCCAACGCGTCTGTGTCGGTGACTAACACGGATGTTGGCCTGACGCTGAAAGGCACCACCAACAGCGTAGGCGAGTTTACGTTTTCGCCTGTACGCATTGGCCATTACTCGCTGACTGTGACGGCAACCGGCTTTGCGAAGACGACGCAGCAGAACCTCGTGCTCGACATCGCGCAACAGCTACAGGTGCCGGTCCAGTTGAAGAATGGATCTACCTCGGAGACGGTCGAAGTAACGATGGCGCCGCCAGTGTTGCAGACCGCGGACGCGTCGGTTGGCCAGGTGGTGTCGGAGAAGACCATCAACGATTTGCCTCTTAACGGCAGAAACTTTACCTTCCTCGCACAGTTGGGCGCCGGCGTGAACACGCCCGAGGCGGATACGCGCGGCAACGCGGCGTCGGGTGCATTTTCCGCCAATGGCCTACGACCAGCGCAGAACAACTACCTGCTCGATGGCATCGACAACAACTCGAACGCGGTGGACTTCCTGAATGGCACAAACTTCGCTGTGCTGCCCCCGCTGGACGCGATCAACCAGTTCAAGGTGCAGACCGCAGACTTCTCAGCAGAGTTTGGCCGCTCGGCTGGTGCTGTATTGAATGCCACCACGAAGTCCGGTACGAACAGCCTTCACGGTGCTGTGTGGGAGTTCTTCCGCAACGATAAGCTGGACGCCGCCGATTTCTTCGATACCACCAAGAGCGAACTGCGGCAGAACCAGTTTGGAGCGGCTATCGGTGGTCGTATCATCCGCGACAAGCTCTTCTTCTTCGGCGACTACGAAGGTCTGCGCCGTGTGCAAGGAACCACCCAGTCCGGAACGGTCCCAACACTGAACGAAATCAACAGCGACTTCACCAACCTGGGAGACTTGCTGCAGTCCGGTACGCAAACCGACTTCCTTGGCCGCACGGTTCCCCTTGGGACAGTGCAGGATCCCGCCACCACACGCCCGGTGACGGCAGGCCAGGCAGATCCGGTCTCAGGCCTGGTTGCTACGACCTCAGGTTACGTGCGCGATCCCTTTGGCACATGCCCGGCCAGCACAACAACCTTTACGGCTGCTGGCTGCGGTCTGAATAACATCCCCGCCGGCCGCATCGATCCGGTGGCACTGAAGTTGCTGTCGCTGTATCCGAAGCCGAACACCACCGGAGCGTCAAATTACAAAGTCAGCCCCGGTCTGTATCAGCATCGGAATGCGTTTGATGTGCGCGTGGACGCAAACATGAGCGCCAAGGACCAGGCTTTCGCGCGCTTCAGCTATGTGGACGATCCGCAGTTCATTCCCGGCATCTTCGGTGGCATCGCAGATGGTGGCGGCTTCCAGCAAGGCCTACAGACGCTGAAGTCGAGCCAGTCCGTGGTGGGGTATACGCACCTCTTCACCGAGACGGCGATCAATGTGCTGCACGTTGGGTTGAACCATCTGCACACCACTCGTTTCGGCCCAGACGGTGGGACGAACGGCATCCCTGCGCAGTATGGCATTCAAGGCATCCCGCAGTTCGCTGAGAATGGCGGTCTGCCGTCCATCGGGATTGGCGGTCTACAGACGCTGGGCAGCAACGCCTTCCTCCCCTCGGACGAGGTAAGCCAGACTCTGCAGATCACGGATGACTTCACCAAAATCTACAAGAACCACAGCTTCAAGGCCGGTATCGAGTCTCAGCAGGTCAAGTTCTCCACCCTGCAGCCTGGCTACTCGCGCGGCAACTTCGACTACAACGGCAATTACACCGATATTCCGACCAAGAACAACGGCGGTACCGGTCTAGCGCAGTTCCTCATCCTTCCGGAAGCTACGACCGTCACCAACGGCCTGAGCTACTCGGGTGGATCGGACTCCATCAACGCCTCCAACGTCAACAAGACCGACGACTATCGCACCTACCTGGCCGCGTATCTGCAGGATGACTACAAGGTCAACCATAAGCTGACGCTAAACTTGGGCGTACGTTGGGACTACTACTCACCCATACGGGAGACCAACGGCGGGCAGGCGAACTTTGTTCCGGATGGTCCTCCCAACGGCGTGCCAACCTTCCTCATCCCGGCCAGTGGCAAGGATGATCGAGCTCTGTCGAGCAGCTTCACAACGCTGCTTGCGCAGGACGGTATCAAACTGGAGCAGACCAACCAGTTTGGCCAGGGACTCGTGCAGACGCAGAAGAATAATTTTGCGCCGCGCGTAGGCTTTGCGTATGAGGTCGATCCGAAGCTGGTTGTTCGCGGCGGCTTCGGTATCTCGTACAACTCATTTGAAAACCAGGGATATGGGCCGAACATCGGCGAGAACTATCCCTTCGTATTCAACTTCAGCTACTCCGGCCAGACTGCCGGAACCAATACCGGCGAGCAGGGTGTTTCGCCTATCAGCTACAACACGCCGTGGGCAGGCTGCTCTACTGCAGGCCCCGGTGATACAGCTACCATTGGCGCGGGCCTCTCCTGCGTCCAGTTCACTCCAACAGCCGTCGATGCTCAGGGTCTGGGACTTGAGGGTTTGCAGTTCAAATACCTGACACCACGAACGTACAGCGCCAACCTCACGACGCAGTATTCGATCACAAGGACGCTCTCGGCCCAGATCGCTTATGTGTATACGGGTGGTCGTGATTTGCAGGCCGGCATCGGCAGCAACAACGTCACAGCAATTCTGCCGCAGGGAACGAACACAACCAGTGGAGCTCCGGGCACGGTACCTTTCCCGGACTTTTCGTCGGGTGCCAGTTACCAGGCAACCGTCGGCGACAGCAACTACAACGGACTGCAGACCAAGCTGGAGATGCTGCCAAGCCACGGTCTATCGTTCCTGCTTACCTATACCTGGTCTAAGACTCTCTCGGATGCGCTCGATCTGCTCAACGGTGGCAGCTTGGGTGGCTTCCGTGGACCCTCGGTCCCAGGCCTTGGGCCGATGTTCGACTACGGCCTTGCGGACTTTGACATACGCAATGTTGTGCACTTCAGCGGAGGTTACGACCTGCCATTCGGCAACGGCAAACAGTTCATGAACAAGGCCAGCAAACCAGTGAACTATGTGCTGGGCGGTTGGTCTGCCAACTGGATTGTCACGCTACAGGGTGGCCAGCCAATTACTCTCGGCTGTCCTACAGGAACAACGGCGGGTACGGGTTGCAACGCCCTCCGTGTTGCTGGTCAGGATCCAAAGCTGAAGATTACCGGCAACCAGTCGGCCCTGCGGTGGTTCAACAACCCAGCGGCCTTCAACCAGCCTTGCGCTCTTGGACCCAGCGGGCCAATTCCAGACTCGCCCGTTGGCTGCGTGCCACTGACCGGCAACGGCGTTCTGGGTGGCGAGCAGGGAACCACGGTTGGGCCGGGCTTCCACCGATTCGACTTCTCCCTCTTCAAGGAGATTCCCATCAGCGACCGCTTCCGTATGGAATTCCGTTCGGAGTTCTTCAACATCCTCAACCATCCCAACTTCAATGCTCCTAACTTCGGTGGCAACGGTGTCGTTTCCATCAGCAACTCCGGCAACTTCACCAATCCCAACTTTGGCCTGATCGGTTCGACTCGCGATAACCCCTACGATCAGCGTCAAATTCAGTTTGCGCTGAAGTTGTACTACTAACCGCTGGGATGAGACCCCGGAAAGAGTCTCCGCAAGGAGCCTTTCCGGGGTTTATCTTTTGGTAGAGCGGTGCGCTCACAAGGTCGTAGGGGAGGGTAGTTGTGAGCAGGGTGTGCTGGTTGCGATGGGCATGTTGCAGTTGTCTGGCGACGTGTGTAGTCGTTGCGGTAGCACAGGAGCCTGGTAAGAGAACGCTCGACCGCGAGTATCGGAAGGCAGTTGGAGCGTATGAAGCGGGACAGTATCCGGTGGCGGCACAAGAACTCGAAGCCATAGCGCCCGAGGTGCACAATAACTTCGATCTGGAGGAGTTGATGGGGCTGGTGTATGCGGCGATGTCGCAGGATGAGAAGGCGATGCCTCATCTTGAGGCCGCGGTGAAGCTGCGACCCAACGAAGTGGCAGCGCGAACAAACCTGGCGGCGAGCTTGACGCGTCTCGGTCGCACCAATGCCGCGAACGAGCAGTTTCGTGCCGCTGTGGCGCTGGCGCCGAAGGACTATACCGTCAATCACAATCTCGGCGAGTTCTACATTCAGGCGGGAAAGATCGCGGAGGGAAGGCCTTACCTGGCGGCTGCGTATGCCATCGACCCCACGGTCTATGACAACGGCTATGACCTCGCGATGGCGGATATGCTGACCAGCCAATATGCTGATGCGCACAGAGTGATCCAGCAATTACTGAAGTCGAACAACAAAGGCGAGCTCCACAATCTCGAGGGCCAGGTTGCAGAGAAGGATGGTCAGTATGTGGAGGCTGCCAACGAGTTTGAGGCAGCGGCGCATATGGACCCAAGCGAAGAGAACCTCTTTGACTGGGGTAGTGAGTTGCTGCTGCACCGCACCTACGATCCGGCGATCGAGGTCTTCAAGGCTGCGGTGCAACGGTATCCGCGGTCGGCGCGGATGCAGATCGGTCTGGGGATGTGTTTGTACGCGAGGGGCCTGTACGAAGACGCGGTCAAGGCGCTGCTGCTTGCCGCCGACCTGGCGCCAAATGATCCGAGGGTATACCTGTTCTTGTCGCGGGCGTATGACGGCTCACCCAGTCAGGTGGATGCGGTCATACAGCACTTCAAAGGCTATGCTGAGCGGGAGCCAGACAACGCGCTCGCGCAGTACTATTACGCGATGAGTATATGGAAGGGTAAACGCTCGGAGGGAATGACGGTCGATTTGACCGACGTGCAGGCGCTGCTCAAGCGGTCGATCGTGCTGGACGGCCGTATCGCGGATGCGCACATGCAGTTAGGGAACCTGTATGCGGACCAGCACGACTATGCGCAGTCAGTGCCGCAGTACCAGGAGACGATCCAGCTCGATCCGACCCTTGCGGATGCACACTACCGGCTGGGGACGGACTACACGCATATGGGTAAGAAGACGGAGGCGCTGGCTGAGTTCGATGTGTACAAGAAGCTGCGCGCGAACCACATGGCCGCTGTGGACAAAGAGCGCGCCGAAGTGAAGGAGTTTGTGTACTCGTCGAAGGCAACTGCAGGGAGTTCGCAAGAGCAACCGAAACAATGAACGTGCGCTGATCATGCGCGATGTGGTGAGAGGATCAAGACGGTAGGCGTATGAGCAACCCGTTGCAACTTCGTGAAAGAGCCGGGATGAATCCGCTGGAGGTCGCTGCACGGCTGGCACGGACCCGGCGTGAGTTTCTACGCGACGCGGCGGGCATGGCGTTGGGTGGTGCACTGCTGAGCGCAAGCCCCTTTGCGCGTGCGGCGACTGCAAGGAAGAAGCGCAAGGTGATCGTGATTACGTTCGGCGGCGGAGCAAGAGACCAGGAGACGTTCGCTCCCGACGGACAGCTCAATATCCCGCATATGCTTGGAGAGCTGGCACCGCAGTCGAGCTTCTTTACGCAGGTGACGAACCGCGGAATCCTCGGTCACTATGTAGCGACGGCGAGCCTGGCGACGGGTGTGTATGAGACGCTGAATAACTTTTCGGCGGTCCCTCCGGACCATCCAACGGTCTTCGAATACTTTCGCAAGGACCTGAGCCGTCCGGTCTCGGATGCGTGGGTGGTAGCACCGAGCAATGGGTTCAATCGCATTGGAGAGAGCGATTGCAGAGGGTATGGTGCCGGGATGGGCGCGCAAGTCGTGCTGCCGAAGCATCTGCTGAGCGCAGCGATGCGCGGGAAGAAGATGGACTACGGACATCTGTTACGAGACAACTATGAGACGCCGCTGTATGCGCCGAAGATCGAGGGCGGAGAGTTTGAGCTGCAGCAACTGGAGAAGGTGCTGAAGCTTTCCGTGGATGACTTTATGGCTCACGCGAAGAGCCTATCGAGTCCGGATGAGCTATCGGTGTACATCGCGCGGCAGCTGATGCGGCAGGAGTCGCCGAGCTTACTTTGGATCACGATGCACGATATCGATGTAGCGCACTCGGGAGCGTTCTCGCTGTATATCGATGCGATCCGCAGGACCGACCGGCTGTGTGCCGCGTTGTGGAAGGCGGTGCAGGAAGAGCCAGAGTATGCGGGCAATACGACAATGTTGATCCTGCCGGACTTCGGACGCGATGCCGATGGTGACGCCGGCGGCAATGGGTTTCAGCACCACCGCACTGGTGACCCCGAGTCGCGCACGACGTGGATGATGGCACTGGGCGCGGGCGTGCGTCAGGGCGTGGTATATGACAGCCCGGTGCAGTCGATTGACCTGGTCCCGAGCATCGGGGCGATGATGGGCTTCTCTGCGCAACAATCGCAGGGCAAGCCGATTGAGGAGTTGCTGTAACGCCATGCTGCCAAGCGAACTACAGGCCGCGCACTTTGATTCGTATCCGCCCGAGGCGAAGAAGCTGGCGGAGGAGCATCTGGCGTTATTTAGGCAGCTGCCGCTGAGCTTCTTGCCGGGGTTGCTGCATGAGCTGATCGAGTATGACGACCGGTTTCCAGTAGAGCGCATGCGGATGGATGAGGAGCTCTCGATCTTGAGCGCACTCTCCGCATCCCAGCTGGCGACGCGCTTTCAGGACTTCGCCGCGCTGAAGCTTTCGACGAAACTGGAGCACGCGGACTGGGCGGCGAAGCCTGCGCAGTTTCTCGAACAGGAGTCGGCGTACCTTTGGGCGACGCATCAACTGGACGCGTTTCGCGAGGCTGCGGTTGCGTACGGAGACCGCATGCAAGCAGCTCGACCTGTTCACACGCTGGCGGTGTCGCGGCTGGGTATCGCAGTGATTGGGCAGGGGGCTTCGAGCACGCCGGAACCGATCTTCCGCGAGTTGCGGAAACATGGCACCTACTTCACGGCAGTGAAACCCGAAGGCGGACTGGAGGCGCTGATCGCAACCACCGAGGCGCGAGCGAAGGCGCATCCCGCAGCGTATGCGCACTGGTATGTAGATGGCGGCGTGGTCGCGCGGCCGACCGTGGGGCTTACGACGGTGAGCTATGACGAGCTGAGCCCCGTTCGGGACCGGCTGTTGACCTTTATGCACGGAGAGATTGCGAAGCCAGGGATGGGGCCCGAGGAGCTGCGGACTGATCTCGCTCAGCTGACGCCTGTAGAGCTGGGGATGAAGCGCGGAGGCGATACGGTTCTCGATCGCTTTCAGGTGAAGTTGTTCACTGAGGGCTCGGGTACGCAGATCTTCAGCACTACGTTTGCGTTGTGGACAGCGCGCGAGGCGTTGCGGCGTGCTGAGCCGCTGACGCTGCTTGTACGGTATGCCCCCCGTCAGCGGCAGAGGCCCATGAACGAACTGCTTTCGAATACTCGCGATGCTAACCAACTCGATTCTGCGGGATCGTTGGTGGACGCTGACATGGGTGCCTACTACCACTGGGTGAATCAGCAACGGCTGACGGGCTCGGAGCAGTCGTCATTCATCGTGTGGTGGGAGGGACAGGCGCAAGCGGTGGTGGTTGCGCCGACGCTACCGCGCGGTGTGAGTTCGGACTCGCCGATGGATCTGCGTGCGCTGGTGCGACTGGCTATGGCGTAAGCG
>JBAVDD010000200.1:0-4806 GCA_049587035.1 Acidobacteriaceae bacterium | reverse complement strand
CGTTTCGATCTTCGAGGAGGCCCGCTGCAACACGTAAAACAGTAGCGGCTCCAGGATGTCGGGATAGTCGGACCAGCCATCGAAGTTGAAGGTCTGGAAGCGGGCGAACGTGAGCGTATCGTCGACGTTGTCGAAGAGGTAGCCAAACTGTCCGGCCTGGGTCCAACGATGTAAACGCTCCCCTAGCAGCCCAAGGATGGATGCGAAGTTGGAGAGCGTCCGTATCTCGGCGGGCAGTTTATAGACGCGCTCCAGCGCAGCGTAGAGTGATTTCTCATCAGTAGTCGTCAGCTCGTAGCGTCCGCCACCTTCAATCAGCACACGCAGGAAGAGAAAGAGAAAATTGAGGTTCTCGTGTGTCGGCTCCAGTGAGAAAGGATTGATACTGAAGCCGGGATTTCTGAGACCGACGTTCAAATAGGACCCGCCGAACGCACGGGTCAGCGTCTCGTAGCTGCCACCGAGATCGAAGACAAAGGTCAGCGGTTCGTATTTCTGCGCGGATTGAAGAAGCATCGACGCGCAGAAGCTCTTACCTGACCCGGTTGCGCCAAGCATGAGCGTGTGTGCCACATCGCCGCTGTGAAGGTTGAGGTAATACGGCGTGCCATGCGTTGATTCGAGAACGGCGAGGTACTCGCGTTCGAGATGCGGGTTCCACCGTGAGCCTGTGCCCACCGCGAACAGGAACGACAGGTCGGCGTAGTTGGAGTTCAGGGCCCACTGTTTGCGGAGGTTGAATTCTTTGTTACCAGGGATGGTGGCGAAGAACGCGTTGAGCAGGTTGTATCGTTCCTCGTATAGCAAGCCATCGTGCTGCGTGAACAGCTTCTGAAACTCGGCGACTGCGTGTTCTACCTTTACCCGGTCTTCGTCGTAGATCACGACGGAGAGGGTGAACTCGCCGAAGTTTTTACCCTCCATTCCGAGCGCTGTGAGGGCGCCGCCGAGCTCCGCGACGGCGGCAGCTTTGGAGTCATCGACCAGGTTGTCCTGATTGGCAGTATTTCCACGGTCCTGAAGGTTTGAGACGAAGCTGGTCTTGGAGTTGTGGTGATGGCGGCGACGGCTTGCAATCTCTTTGCGGGCCTTAGCGTTATCGACTGGATGCCATTCGGTAACGACGTGGAAGTTGGCGGTGATGTCGAGCAGGCCATTGAGGATCAGTGGCCGCGTCTCACCGGGCAGCTCCTTCAGTGTCAGGACGCGGAGATAATCGTCATCCAGGCGCAGATAGCCGCGATGGGCTTCCAGCTCCGAGCCACAGACCTGCCAATCCAGATGGCGCGCATCGCACAGCGGGGCGTCGTTCATCTTGGAGGGGCGGAGGTTGGTGAGACGGCGCAGTATGCGAAACGTCTCCTCCGCCCCTGACAGCTCGACCCTCATGAGGTCGTTTAGCTGTCCACTTAAACTGTTGACCTTCTGTTGCAAACGCAGCCGGTCGCGCTCGATCTGTTCATAGATCAGCGTGCGTTCTTTGTTGCCGGAGAACAGCGCACGCAAGTCGCGAAGCGATGAGCGTGTCTGCTTCGGCAACTGCGCTAGCGCGTGCAGCAGGCCGGTCTTCTTATAGCTGCCATCGATCATCACAACCCAATAGATCTCGATCGAATAGAGCCGGTCGGATTTCGATTGTAGAAACGCAGCGCGTTGCTCCACGGCAGCGCGGACCAGCGGGTTCTCATAGCTGGCGTGTGGGATCGTTGGGCGATTGTGCTTGAAAAGAATCTGATATAGGCGGCATCTGTCATCGAACGAACGGAAGGCAGCTTCCAGCCGTTTGACGGCATAGTCCCGTCCGGCATGGTCGAGGCTTTCATAGTCGATGCCGCTAATCCGTAGCACACTGCCGAGGTCACCGGACTTGGTAAGAAACGAATGCTCGTCCCAGAACCCGTACAAGTTGACCTGTGCCGGGAACGAACCCGCCTCTCGCCAGTCCTTCGTGATGTGTTCAACCTTGACCATCTCGCCTCGCAATGCGTATCTGTGTGTCGTCAGCTTTCATAGGGTCGTAGCGTCTGCGGAACTTGCCAGAGTTGAACAGCACGCGCAAAATCTCTACGTCGTGTTTGGTAGCGATGCGGGCGATGATCACGCCTGCGATGAACAATCCAAGCCCGCCAAACAATGAATGCAGCGCCGAGAAGATGGCTCCTCCCGAGATCAGAGCGACGAAGAACAACCGTCGCTCCGCTCCCAGGATGGTCAGCGGACGGTTCATGGCCTTGAATACCGGATTTACTCTGCCGTTCGCTGGCCTAGACATGGATCACCTCCTTCCTGAAATTCCTGTGTCTTGTTTGGTTTGTCTTTAGCTCGGAAAGAGCCAGGACATGAAGTTGACCGCGCCGATGGCCATGCCGACGCCGAAGACAATCCCGGCAAGCATCTTCTTCGACTGGCCTTCGCCATAGGCGAACATCAAACCGCCTACCACGATGGCGACCAGCGATAGCCCGGTCGCAATTGTGCCGGTAAAGGCGGTCTTAAGCACGTTGACCGCGTTGTCCCATGGATCGCTGCCGGTGCTCTGTGCGTACACCGGCAGAGCGGTGATGACCATCAGCGATGGGATCAGCCACCTCCGGCACTGCATGCGCCATCGCCGGAATTGCGGCCGTTGGGTGGAAACACTTGTTGTCATATCTGCTCCTTTCGTTTGCATCTCCGGCGAGTGGGGACTCCCCGTTGCAACGTCATGGAGCGAAGGTAGGACAGAAAGGAGGGTTCGATTGATACCTTTTCATACCGATCATTTCGCTGGGAGCAATGATCCGGAACAAACTTGTGCGTTCGTTCACGCACAAAACCGCCATCATGGTGTCAGCTTTCTTTCTAAGTGGAGAGCGCAAGGATGCGCATTCCAACGATGCCAGGTAAGAGAAGCGCGGGACGGGCGCGGGTCAACGCCAGCAGAATTGCGATTCGAGAAGATCATTCGGCTTGAGGCGTGGCGGGCACGCGTGAACAATCACACTTGTGTTGGAAGGCGCGTCGGGGAAGATCGCTTTGCGGCGATCCTCTCGTGGATTCTCTGCATACGGGCGCAGGCATGATCGAAGTATGCTTCGTCGAGTTCCATGCCGATGTACCTGCGTCCCGTTAGTGCGGCAGCCGCGCAAGTGGAACCGGAACCTGCAAATGCATCGAGCACGGTTTCCCCAGGAAGCGAAAAACATCGGATGAGGCTTGCCAGTGTGGCTACAGGCTTTTGAGTGGGATGTAATTTGTTACCGCTGTAGGGCATCTCCATCACATCGCCTAACGGCTGCTTTGGCAACGACGGCTTGCCTTTCGCCAACAGAAATGCCTGCTCGTGCTGATAGCGAAGAAATCTGCTTTTGCTGGCGTAGGTCTTTTGGAAGACAAGATGTCCAACGGGCTGAAAACCCGCGCTGCGCCATGCTGCAAAAAATGCATCGACCTTGGTCCATCCGTAGAACATGATCGCCATCCGGTTCTGCTTCAATACTCTGTATGCTTCCTTCATCGCAGGCTTGAGCCAGTCCGGGTTCGCATCGTTCTGAATCGTGCGCCCGTCGCGGTCGCGGTAGTTCACCAGATACGGAGGATCGGTGAGGATGAAATCCACGCTGTCGGCCGGCATCTGTTGCATGACTTCGATGCAGTCGCCATGAACAATCTGGTTGGTGAAGCTGTTCTGCTGTTGGATTGCTATGCTCGTGGTTGCCATCTCTGAAATCTCCTTGTGGTCTCTCGGTTTCTGAAGTCGACCGGGACACACCACGCGAAGCGATGCAAGGGTCCCGCCTCCCAAGGCAAGCGAGCGCTTTTTCGGAAGGTTCGGAAAATCTTTTTGCGTTCGTTGCACAATAGATTTTCTGAAGGCCGAAACCCTTTAGGGCGTTCGCGTCAGCGAACGAAGCAGAGCACGCGCAGTCCGCAGGGCGGCGGATAGGGCCCGCAGCAGTGTCCGGGCGATGCGCAGAGATCAGAGAGCGATTCAAGGAATGAGAGAGAAAGGCGAACTCACATCAGGACATCTGGATACGACTACTGGATTGTTTCCGGACCGAAGCCACCGGAGAGCGTCGCCGCTACAAGTGTGACCTGCCGCATCACGTCCGCAGGCAGTACGCTCGCGATGGGCTGGGCCGCTTCGATCTCCTCCTGCCGAGGCACAACGATCTGGTCTTCCTCGCAGGCCGTCGCGTCGTTCGATTGCATCAGGCGCAGGAACTCTGCCTTGTTCTCCGCGGAGTTGAAGGAGAACAGCAGTTCGTAGACCTCGTCCCTTTTGCTGCCGACGAGCGCCAGCATTCGTGTGTCGGTCATCTGCGCATAGCCGAACAGGTAGCCGATGGACTCGGCTCCTCGGGCACGGTCTTCCGGGTCGTCGCTGCGCAGGAACTCGATCACACAGATCCAGTCCTTCTCGCTGCGCCAGAAGGGGCGCATCGGTGGCATATTGGCTGGCGGATTGTTCGGTGTGCCTTCCATCGGTGCACTCGATCATCGCGTACATTGCGTGAACGCATCAAGTTCTCCGCAAATGACTCCGGTGTGGCTTCCTTGCCACGAAATGTGGCTCTGGATCATTGGCTCTAGTGAAATGATCGGTATGAAAAAGTATCAATCCGGGCGCTGGATCGGGCCTATTTTGAGGCTGGGAGGTGCCCGGCTATGTCAAAGGAGACGGTTGCGGCAGCGACGATTCCTAACGATTTCGAGCCGCTGCTTGATTTACGAGAGGCCGCTTCGATCCTGGGAATGCACTGGAAGACGCTGGAGGGGATGGCTCGGAACAGGAGAGTCCCGGCGTTGAAGATCGGTAAACGC
>JBAVDD010000199.1:0-3779 GCA_049587035.1 Acidobacteriaceae bacterium | reverse complement strand
CCTCTGCGCCTCTGGGATGGACGGATCTTCCAGAACCTCACGCAGTTCCGCACTCGCTTCGAGTGTGTCGGCGAAGTCATTCAGTTGCCCCTGGACAGCGACCAGATCCAGCTTCTGATCGGAGACCACAGCAGCCAGTGCGCGCGCGTAGCGGAGATCAACAGCAGCCATTAGTTGTTGCTCCCTTCCCCAAGCTTGTGGGCGAAATGCTCCACCAGCAGGCGATCAGTCTCCGCGGAGACGACCAGTTTGCGCGTAGCTTGATCGATGGCAAGTTCCGCGGCGTACTTCTGAATCTCACGCCGAGCAGAAGTCGTTGCGCTTTGAATCTCCGCCTCAGCCGCAGCCAGGATCTTGTTCTTCTCTTCTTCCACGGTGGCCTTGATGCGCTCTTCATCGCGGGCGATGTCTGCCTCAGCCTGAAGCCGCATCGCAGCAATCTGATCATCCAGTCGCGACAGCCGCTCTTCCACCGAGCTCAGCCGGGTCGTCGCCTCTTCGGTCGCAGTCCGTGCGTCGATCAGATGCTTCTGAATTGCCGTGCCACGATTGCGGAAAGCCTTCGGCAGAAACTTCAGCAATCCATATCCAACCCCAACCACCAGGATCAGGATATTGAAGATGTCGAAAACATTCGAAGCTGTCTCGGGCTTCATACCAAGCGCCGCGCCAAACTTTACCACCGGCGCGGAAAACCAGTACTCCGCCTCGCTCGACGTTGCTTGCTTGGCGCTGGTGTTGTTCGCCACAGCCGGTGCGGTCGCCGTGCTGCTCTGAGCGTGAAGGGCGCCGCCCAACGAAAGCAGAAGAAATAGACCGAGGGTCGCAATCACCCTCTGGCGGAGCATCGCCGGAAATCGCATCGACGTCATTACTAGCGCGCCTCCGACAGGTTTGTGCCGGCCGGAAGAACCGCCCGCAGGATCTGTTCACTCAGCTGCGCTGTGGCTTCTTCAATCTGTTTGCGCGCGCTGGCGGACATGCCTTCAATCTCCTGGCGCGCTGCGCTGACGTGCATCTGCGCGGCTGCGCGTGCGCTTTGCACCGCCTGATCGCGCTCTGCTTGCCACTTCTGTAGCTCGCGCTCCCGGGCAGCCATGATCTCACTCCGCGCGCTGCGCAGCTTCTCCTCGTAGACCGTGGCCTCTGCTTCGGCTGCGGCAATCGCCCCACGTGCCTTTTCCACAGCGCCCGACGTCCGAGCACGTCGCTCAGCCAGCGTCCTGTCGAGCGGCTTCTGGACCAGTTGCGCGTAGGCGACTACCAGCAGGATGAAAAACACTATGGTCGGCACAGAGCCGAGCACAAGACCACCAAGTTGATGCAATATTTCCATGAGATTCTAGGGTTCTTCAGGAGGGCATGACATCTCGTTGCTTCCGAGAGCGAATCAAGCTCTTTATTTCTGCTGCTGAGCATCGCTCAAGCAATCCAAATTTTTAACAATCTTCCCCACTATTTGTAGCAAAGCTGGCTGTTGGAAGTCAAAGGATGAACAGGATGTAGGCCATCGGCAGCGATTATCGAACCTTGGATGATCTCCGAGTATTTTTCGTTTGATCGCGCAATATTATTTCGTCAACGGCCGCTCCCCGGGCGTAAACTATTTTTACCACCCTGAGACCCATTCCGGGTCATGCAGGCCGCGTGAAACGGGACACCACCTCCGCTCCCGATCAGGCGGCCTGTATTTGTCTCTGGGCAGTTTGCATTTCACTCCGCCTTTGCATTCCACTCCGCCTAGGTCACTCTGCGAGATTGATATCGCCTATATCGTTCCAGCAAGGAACTGGGACCTAGGGCCTGCAAGTACACCAGGTTTCCCTCAAATCGCTGGCCGGTGATGGTAGCACCTCGTTCCAACGCCGCAATGACGCGACCTTCGGCTTGTGGAATCCTGAACTCTGCCGACTCCAGGGGATCGGCTGTCAGCGCCGCATCAATCGCGTGCAGGAGATCATCGAGCCCGTCGCCGGTCAGTGCGGAGACGGCGATCGTTGCTGGGCCGTTCGGTCCGGCATGGACCGTCGATCCCACCGGCAGCAGATCGATCTTATTCAGGACCTGGAGTGTCGGCTTCCGGTTGACACCGAGTTCGGTGAGGACGGCCTCAACCTGAGCGCGTTGCTCGTCAAGGGTTGGGCTGGCCGCATCGCGAACATGCAAAAGAAGCTCGGCGCGTTCCACCTCTTCCAGCGTAGCGCGGAAGCTGGTCACAAGCGCATGCGGAAGGTTGCGAATGAATCCTACGGTGTCGGACAGAAGCACTTTGCGGCGCGAGGGGAGGCTGAGCTGGCGCAGTTTAGGGTCGAGCGTAGCGAACATGCGCTCAGACGCGAGCACTTCCCCACCCGTAAGGGAGTTGAAAAGTGTGGACTTGCCAGCGTTCGTATATCCCACTAGCGCGACGGTCGGAACCGGAACCGCTTCGCGTCTGCCGCGCTGCTGACGGCGAATGCGTCGCACAGCTTCGAGCTGCTGCTTGATGCGGTCGAGCCTGCCGTTGATCTTGCGGCGGTCGGTCTCCAGTTGCGTTTCGCCGGGACCGCGCGTTCCGATGCCGCCACCCGTCTGGGACATCGTCTTGCCACGTCCGGCGAGTCGTGGAAGCTGGTACTCGAGTTGCGCCAGCTCTACCTGAAGCTGGCCTTCGCGCGTCCGCGCATGCCTTGCGAAGATGTCGAGAATGAGCTGCGTGCGGTCAATAACGGTGCAGGGCAAGCGAGCTTCGACGTTGCGGGCCTGCGATGGGGTTAGATCGTGATCGAAGAGCACCAGGCTCGCGCCCGTGGACGCCACGGTGGCGACGATCTCGTCCAGCTTTCCGCCGCCGACCAGCGTTGCGGGATCAGGGCGTCCGCGCCGCTGGATGAGCACTGCGGCAATAGTCGCTCCAGCCGAGCGGGCGAGTTCTTGAAACTCGGCCAGAGACGCATCGAAGTCCAGATCGGCAGGCGGCTCCGAAGCAGGTGGCTGAAGCTCGTCGAGATGATCGAGGGACGCCGGTCCCCTGCTCCCAACCGCTGCCGCTGAGCGCGCCTGCTGCGCGACGCTTGAAGGGCGAAAGCGATCCGAGGTGAACTCCACCGCGACCAGAACCGCGCTCTCTCGCGAAGTTCCCTGGCGCGAGCGCAAGAGATCGCGCTCAACCGCCTCGCGATTCGTTCTTGCCCTGAACACTGGTTTGGATACTGGTTTGATGGACACGTAGTCTGGTTACTCTCGCAAACAATCGCCGCGCCAATCGAACGGGCACACGATCAACTGTTGGCTGTTCCTGTCGCTGGCTGCGCGTTTTCCACGTGAGGCGCAGGCGCGGGTCGGCTCTCACTGCGCGTGTCCCCAAACCCCATTGGGCGACCACTTACCACCGTTGAAATCGCATGTTTGAAGATCAACTGTTCCTGCGCGTTGTTCTCGAGCAGAACAGAATACTTGTCAAACGAACGTATCTTGCCGGTGAGCTTTACGCCGCTGACCAGGTAGATGGTGATTGGGCTTTTGTCCTTACGGACCGTATTCAGGAACGTATCCTGAATGTTCTGTGCCGGCTTGGAATCCATGGGCCGATCTCCTCGTATCATCGCACTCACAACCATTTCGTGACATTCCGCGCTAGAGCCTCGCGGTCGAACCATGCAGCAAAGCAGACTTGCACCATTCACCCTATCGTCTTCGATGCTTCCAGACAAGGGCACACGGCACTGACTGATCCGATTGACAGGGTTCTCTGTTCAAATCGATAAAACCGCACACTAACCCAATATCCATTCACCTGG
>JBAVDD010000198.1:0-4291 GCA_049587035.1 Acidobacteriaceae bacterium | reverse complement strand
GGACGATTTCCATCATCGGAACACTGATAATTCTGTTTGTAGTTGATAAGCTGATTGGTCTGCGCGTGAGTGAAGAGGATGAACGCACAGGACTCGACCTTTCTCAGCATGGCGAAGAGGGCTATGACTGGGAGGGCGGGTAAGGTGCGATAGATGCAAAAAAGGAACGAGAGGTAGAGATGCAAAAGATTGAAGCAATCATTCAGCCGTCCAAGCTGGATGCGGTAAAGGATGCATTAGTAGAGGTCGGTATCTCCGGAATCACGATCTTCGAGGCGCGAGGACATGGTCGCCAGAAGGGACACACCGAGTTCTACCGAGGGCGCGAGTATGCAGTGGACCTTCTCCCCAAGGTCAAGCTGGAGCTGGTGGTGTCCGACGAGATGAAGGACAAGGCCATTGACGCGATCATCAGCGTGGCCCGTACCGGACGCATCGGAGACGGAAAGATCTTTGTCTCACGCATAGACGAGGCCATCAGGATTCGCAACGACGAGCGCGGAGAGATCGCGCTGTAAGGGGTGCAGCGACGAACCGACTATCAGGCAACTCGAATGGCGGCGGCAGCGGGATGACTCCCATGCCGGGTGGAACGGCGCGCGGGGGCTATGAACGGCAGATGGCGGAGATTCGCAGCGGCTTTGAAGCGAGCGGAGACGGTCTGCACGCAGCAGCGTCCCGTGCGTCATTGGTCGATGAACTCGTGCTGCGGTTCTGGGCGGCGGAGGTCGCCGCCCAGCCCAAGCTCGCCAAGGGAGTTGCCGTGTGCGCGATCGGTGGATTCGGCCGTGCGCAGTTGTTTCCGTACTCAGATGTGGATCTGCTGTTCTGCGTCGAGAAGGGGATGGAGAAGCTCACTAAAGATCCGATCCGTAGGGTGTCGCAGTCGCTGTGGGATTGTGGGTTGCAGGTGTCGCTCACGACACGATCACCGGGCGAGTGCGAAAGGTTGGATGGGAGCAATCCGGAGTTTGCGCTGGCGCTGCTGGACCTGCGAAGGATCGGGGGGGATGAGGCCACTTTTTTCAAGCTACAGGGGAAATCCCTGACCAGATTGCGGTCGAAGGATGGCAAGGCGATTGGAGCCGCAGTAGCGGAGCTCACCAGCGAGCGCCATGCCAAATTCGGCGATACGCTCTTTCATCTGGAGCCGAACATTAAGGACTGTCCTGGAGGGCAGCGGGACGCGAACGTCTGCCAGTGGCTGCGGGGGTTGAGGATAGGAAAGCTTCCGGGTAGTCAGGATCAGTTGGCGACCAGCCCGAGCAGCGATGACTTTCATGAGGCGGCGGCATTTCTGGCGGCGGTGCGATGCTTTCTCCACTACCGGCATGAGCGTGACGACAACGTGTTGGACTGGCAGGCTCAGGATGTCGCCGCTAAGCAGTGTATTGGATTGGGTGGGGCTGCGCGCGGTGGCGTGGATGCGGCGTACTGGATGCGCGCGTACTTTCGCCACGCCCGAGTGATCGAGAAGTGTCTGCTGCGAGAGGCGGAGAGCGCCGGGTTGCAAGTGGAGTCGGCGTCGCCGGCAAGGCGCGTCCGCGTGCGGGAGTCTGCGGGTTTCAGCATCAAGGCTGGCGTACTGGAACTCAAGGAGACCTCGGCGAACGGCGTGGATGCCGCCTATGAGCCCGAGGTGGTGTTGGCGTCGTTTGCGGCCATTGCTGAGAGCGGCGCGCGGCTTTCTCAGTCAAGCGAGGAACGCATTGCGAACGCGATTCCGCTGCTCTCGTCGAACCTGGAGGAGGGCCCTGGGCTGTGGCGGCAGCTTTCCTCGATTCTCACCGGCCCGGATGCAGGGCAGGCGCTGCGGGCAATGCATGCGTTGGGCGTGCTGGAATTGATCCTGCCTGAGTTTCACGGCATTGACGCGCTGGTGATCCGCGATGCCTACCATCGCTACACGGTCGACGAGCATACGTTTGTGCTGATCGATACGCTTCATAGCATGGTCGCCGATCCAAAGAAGGACGCACGCAAGGAGGCCGAAGAGTGGCGCGTGAAGTTTGGCGCGATCCTCAATGAGCTGCAAAACCCGGGACTCCTCTATCTGGCTGGAGTGTTGCACGATACGGGCAAGGGAAGGATGAGCGAGCATCACGCGGTGGAGAGCGCGCGACTGGCGAGGAGTGTGCTTGCGCGCCTGGAGACGGATTCGTATGACACCGGCGTGGTCATGCGGCTCATCGAGACGCACCTTGAGATGTCAGCAGCCATGCGGCGAGACATCTTCGATGCGGAGACGGTGCGGGCATTTGTGGGCAAGGTCCAGACGCATGAGTCGCTGCGTATGCTGACGCTGTTTACCTATGCGGATATTGCTGCGGTGCACCCAGATGCCTTGACTCCGTGGAAGGCTGAGAACCTGTGGCGGCTGTATATCGCAACGGCGAATCAACTGGACCGGAATGTGGATGAGGAGCGCGTGCACACACGCGTCTCCGGCGGAGCGCTGGGCGGCTGGCGAAAGGACGAGAAGATTAGCCGCGTGGTCGCGCTGGAGCCCGGACGCGAGACACAGATGGAGCAGTTTCTGGAGGGCTTTCCGGACCGTTATGTGAGTACGCGTAGTGCTGAGACGATGCGCCAGCACTTTGAGATGACCCAGCACTTCTCCGAGGATCCATTTCAGATGATCTTTCAGCATGGGGTCACACAGTCCGGCTCGGCTGTAAGCGAGATCACGCTGGTGACGCAAGATCGGCCGCGGCTGTTTGCCGGCATGGCGGCCGCGCTGGCTGCATGGGGCATGAATGTGGTGACAGCAGACGCCTTCGCTAACCAGGCCGGAGTGGTGGTGGATACGTTCCGGTTCACTGACACATTTCGCACGCTGGAACTGAACGACAGCGAGCGCGACCGGTTTTTGGTGAGCGTTCGGGACCTGGTAGCAGGTCGATCTTCCGTGGAAAAGCTGCTGAGCGGACGCCGCAGAGGAAAGCGTAAGCCGCCGCGGGTGGTGGTTGAGACGAGGATTGAGTTCGACGAAACTGCGTCGTCGCACAGCACCTTGCTACAGGTGATTGCACAGGATATCCCGGGGCTCCTGCGTGCGATTAGCGCCACACTGAGTGAGCGCGAATACAACGTGGAAGTGGCGCTGGTTGACACGGAGGGTGAGACGGCCATCGACGTGTTTTACCTGACGACCGGAGGCAAGCGGCTAACGGCTGAGTTGGAAGGGGAGCTGCATACGGCGCTGCTCGAGGCCATACAAAGCAATAGCCGCTGAGACGGGATTCTGTACGTCCCGATCCACTTTTCAACCAAGTTTTTTCAATGATGTCCAACCACAATCTTAGACTGCGCATCGTACCCGAATAAGTGTTGATGTATGGAATGTCCTTCAATTCCTTATTCGTTGATCATCCGTACAGACGCGGGTGTAACTAACTGATTATCCCGATGAAACGAATAGGGTTTTGAGCACGTATACTGAGTATTATGAGTCAGACCTCCAACCAGATGGCGACGAGCGGCGAGCCCATTGAGGCTAAGCAGCAGAGTGACCGGTACCTCTTTGGGAATCTGGAGAGCTTCGGCAAGAACCGCCAGATGCTCGACGAAGTGAACTGGGGAAGCAGCCAGCCTGAGGGCGTGGTGCTGGCTTCGCTTGATGCGGCGGTCAACTGGGTGCGGAAGAACTCGATTTGGCCCATGACATTTGGGCTGGCCTGCTGTGCGATTGAGATGATGTCCATGGGTGGGTCCAGGTACGATATTGCGCGCTTTGGGGCCGAGGTATTCCGGCCGTCACCGCGGCAGAGCGACTTGATGATCATTGCCGGTCGCGTGTCGCAAAAGATGGCCCCGGTGATCCGTCGGCTCTACGAGCAGATGCCAGAGCCCAAATGGGTGATTTCCATGGGCGCATGTGCGACATCCGGCGGCGTTTTCAATAACTACGCCCTGCTACAGGGCGTGAATCAAGTGATCCCGGTCGATGTCTATGTACCTGGGTGTCCGCCCCGGCCGGAGCAGTTACTGTACGCCATCACGCTGTTGCAGGAGAAGATTCAAGCGAGCCGAGGCACGATCCGGCAGACCTTGAACCTGGCCTAGAGAGGCGTGTGGACGGGTCAAGTAGTCGCGGTCGGGCCTGTTACAGAAAGGGTTCATCTCGAATTCAAACGTTGAGACGGGATGGAATTGCTGTAGCGTTGTCATGTGGATAATTGGGTGCTTTGAGGCATACTGAAAGATTTTTGTCAGCGTGTTCGGGCATTCGCGGTACACTTTTTGTGAATGGTTATGGGTATAGCGATGGAGCTAGCCGTTGGTAATAGCC
>JBAVDD010000197.1:0-2661 GCA_049587035.1 Acidobacteriaceae bacterium | reverse complement strand
TGTCATTGCGACGATAAATTGACCATTTGGCCAGTATATGCTTCCGCAACAGGGCGGTGGCTCTATCTGCGTATGTCGGCTTATATCCGGGTCTTGGCGGTGGAGAAGCTCTTTCGGTAGCGTTCGCCGATGGCGTCGCACAGATTATGGAATCCGGCGCGCAGCGTAGTCTTTGATAGCCGAAGCCGCTTTGCAACGTCTGCGAGACAGGGAGCGGGGTTTTCGGTCAAGGCTTTTTCCAGCGCGGCTTTCCGCTGCCGGTCCCGATCACGGTAAAAGGCCGCCTGCCTTGACGCAAGCTCTCGCTGCAGAGTCGGGAAGTACTTCTTCAGGGTCTTGAGAGTGCGGATTCCTGTCCGTCTGGCGATCTGCATTAGCGATGGCGGCGGGCCTTCGCAGAGAGCTTTCTTGATAGCCGGCCTGATTCTTGCAGGCATGCTGGCTTTCCATCGACTGCGTTTTGCGCCGACAGCCGCGCACAGATCCGGGAATCTGTTTCGCATTAGCCGATCGTCCGCGTAGCCCAGTCGCGTGGATAGGTGCTTGGTGGACGGCGGATTGTCGGCTGTCAGGGCGGTTTCCAGTGCGGCCCTCATCTCCTCGATGGTACAGATCGGCTTAGCCCCTCGGCGTCGCCACCAATAGGAATCCCCAGAATGCCGGTGATTTTTTGCGATGCGTCTGCAGAGCTTCACGTCCACCTGGTAGAGGCTCCCCACCTCCTGAAACCCGAGCGTATGCGCGAGACGGGTCAACGTGGGTGGAGGCACTTGCTTAGATGCCTCCCGTAACGCGCGCCGAATCTCGGCTGCATTAGGAAACCGCTTGCGATGTCCGGGGCCATCGCGCATCATTGTTTCCATCCGCAGCGCGTCGATGTTCCTCAGGGCGGATTCTGGCGTGATCAGATTGATTGGTGCGATATTCAACTTTTCGGACAATTGGAGGAGGTTATCTATGCTTGCAACGAATTCACCCCTCAGCCAACCGTCAAGGATGGAGTAGCCGATCGAAAGCCCTTGCGCAAATGCGCTCGCATTGCCGGCTGCGAATCGGTCGATCAGCCCCCGCAGGTTTTCTCGAAAAGCGGTTCTCATCCGGCCTTCCGGCAGTTGCGGAGCTGCTTCCAACAACCCGCCCAGGGCGGTTGCTACCCAGGACGCGTGACTCATCTCCTGCTGATCATTGGGATGATGTGAGGCTTCGTTTTGGGATCGAACTCCGAGCCAGCGTTGGCACCGCGAACAGTGCCCGGGACGGGAGAATGTCGCCAGCGGGCGGTTGCCGTGATTGCACCAAGGGCAGCGCTCTTGAAGAGGGCGCCGATGTAGCGGGCAGAGGTTCACGGCGCGCAGCGACCACAGAAGAGGCTCGTATAGGAAACCGCCATTTTTTCGCCATCTTCGGAAGCAGTCGGGGCACCAGGCGCGTCTTTTTCGAAACAGCCCGACGTCAGGGAGAATCTCCTCCAAAGGCAGGAGTGTGAGGGGGCGAAGGTCGCTCCGCAAAGTTTTGGCCTCGAGAACCTCAATCCACAATCGCGGACTATCTCCGGCGCCGTTCAGCGAATAGGACGCGCCAGCGAAACCATGGTATAGGTCCCGACCATTCTGTAACCGTTTGTTCGGGTGAACCAGAGGAAGGGGACCCGGGCCGTTGTCACTTAACTCCCGGCCTACAAGGTTCCCAACGGAAACGGAATGGGCGGCCGCTAATCTTGATACATAACTGGTGAGCCCCTCGACGAATGCCGTGCCGACGCCGATGGGCGCCAGACTGTACAGCCGACTGCGTGGTGGCAGGGCCGGCGCCGCCAGTTCCCACGATTCAAACGGTCGCGGATTGAACATGGAAGTGGCTTTCGACTCCGATCTTGTCGCGTACCGGCCGGCGCTTCCCCGGTCGAGGCGATCGCTTCGTAGGCCGGGCCTCTGTCGCCGGCGACGGAACTGGCATTGGCGGACTTTTCTCGCTCCGGCGGTTTTCCAGCCCAAGGCGTTCCCGGAGGCTGCCAACCTGTTCGCGACGTTCAGTCATCTGCCGCTCTCCTTCCAAAACCTCGGCGACCATCCGGTCACATTGCGAAACTGAAAGTGCACAAGCGTCGAGAGCCTCATGAGTCAGCTTTCGGCCGTCCTGCCTGGCTGTGGCGGCGAGTGCGCGATTCAGCCACTCTTTCAGGATTCCAACGCAACCGAGGCTCCGTTCGTACAGGTAGTCCCAGTCCTCCAACAGGTCTGGAGTCTCAGGCAACGGCAGATTCTGCTCAAAGGAGCGCAGGACTCCCAGGAATGTCCGCTTCTCGTCGCCCAACTGGTATCGTCGGAAATGAATATCGAAACATCGCCGGCTCAGTTGCGCGCTCAGGTTACGGAACGCCAACAGATCGTAGGTGCCAAACAAGACGTGGACAGTACCCGTGTGGCTGGCTATCGATTTGATCACATCCAGTTGATCCGCGAGGCGCCGGCCGGATGGAACCTTGGCCAGGTGCTGTGCTTCATCGATCAGCACTGCCGCCGGCCTACGATGGCGGAGCGCCTGTTCCACGGCGTATTGATAATCGGCACTCGTAGGTTGCGTCCCGGACCGACAGGCTCTGATCAAGCTTCCACCATTTTTGCGATCCGGATCCATCTTGTAGGGGACCAGCGGTTCGTG
>JBAVDD010000196.1:0-1715 GCA_049587035.1 Acidobacteriaceae bacterium | reverse complement strand
GGCCTCCGCCCGGTCGTGCGCGCACGACACCTCGTGTCGGTGCGAGCATCGCGGTGGGGAACTAGCTCTGTACGGGCAATTCGGGAGCAGGCCCCTGGTCGTATTGCCGGGGCAGCCAGGCCCCAAGCCACCCACTGGAGTAGGCCACGGGTTCCCCCTATAACATATAGGCCTCAGGGCAGACGAGGCGCTGTTGCCAAAGGTAGATCTGTCGACTACACTGCCAACATGACGCAAGAGGCGGTGCCGATGCTGGCAGCGGCCATCGTGCTGGTAGCGGCTTCCAAGCGCGTCCTCGGCGCCACCCCCGACTTTAGCCCCATCCGAACCAGAACCAAATCGGAGGCTACATACGAAGAAGTCCGGTCCAGAATCCTTGACGGATCGCTTGGACCGGGTTCTCCCATCAACCAACGGCAGCTGGCGCATGCATTGGGTGTCTCGATTATCCCTCTACGGGAGGCACTAGCGCGCCTAGAGGGCGAAGAGTTAGTACAACGGGGCGATGGGGGCTCACTGCACGTGACGCCGCTATCTGAGAGCGAACTGATTGACCTCGTCGCCATGAAGGGTCACTTGGAACCTTTCGCGGCCGGTTTGGCGGCTTCGAATGGTACTTCTCCGCAACGGCAGGCTCTCACTGTCTTGACAAGCAATCTGCAAGTAGCGGCGCCGCAGGAGTGGCGAAGGTCACACCGTGTCTTCCACGAGTTGGTGTCCGCCATGACGTTCAACCGCGTCCTAATCCTCTCGCTAGAGCAAATATGGGCGCGACTGGACCGGTACCACCGTCCTGACCTGCGAGCAGCGGATGAGATTGCGAGTGCGGCGCTCAGCCACCAGAACATCGCTGATGGAATTTGCATGGGAGACAGCACGCATGCCGTGGCGGCGATGGCAGCGCATCTGGATCCGAGCGGTTTCGCACTTGCCGAAGTCCGTAGGTGACCCCCGCACCGACGCGACAGCCCTCCAGGCTACGCTCGGGGAGTCCTATACACATGCAGCGGCGATCTGGCATATAGCAACGGAGGCCTCTATGGCGGAAGCGGATGCCGTCGTGCCAGGAGGGTTCCGGTATGGCGCCAGACATCCGATACAGATACCTGGACCCGTCGCTTTAGCGCTTCGTCCGTTTCGGAGCTAGACTGGCAAACTCGTGGTTGAGGTCCTCGCGTTCACAAACCCGATGGCGCCTCCGCCCGCCAACCCTTTTGAGGCGGTCTTCTTCTATGTACTCCTCACTCCTATTGGTGTCGCCCTCGACTACTTCGATCACTTGTTCCGGGGGTTCGGACCGACCAATGCAATCGGTGCCTTTGGCCTGGCGGTAGTCATCCTCACGCTCTGCATCCGGGGAGTGCTCTTCCCTCTCTTCCGCTGGCAGATTCGCACCCAATGGAAGATCCAGGCGGACCAACGACGGATGGGTCCTGAGTTGCGCGAGATTCAGGCCAAGTACAAGACGGACAAATCACGGCTCCAGACCGAGACGATGGCGCTTTACAAGCGCCACCAGACCAACCCTTTGAGTCAACTGTCTGGTTGTTTCCCCCTGCTGATCCAGCTGCCCTTCATCTATGCGCTGTTCGGTTCCATCAAGAAACTCTCGAGCACGCTCCACGGACACCTGAACTTTCTTTGGATTCCTGACTTGCAAAAGACGCCATTGCACGCAGGGGTCTTCAGCCACCCGGCACTCCTGGCCGTTCCTC
>JBAVDD010000195.1:0-37196 GCA_049587035.1 Acidobacteriaceae bacterium | reverse complement strand
GTTTAGTTTGATTGGCCGGTGGTCGATGGCCTTGTTCGCGTCGTTGGCATTGGGTCTTGGCATGACGGCCTGTGGTGGTGGCACCATTGGTTACATGTGGGTGTTAGGGCAGGAATATAACCAGATCGCCGGATTCAAGGTGGATCAGTACTCCGGCAACCTGACGGAAGTTCCGGGATCGCCGTTTAATAGCAACGGCTCGGTGCCGGTCTCGCTTGTGATCAAGTCGGGCGGCCGGTTTGTGTACGTCATTAACCAGGGTGTATGCCCGTCGACAGGCTGTGGAACCGCTCAGAACGTCGGCCAGTTCATCGCGCTGTACAGCGTGGGTGGCGACGGTACGCTGACGTTCCAGCAGAAGTACACGAGCCAGGGATACTTCTCGCAGTGGGCACAGATGGACTCCGGCGGAAGCTACCTGTATGTGCTGGATAAGTACTCGCCGGGCAAGGATCCGGCCACTGGGCTGTATGACGCACCGAATACAGACGGCAATGGGTCAATCACGGCGTTCGTGGCTGATGCCAACACGGGGCGCCTCACGCTGGTCACGAACTCGGAAACCCAGGTGAATGGCGTCAATACTCCGTTCTGGGAGGTGGGAGCATCGCCGCTGATGACGAAGTCGCAGGGCGGCTGCCTGTATACGGTCAACGACGGCTATAACGCAAACGGCCTACAGACGGTGACACCGTACACAATCGGAGCGGGTGGCCAACTGGTCTTCACGACCACGGGCAACATCTCCATCAACCAGATCGTGGGTGAGCCGACAAACATCTCCTCGATCAACGGCTCAGGAACCTACATGTTCCTGACCGACGCTGCCAACAACGTTCTTTATGGCTATGAGACGACCGGTTCGTGCAACCTGACGGCGCTCAACGGCGGCACGACGAACCTGGGGAGCGCGAACTACTTCCCCAATACATCGGATCCGTCGTACACGTTGATCGACAGCACGGGCAAGTATGTGTACGTGGCGAACAACTCGACGACCAGCACATTGACAACGACGCCGTTCAGCTCTTTGTCGGCACTGAACATTAATGCGAGCGTTCAGGAACTGCAGCCCATCATCGGTTCGCCGTACCCGGTTGGTTCCGGCCCGGTGTGCATTGTGGAAGACCCGAGCAATCAGTACATCTATACGTCCAACTACAATGCTGGGACGGTGACGGGCTACCAGCTCAACGCGAACTCCGGCGAACTCTCGGATCTAACGAAGGGTTCGACGTTTACCGCGGTGGGCAAGGCAAGCTGCCTGGCGATCAGCGGCGCGGTCCAGTAGAAACTGGTTGACGATTTTCCGGGAGGGCCCTGGCGGCCCTTCCGGCAGAGTTCACTCTCCGGTCTTCGGACCGGCATTCAAATGACGGGCCGAACGATGCCCGATGTAAGGGAAGCGCATGAAGTTCAACACTCTCCACCGTACTGCCAAGGCCGTGGCACTCTCTTTGGCAATCGGGCTTGGCACCGTCGCCTGCACCCGTGACTATACCTCGGACTATGTCTACGCTGTATCCAACAGCAGCGGCCAGGTGAGCGCCTATGCGGTCGACTACGAGAGCGGCGTGCTGACCCAGATCAGCGGGTCTCCTTTCCCCACCAACCTGACCAATCCTTCGACGGTGGTTGCGGCGCCTAACGGCAAGACGATCTACGTCATCGGCGGCAGCCAGAATGCGAATGTCGAGGTGATGTCGGTGGGGTCGGACGGTAAGCTCTACGCTCAGGCGACGCCGAACATCACTGGAACCGCCCCCACGGCGGCGGCAATTGACACTACTGGCACCTACTTGTATGTCGCCTACACCTATGAAGGGGTCGGAACACCGGCCTCACCCACGCCGGGCGGAGTGTCGATCTTCAAGATCAATACGGATGGAACGCTGGGTACACCGACAAATATGAACGTGGGGAATAACCCGGTTGCGATCAGCGTGTCGGCTCCTACCTGCACAGCAACGCCGGCGCTGTCGAGCTCGGTGAGCGGGTTGACAAGCCCCAACTGCGTTGTGCTGGGTACGAGCAGCAGCACGGATAACGGCTACACCAACACGTTTGTCTACGTGGTGGACGCCGAGACTGCTTCAGCTACCCCGACGATTCTGGGCTATCTGCAGAATCCCCAAGACGGCAGCATGGTGCCGATCGCAGGCACGAACTCCAACGGTGGCTGGAACGCGGGCGTTTCGCCCAGCGCGATTGCCATCGACCCTACGGGCAAGTATGTGTACGTGACGGACAAGGCACAGAATGAGTTGTTTGCCTACCGGATCGCGAACAGCACGACCGGCGCCCTTACGGGACTTGTCGACAGCCCGATTGCAACCGGACAATACCCGGTCGCGATCACGATCGATCCGCGTGGCAAGTATGTGTACGTTGCAAACTACAACTCGCAGACTGTGAGTTCGTACTCGCTGAATCTGTCGAACGGATCGCTGGGAGCGTCGGCGGGATCAAACTTTACGACGACGACGGGCCCGACCTGCGTAACGATTGATCCTGCGCTGGGCATCTACCTCTACACCTCGGATTACCTGAACGCGTCGGTCTCCGGCGGACAACTGAGCCCCGATACCGGCCAGCTGTCGGCGGTAGCCAACTCCTTCTTCCCGTCGGTGAGCCAGCCCATCTGCCTGGTCGCCGTGGCGAACGGAGCCCACGCCTCGCAGGAGACACAACCCTAATCCGCAACAGCAAGCACAGACGAAACGCCCAGCCTTTGGCTGGGCGCTTCGCTTTTTGGCCAGAGGAGGGCGCGGACAGGGGGCTGATGTTTCGGGTCGGGTGGCGGCCCGTCAGCTATCCTAGACAGATGCTTCATTCCTCCAGCTTTACCCTTGGCGGCATCACGGTGGGCAGCGGCGAGCTGTTTCTGATTGGCGGCCCGTGCGTGATCGAGTCCGAGCCCCACGCCCGCAAACTTGCCGACGCCATTCAGCGCATCACCTCCGACCTGGGCGTGCCGTATATCTTCAAGGCCAGTTATGACAAGGCCAACCGCACATCGATTCGCAGCTTTCGCGGACCTGGACTGGAGGAAGGTTGCCGTATTCTGCGCACGGTAGGCGAGGCGAACGGGCTGCCTGTGCTGACCGACATCCATACGCCGGAGCAGTGTGCGGCGGTGAGCGATGCGCTGGGCTCGGTGGATGCGATGCTGCAGATACCGGCATTCCTCTGCCGCCAGACGGACCTGCTGATCGCCGCGGCGAAGACGGGGCGCGCCATCAATGTGAAGAAGGGGCAGTTTGTCGCGCCGTGGGATATGCGGCATGCGGTGGAGAAGATTCGCGACTCCGGTAATACGCGCATCTCGCTTACAGAGCGGGGGGCGAGCTTCGGCTATAACAACCTGGTGGTGGACATGCGGTCGCTGCCGATTATGCGGGGGTTTGCGCCGGTGATCTTCGATGGTACGCACTCGGTGCAGACACCCAGCGGCGGGAATGGGGTTTCGGGCGGGCAGCCGGAGTTCATCCCGGTGCTGGCGCGTGCGGCGGTGGCGGCGGGGATCGACGGGATCTTTCTGGAGGTCCACGACAACCCGGCCGAAGCGAAGTCCGACGGGGCCAATGCCCTGCACCTCAACCAGTTACGGGAGACGCTGGAGAGGCTGCTGGCGATCCATGCGGCGGTACGGGCGTAGGGGCGCGGGCGCGGGCTTAAAGAAAAAAGGGGCCCCCATTGCTGGGGGCCAATCTGCCGTGATTCTCTCCTTTGGAGAGCCCGTGGGTGTCGATCGACGCAAACACCGAACTCGCGCGGTATTCCGCTGCAGAAAGAACGCAGGGTTGTCGAAAGTGGATTTGTAGTGGGTCTGGATTTTTTCGTGCAACAGTCTTGAAGTTACTACTTGGTTAACCAAGATGGCTAATGGGTTTCTACGGCGGTGATGCGAATCTGAGGCAGTTGCTGGTTCCAGTTGTCGCTGATGTCGTCGAAGATGAGGCGGAAGGTGCCTTCCGCACCTGGCGCAAGGGGTGAGGCGCTGATGGGACGCGAGTCGATATAGGGCTGGCGCATGTAGATGAGGCTGAGGGGGCCGGTCTCGATCTGCGGGGGCATGGAGACGTCGTTGGGGAAGACGACCTGGACCGTGACTCCGGTGACGGTCTTGGATCCGCGATTGGCGATGTGGCCTTCGAGGTAGGTCTGCTTGCCGCCGGACATGCTGGTCGAATCGCTCATCTGGAGGTTGGTGAGTGGGAGGTTCGAGGCGTAGGCCGCGACGGGAAGCAGGGTGTTGGGAGCGGCAGCAGGTTGGGTTCGTCTTCCCATGAGCACAAAGAAGATAAGCAGGATTGCAACCGCGACTGCGGCGATGCCAACCGCTGTTGTGGGAAAGCTGCGCTTCGGCACCGGTTCGGTAAACATGGGAGAGGAGGGCGGCTTGGGCGCGTCGGGCGTAGGCACGGCGGGGTCGAGTGGCTGCATGATTGCCGATTTTATACCGCACGGAGCATCTGGATGAGAAAGCGGTGGCGGGGCGGTCAGGCGAAGCTGGCGCGCTTGACCTTCTGGCGGAAGTCTTCGCCGGTCATCTCGACGACGACGCACATCTCTTGCAGGCGGGAGCGCATGCGCTCGGTGATGCGGTCGCCAAGGGTGTCCTTGTGCATCGCCATCCTGGCCTTCCGCTTATCTTCCGCCAGACCTTCCCACTCGCCGTACGCTGTCTCGACTACGTTTGGATAGTTTGTCGTAATGACTGTTGTCCGCTGGTCGTTGTAGCGGGTATTCAGAATGTGCTGTACGGTGTCCCAAACCCATTCGGTTGGTTTGGCTGCGCCCAATTCATCGAGCACCAGCACATCGGCGCTGAAAACGGGCCCGAGCACCTGGCTCTCGGAGACGTCACTTCGCCCGTATGAGTCTTGAATCTTTTTGAGCAAGTCGCGATAGTCATAAAAAAGACCCCTGGCACCGCGTTCGGCGATGAGCGCCTGCAACATGCCCACGGCGAGATGGGTTTTGCCGACGCCGATGGAGCCAGTGAATAGCAGGCCGTTGCCGTTCGTTCCCGATGGATACGCATCGACGAATCCGCGCGCTTGCACCAACGCGCCAACGAGGGTGCGGTTGGAGGAGTGAAAGTGCGTGTCGTAGCTGTCCAGCGTGCAGTGCGCGTAACGCTGCGGGATGCGCGCCTGTTGGATCATGCGCGCGGAGCGTTTGGCGATGCGGCACTCGCAGGGTACGGCGGCGCGGGTTCCGTCCGGGCGCTCGACTACGCGCAGACCGGCTCCTTCACAGAGTTTGCAGATTTCTTCTGGCATCGGGATCTTCCTCCGCGCCTCCTCCTGGCCGGCGTTAGGCAGGGGTCGGCACGGCTTCTTTCTAGTATCGCAGTCGGAGGGTGGAGGGGTTGCGGAGTGTTCCTGTGTGAATCGGGTTCCGCGTGAGGAAAGCAGCACAGCGGATTTGGTGAGTGGCCGGGTATGAGGCGGGCTCACCGACTCACTCGGAGGACGAGCGAAGTCGCTCATACGCCGCCATTTGAAGGCGAATTGACGATCAGTGGTAAACTAGTTGGAGCGCCTGAAGCCCCGGGAGTCGGGGCCCAAGCTCGCAGCGCGACAGGAATATCGATGTACGCCAGCCCCGCGATTCTGGTTTTCGGATCAGGATCAGCCCAGTGGCAGTGTGCAAGCGAACCGTTCTGCGGCGGGAATGCTAGAAAGAAACAACATGCCTAAGACAGGAATTCATCCTCAGTACGAAGCGACGCACGTGAAGTGCGCCTGCGGTAACGAGTTCGACACACAGTCCACCCACAAGGGTGCGATTGTGGTGGAAATCTGCTCGGCTTGCCACCCGTTCTTTACCGGCAAGCAGAAGCTGGTCGACACCGCCGGCCGTATCGAGCGCTTCCGCCGGAAGTTTGCTGCGACCGACGCCAAGAAGGCCGAAATCGCTGCGAACGAAGCGAAGTAACTCTCGCAAGAAACGAAACCGAGAGGCCTCTGCGAACAGCGGAGGCCTTTCTTCTTGGCTAAAGATTCTGCGCGACCCCATCCATGGCAGACGCATTGCAGCGCGATAGATACATGAAGAAGAGCTGGGACAACACGGAGATGGACGCTCCGCGCACGATGCCGCGTGAGGCGCGCGTGCCGGCGGAGATGTCGATTGGCGGGGTGCGGATTGCGCCGGCGACGGTGCTGGCGCCGATGGCCGGGGTTACGGATACGGTGTTTCGGCGGTTCATCAAAAACGCGTCCGTGTTTACCGGTCCAAGGTTTGCCGATCCCACCGCTTCGGCTGACGTGGATGTGGAGACCAGCAACGAGGTTTCTGGCTGCGGGTTGATCATGACCGAGTTCACCTCTGCCGATGGGCTTAGTCGGATGCGCGAGACCAAACGCAAGCGTTACCTGACCTACTACGAGGACGAGCATCCGATCTCGGCGCAGTTGTTCGGGTCGAACCCGGCGACGCTGGCTGAGTCGGCGCGGATATGCGAGGATGCGGGCTTTGACTTGGTGGACCTGAACCTGGGCTGTCCGGCCAAGCGCGTCGTCGCGTGCAACGGCGGCAGCGGTTTGTTGCGCGACCTGCCGCGAATTCGCGAGATCTTTGAGGAGGTTCGCAGGGCCGTTTCGATTCCCTTCACCGTGAAGTTCCGCATGGGCTGGAACGACAGCAACATTGTGTGCGCGGAGCTGGCGAAGATGGCGGAGGACTGCGGACTGAATGCGGTGGCGCTGCATGCACGGACGCGCGAACAGGGCTACTCCGGCAACGCGCGATGGGAGTGGATTGCCGCGGTGAAGGACGCTGTAACGATTCCGGTGATTGGCAACGGAGACATTCGAACGCCCGAAGACGCCGCTGCGATGGTGGAGGCTACGGGTTGCGATGCGGTGATGATTGGGCGGGCGGCCCCGGCCAATCCGTGGATCTTTCGGCAGATTGCGCAGTACACTGCGTCCAAGCAGAGCACGGGCGTGGGCGTGTACGACAAGCCGACAGACATGGATCGCTATCGCATGATCCGCGACTACTTTGACCGGTTGATGGCCGAGGTTGCGGAGCATCCTGAGGTGCATGGACCGGCTGAGTCGGACCTGGAGAAGCGGCTGAAGCGGAATCACGAGAGCGCGCAGCGGGACGCGATCGGGCGGATGAAGCAGTTTGCGAGCTGGTTTACGCACGGCGTGCCGGGAGGTGCGACGCTGCGACGCGAGATCTTTGAGGCCAAGCGCGGGGCGCAGGTGATCGACAAGGTGGAAGCGTTCTTTACCCGGCGGGATGCGGCTGCGGAGGAGTTCACCCTTGAGCCGGATGCGGAGCTCGACGCGGCACCGGCTGCGTGGGGTTGATTGCTAGTTGCTGCGTTGAAACAAAACGAGCTGCCCAGAAGGGCAGCTCGCTTTTTCTTAACTCAAAATTCTCAGCGAGCTTAGTTGGAGCCGTCGGTGGGAGCGTCATCCTTCTTCTCGAAGTGATCGACAACCGCTTCTGTGCCTTCAAAGCCGGCAACGGCCGCTGCGCCTTCGGTGAAGATCCCAGCGCCTGGATCCAGCTTCTTTGCGCCCTCTACTGCCACTGCTGCACCTGCGAGTTCTTCTAATAGACCCATGATGTCCTCCTTGAAAATCGCGTCCGTATCGCACCAGTGCTAAAGTGCCCTCGCAGAATAACATGGCGAGATTGCAGAAGACTTGTGAGTTATCTGTGGAAGCCAGCCACGTGCTACTGGCACTGGCCGCTACTTCGTCGCTGCTTCCAGCTCCTGCCATTCGGCGTCGCTGAGGATGACGTCTGCGGCTTTCACGTTTTCTTCAAGGTGTTCGACCGAAGAGGTGCCGGGGATGGGCAGAATCACGGGCGAGCGGTGGAGCAGCCACGCGAGCGAGAGCTGCGAGACGGTTGCGCCATGCTTTCTGGCGAGCTCGTCGAGCTTGCCGCCGGGCTGCGCCAGCTTGCCAGAGGCCACGGGGAACCAAGGGATAAACGCAATCTTTTCACGATCGCAGTATTCAAGCACCGCTTCGCTCTTGCGATTTGTCAGGTTGTACTCGTTCTGCACGCTGACGATGTCTATGAATTTGCGTACCTGCGTGATCTCTTCGACCGAGACTTCGCTGAGGCCGACGAAACGAATCTTGCCTGCCGACTGCAACTGCTTGATGGCGCCGAGAGAATCCTCGACGGGGACCTTGGGGTCGATGCGATGCAACTGCCAGAGGTCGAGGCGATCGCGCTTGAGCCAACGGAGGCTCATTTCTACTTGCTGCGTCAGATATTCGGGTCGCCCTACTGGCAGCCACTTGTCAGGGCCCTGGCGCGTGAGGCCCGCCTTGGTTGCGATGATCGTGCCCTTGTCATAAGGAGCGAGGGCTTCGCCGATGAGGCGCTCGCTGACTGCGGGGCCGTAGCTGTCGGCTGTATCGATGAAGTCGACGCCAAGTTCCACTGCACGGCGCAGTACCTTCTTTGCGTTCTCACGGTCCGCTGGCTCGCCCCAGATGCCGTTGCCGGTGATGCGCATTGCGCCGTATCCGAGGCGCTGAATCTCCTGCTCGCCACCCAACTTGAATGTCTTTGAAACTGCTGTCGCCGTTGCCATCGTAGATCTCCTTCAACCCTTGGATGGCGGTTCCTGCCTTCGCGATTCAATGCATGGTCAGGGGCGCGACTGTTTGCGCCAAACTACGCGAATCTGCTGCCTCCAGCGCTCGTCGAGCGCAAGGAGGTTCCACTCCACACGGGGCGAGAAGTAACGCAGAATGGTTTCCGTTGCAGGGTGAATGTGAAGCGATGGGGCGACGAGGTAGAGGCGTGGCGGCGACGGCGAGAGCGACACGCCGCGGAAGTATCCGTGGCGCTGAAACTCGCCTAAGCCAGTGGCCGTGTCCGCAGTTTGCAAGTGGTGATGGCGCACGCGAATCCAGTAGTCGAGGCCCTGCAGGGCGAAGTGCAGATCGTCGTCGACCTTGAGCTCGATGACGGCGAGTCGGCCATCGGCAGTGACGCCGAGGAGATCGAGGAGGCCGTGGTCGCCGGCGCCGGCGATGGCTGCTACCTGGGAGTAGACGTGCTGCGGATCGAGGCGCGGGATCACGCGGCTCTCAAGGGCCTCTGCGTCGATCCGGTTTCCATCCGTTGCGCGCGCATGTGAAGGCCCACCATCGGCACGGTTGCCGACAGTGTCCGGGTCGAGATCATTGGCGAAGTTGCCGGATTGTCGAGGGTGCGTGGGGATTGCCGTGGGCGCGAGGCTGCGGGTAAGCGGCGCGAGGTCGCGGCGCAGCATCGACTCCAGCCAGCGTTCGGGGGCCGCGCGATAGAGTGGGTCCTGGGCGGGAGCTTTGGCGCGGTGCCGCCCTGCGAGAGGCATGCGCGCGTGGGCCGGTGCGGTCATGGGGGAACCAATTCTTCGCAACGTGGAAGTTCGACGGAGGGTTGCGACGGAGGGTTCGATTGCGCGGCGGCGTGCAAAGAGTTCTGCAACCATCTCTGTAAGCAGCGCGCGGTTGATCTCAGTCAATGGAGTTTCGCTGGGGCCGACTCCGGCTGTTACCTCTAGTGTCTGCGCGAAGCTGTTGGGGGCTAGCCCGATCTTTACGCGCGCGAACTCCATGCCGTGCAGAAGGAACGCGAGCTCAGCAGTGTTGCGCAGACGCTGTTCTACTCTGCCGTGATCGTGCGCGGGGACGAGCTGCATCACCTGCTCGATGCCAGCGGCGAAGCGATCGCGTGCAGCTTGCTCGTCGGGGAGATGCACCAGGCGTGTGCGCAGATTGCCGTGGTCGCTGGTGTCGCGCTGCGTGAGCTCTTCGCTGCTCTGCTCGAGTTCCCAGAGCTCCCACTGAGCGGAGTCCGGGTTAAGCCACGCCATGCGCGCGAGCGTGAGCATGGCCGAGCCGCGTGGCACGATGACCTTCAATCCCTGGTAGAGCCTGCGGCCACCGGCATGTTCGCGGCAGTGGTGCAGCCAGAGGATGCCGAGCGTGAGGATGCCATCGATGGTCGTAGCGGTCTCGTTTTCGTTGACGCCGATGACCGCCCAGGCGGTGTTTCCGCGCAGCAGCGAACCGCGCGCGTAGGCGGGGCCGAAGCTTCGCTCCAGGTCCATTGCGGTGCGGAAGCCGTCGGGATTCCAGTCTTGGAAGAAGCGCGGGAGGACGCGCTCCAGGGTTTGCACGTAACGCTGGCGCGCGGTTTCGCGCGTGGTGGGGGTGCGGCGATCGCGCGAGGCTACGAGCTCCAGCAGCTTGGTTTGCGCGTGGCCGAAGCGCTGCGTGGAGAGGCGGAGGCAACCGGCGCGCTCGGTGATGGAGACGATGCGGCGTACGAGGTTGCGGTCGTCGCTCCAGAGATGCAGCGTGCAGCGGTCGTGGTCGGTGTTGAGTGAGGCCTTGGCGGTGCGCAGGTCGAAGAGGACTTTGCCGTCCTCGAGCACGGCGGCCTCGGCGTGCTGCGCGAGGAACTCTTCAATCTGCTGGGCGAGGGTTTGGGCGAGGTGGACGGCCGTCCCGGCGGTGGGGTGCTGGGTGTCTGGCAGGGCGGGCGGCTGGTCCGCGGAAGAAGCTCTGGGCGGGGGCATTAACCGAAGGGTAGCACCATGGGCGGCGCATTGGAATTGCTGGCGGAGCGGACTAGTTGAGCGGCAGCACGAAGTGGAAGCTGGACACGCGCATGCGTTCGCGGAAGTAAAAGGCGTGGGCCTCGCGGCGCTGCGTTCCGGAGTCGAGGGAGAAGGTCTGGCAGCCCTGCATGCGCGCGTGGGAGATCAGCCAGTCGAGCATTGTTTTCCCGTGGCCCTGCGAACGAAACGCGTCGCCGGTGACGAGATCGTCGACGTACATGGTGAGGCCGGTGGCGAGCATGTGCTGGACGCGGAATCCGGCGACGGTGACCGCTTGCCCGTTCTGCTCAAGGAAGGCGAGTTGAAAGCCCTCCACCTGTTGCTGCTGGATGAGGGCAACGAACTCCTCGGGGCTGGTGAGCGCCGTTCGGAGGTCGCGCATCACGGCGAAGCAGCGGGCGATGGACTCTGGCGTTGTCGCCAGGTGCACGTCGCCTGCATGCGGGCCGGGCATTGGCTACCAACCCTTCCGTGCGCGGAGGTGGGTGATGTGGGCGAGGTGGTGACGGGCGTGCCAGGCGTACAGCATGGTGGACTCCTCAATGGTGCTGGGACCGCGCTCGGTGTGCCTGAAGCCGCGCTTCCACTGCGGCTCCGTGAGGGAGTGAAGCACGAGCACCCAGCGCGCATGGACGGCTTCGATGAGTTCCACGGACCACTCGGCAGGTGCGACGGAATCGGCCAGGGCGGCAAAGGCCTTTTCGCTGTAGCCGTAGACGGTGGGCCAGTCTTCGGTGAGGGCGCGGCGGATGCGGTGGAAGGCGGTGCTGTGCGAGTCTGCCACGTGATGGACGACCTGCCGGATCGACCAGCCGCCCTCACGGTAGGGCGTGTTGAGTTGGACGGTGTCGAGGTCGCGAAGCGCGCTGCGCAACAGCTCCGGCATCTTCTCAAGCGCGCTGATGGCGATCCGTCGATCGTCAGCCGAGATGGTTGCCGGCGGCGCGAATTTTCCTATGGGGTAACGTGGGTCCGCCACTGGAGGCATTGTGCAAGTCCTTGATATCGAGATGGAACGAGATCGAGATGGAACCCGTGAAGCCTTCTCCACTACGTCACAGTGATTGTAGACCGAACCTGCATGCCCTGCGACCTATGATCTGCATCCGATGGAGGATGCGCCGATGTAGGCTGAGGTGGAGGTAAAGGAAATGCGGCTGGCGTTGTCTGCGGCTAAGGTTGGGTTCGGAGTGGGGCTGGGAATTCTTGCTGTGAGCGGGTGCTCGCACGGCAGCAACGTCGCTGGTGCAGCCGCTGCCAGCCGCGCGGCAAGTAAGAGCACTGCAGTGGAACCGACCGGTGCACGGCTAGTTGGCGCCAGCGCCGGCGGCTTTCGTGGCTTCGATCGTAATGATTATCCCGGCGATGACACGATGGCCGCGCTGCACCATACGTTCGCGTTTGCGGGCTACTGGCTGACGAATCCTCCAGGAGAGAACGAGAACACCTGGCGGGGCAAACGGGCGCTGTTGCGGCAACAGGGGTGGGGTTTCCTGGTGCTTGCTGATGGACGTCTCGATGCTGAGATTCTGAAGTCGAAGAAGGCGGGAACAATGCCCGCTGCACTGGCACAGAAGGACGCCGCAGTCGCGATTGCCGCTGCACGGAGTGAGGGCTTCCCTGCGCACACGATTCTTTTTCTCGACCAGGAGGAGGGTGGGGAGTTGCTGGACGAACAGGCAGCGTACCTGCTCGCGTGGACGCAGGCCGTGGCCGCGAGCGATTATCTTCCCGGCGTCTACGCCAGCGGACAGCCGGTGCCGAACGGACCGGGCCAGACCATTACCACCATCGATGACATCCGCTCGCGGGTCGTCTCGGGACATCTGCATCCGATCGCGATGTTCGACGCGCAGGACACGTGCCCGCCAGCACCTGGATGCACGGTGAATGCGAGGCCTCTCGCGACCAGTGGCGAGCTGACGCTGAGCCCCGGCGGCAATCTTGCGGCATGGCAGTACTCGCAGTCTCCGAGGCGGCCAGAGCTGACGCGCTCGTGCGCTAAGACGTATGCCGCGGACGGCAACTGTTATGCTCCTGGGGATTCGACGACCTTCCTGGACATGGACCTGGCCAGCAGCCCCGACCCTTCGCACGGCCGCTGATGCTGGGTGGTCGGCGCAGCTTCATGTCGCAAGTGTTTTTAGGCTGATTTCGAGATCAGGGTGCGTTTGATGTCCGATGGGAGCGGGTTTCGAGGCTTACTAAGACTACAATTGGATTAATGGCAGCCGCCCATAACCTTCCTTCTTCCGATGTTCCGGACCACAAGCGTTACTTCCTTACCCATCTTGGCCTGACCGAGCGGCTGCTGGAGCGCTGCCTTGGCGAGGCGCTCTCGGCTGGGGGCGAGTTTGCGGATCTTTATTTTGAAGCGGTCACGTCCACGTCGCTGGGCATGGACGAGGGCATCGTAAAGACCGCGGCGCAGGGCATCAGCGTGGGCTGCGGCATTCGGGTACTTTCGGGCGAGCGCACCGGCTATGCGTATACGGACGACCTGAGCCCCGAGCGGCTGCTGAAGGCCGCGCGCATGGCAGCACTGATCGCCAGTGGGCCGCAGACGCAGCGGGTTCAGGGCTTTCACGAGGTTCCAGCACCTTCGCTCTATCCGGTTGCGGGCGTTACCGCGGACGCGGAGATCGCTGACAAGCTCCGGCTGATCGAGCGCGCGAACAAGGCTGCGCGAGATTACGACTCGCGCATTACGCAGGTCAGGGCCAGCATCAATGACGAGCTGCGCAGGATTCTCATTGCTGCTTCGGATGGAACCTATGCTTCCGACACGCAGCCTCTGGCGCGGCTGAATGTTGCGGTGATTGCGAAGGATGCCGTCAACACGGCGCGGGGAAGCAGCGGCGGCGGCGGTCGTGTGACGCTGGATTTCTTTACAGGCAATAAATCTCCCGAGCATTTTGCGCATGAGGCCGCTCGCACGGCCATCCTGCAGCTGGGCGCGGTTGCGGCTCCAGCGGGCGAAATGGAAGTGGTCCTTGGGCCTGGCTGGCCTGGCGTGCTGCTGCATGAAGCGGTGGGCCATGGGCTGGAGGCCGACTTCAACCGCAAGAAGACGTCGGCGTTTGCTGGCCTGATCGGGCAGCAGGTGGCTTCGTCGAAGGTGACGGTGGTGGACAACGGGCGCATGCCCGGGCGGCGCGGTTCGCTGAACGTGGACGACGAGGGCAACCCCACCCAGGAGACGGTGCTGATTGAGAACGGCATCCTGCGCGGCTACCTCTCCGACAAGCTCAGCTCGCGCCTGATGAATATGCCCAACACTGGCAGTGGGCGGCGCGAGAGCTATCAGTCGATTCCTATGCCGCGCATGACGAACACCTACATGCTGAATGGCGAGGATGATCCTGCTGACATTTTGAGGTCGGTAAAGCGCGGGCTCTACGCGGTGAACTTCGGCGGCGGGCAGGTGGACATCACGAGCGGCAAGTTTGTGTTCACCGCCAGCGAGGCATATCTCATCGAGGACGGTGTGGTGACGGCTCCGGTGAAGGGTGCAACGCTGATTGGCAATGGGCCCGAGGCGTTGAAGTACGTCTCGATGGTTGGTAATGACCTGGCGCTCGACGAAGGGATTGGCACGTGTGGCAAGGCCGGCCAAAGCGTTCCCGTCGGGGTGGGCATGCCGACCGTAAAGCTTGACCGCATGACCGTAGGTGGTACCGGCCACTAAGCAGGATTTTATTCAGGGATTTTCTATCGATTGGAACCTCACACGCACTCTCAACCGCACCAAGAAGGAAGACGAATGGCTACCAAGGTTGCAATTGCTCCCGAAAAATTGTTCGAGTGCGAAGTGAAGCGCCGCCGCGTGCGCGCGGGGGGCGGCTATGAGCCGTTCTGGAAGGTGAAGACCGTTGCCGATGCGATTCTTGACGGCGATACCGAGTTCCGCTGCAAGGAGTGCCATGGACCGTTGAAGCTGCATAAGCGTCATACTCCCGGCGCGGTCTCCCATGTGGAGCACAAGCTGAAGAGCGACTCGGAGCATTGCGTTGCAGGAGCGCGGTTTCACGCTGCGAACGATGGCCGCGCAACCCGTCTGTCCGGCGCACCGGTGGCCTAGGGCCCGCTGGGGAGACGAAGCTGAGGAAAACGATGTTGAGCAGTGCAGCAAGCGAAGTCCATGCAGCAGATCTGAAGCAGCTCGCCGAACAAGCCGTTGCACGCGCGCTTTCGCTGGGCGCGACGGACGCCGAAGCTGTGGCGATCGAGAGCGAAGAGTTCCACGTCAACGTTCGTCTGGGCCAGGTGGAGCAGCTTGTTGAGTCCGGCTCTCGCGCGCTTGGCCTGCGGGTTTTTTTCTCTGAAGATGGCGGATCGGTGGGCAGCCGCACTGCCAGCACCTCCACCAGCGACCTCTCCGCGGAGGGCGTCAACCGCATCATTGAATCCGCCGTGCAGCTGGCGCGCGTCACAGGCGTGGACCCCTTTGCGGGGTTGCCCGACCGCAGCGCCTTCGGGTCCAACGACGTGGACGCACTGGCGCTGTACTTCGATGACGTAGATGAGATAGCGCCGGCGGAGAGACTGGACATTGCACGGCGCTGCGAAGCCGCGGCCATGGCGCACGATACGCGGATCCAAAACTCTTCAGGCGCGGACTTTGACGCCAGCACGCTGCGGCGGTTCATGGTGAACTCGCGCGGCTTTGCTGGCGAGTATCGCAGCAGCTACTGCGGCTTCTCCGTCACTCCGATTGCGCAGGATGCCAGCGGCGCCATGCAGCGCGACTTCTGGTACTCGTCCGCGCGTACCGCAAAACTTCTTGAGAGCCCGGAGGCCGTGGGGGGCATTGCCGCTCAACGTGCGCTTCGACGCCTTGGCGCGCGCCGCGTTGTAACGCAGCGCTGTCCGGTGGTCTTTGCTGCTGAGGTCGCACGAGGCCTGATGGGCAACCTGCTCGCGGCTGCCGATGGCGACGCGATCTATCGGAACTCGAGCATGTTCTCTGGGAAACTGGGCGAGCAGGTTGCGGGCGAGAACATCACCATGATCGACGACGGCACGATGGTCTTCGACCACACGCTTGAGGATGGGAACGCGCTTCGCGTAGGCGGGTTCGGCACCAGTCCGTTTGACGGCGACGGTCTGCCGACTCGCCGCACGGTTGTGATTGAGCGCGGGGTTCTGAAGCACCTGATGCTGAACACCTACACAGCGCGCAAGCTCGATATGCAGTCGACCGGAAAGGCTTCGCGCGGGCTTGCAGGCGCGCCGGGGATTGGCGGCGGGAACTACTTTCTGGAACCGGGCACGCTCACGCCGGAGCAGGTAATCGGCGGCGTTCCCTCTGGGCTTTATGTTTTGCAGACGATGGGGCACGGCGTGAATCTTGTGACCGGCGACTACTCGGTGGGCGCGAGCGGCCTTTGGATTGAGAACGGCGAGCTTGCGTATCCGGTGGAACAGATTACGATCGCGGGCAATCTCAAGGATATCTTCCGCAACGTGGTTGCGATTGGAAACGACCTCGAGTTTCGTGGCTCGGGCGCGGTTCCCACTGTGCGCGTTGAAGGCATGACGGTGGCGGGCAGCTGATCGCCAAGCTGCAACCCGTCTAGAATCCTCCTGTGGCTGCGACCTCTTCCCCATTTACGTTCGAGCACCGCGCCGAGTTCGTTCCGGAGAGCTCTGCCGAGCTTCTTCGCAGCATTCCTGCCGCGCCTGGGGTCTTTGCGCTTCGCGGGTCAGATCCCGCCGCAGAGCCGTATCTTACGCGTGCCGCCGATTTGCGCCGTCGTCTGCGCCGGCTGCTGGCACCGCCTGAGGTCCTCGACGAAAACGGCAAGCCAGTGTTCTCCAAGCGACTGAACCTGCGCGCGCGTATTCGCTTCATCGAGTGGACGCGTACGGGATCGGAGTTCGAGTCGACGTTGATGCTCTACCGCGCGGCTCGCGCTGCCTTTGGAGCCGAAGAGGCGCGACGACGGCTTCGTCTGCACACGCCCTACATGCTGCGGGTCACAATGTCGCACCGGCATCCGCGTGTGTACTCGACGAACCGGTTGAGCAAGCGATCGCTGCATGAGTTCTTCGGGCCGTTTCCCTCGCGTGCCGCGGCCGAGCGTTACTGCGATGCGGTGCTTGACCTGTTTCTACTGCGCCGCTGCTATGAGGACCTCGAGCCTTATCCCGAGCATCCGGGCTGCGTCTACGGCGAGATGAACAAGTGCATGCAGCCTTGCAAGGAGGGCAACCCGGCGGCGTGCACTCCCGAGCAGTATGCGCAGGAGGCTCGGCGGGTGTTCGCGTTTTTCAGCACGCGGGGGCAGTCGCTGCTGGATGAAGTGGCTGCGCAGCGCGAAGCAGCCAGCGAGGCCATGGACTTTGAGACTGCAGCGGCACTGCACAAACAGTGGGAGAAGGTGCGGGCCGCGGCGCTGCTCGCCGATGAGTTGGTGCGGCCCGTCGACCAGTTGCGCGCGCTCGTGCTCCAGGAAACTGCACCACGCGAAGAGGATGCCCGCGTCGAAGAAGCTGCTGTTTTTCTCTTCGAACAAGGCTGTATCGCCGGGCCCGAACGGCTGTCCACGCTGGGTGTTCGCGCTGTCCGCGAGCAGACCGCTGTGGGCAGCAGCCTGTTCGCGCAGCCGCTGATGCTGGCGGCGGTTCCACTCGATGATCCAGCCCAGACCGACGAGTTGGCCACACTCGAAGTACAGCCGTCGATTTCCACGCTCACGCCTGAAGAGCGTGCGCGCACGGCCATCGACGCTCTCTCAGCCGCCACGCAAACCACCATCGACGTTGCCGAGTTCTGCGACCATCTTTCGCTCTTCCGCCGCTGGTACTATCGCCCGGAGAAACAGCGTGCGGGCGAGGTCTTCCTGCCGAATCCTGACGGGTCGTGGCCCATCCGCCGCATTCTGAATGGAGCCGCACGGGTCGTCCTCGGTCCACCGGCGGCGGTAGCTCCCGTGGACCGCGAGGCGGCCAAGGTGGTCAAGACGAAGATCCTTCACGCCGGACGAGAGGGCGTGGAGCGAGAGGTGCCGGTGTTGCCGAAGCGGTCTCGGGGGCGCAAGGCCGTCACACCAGGCGACGTCGCGGAGTAAGCTACGCGCGCTGCCAGAGCTTCGCGGCGCTGCTAGACTTGAAGAATACGATAGCCGAGGGCAGCACCTTGATTGAACTCGCTTTTTCCATCCTTGCCGCGGACTTTGCGCATCTGGCCGATGAGATTAGCCGTGCGACCGCCGGCGGCGGCACGATCGTCCATGTGGATGTTATGGACGGCCACTTTGTGCCCAACATTACCTTCGGACCACCGGTGGTGAAGGCAATTCGACCGGTGACCAAGCTGCCGCTCGACTGCCACCTGATGATCGAGAACCCGGACGAGTTCATTCCGGCGTTTGCCGAGGCCGGGGCGGATATGGTCTCGGTCCAGGTAGAGGCCTGCAGGCACCTGAACCGCACGCTGCAGCTGATTCTCGACCACGGGATGCTGCCCGGGGTGGTGATCAACCCGGCCACGCCGGTGGAGATGCTCTCGGAAGTCCTTTCGATGGTGCATCATGTGCTGGTAATGAGCGTGAATCCGGGGTTTGGGGGTCAGAAGTTTTTGCCCCGGTCGGTGGAGCGGATCGCCCACCTGCGCCGGCTGCGGCATGAGCTGGGGCTGAACTATCGTATTGAGGTCGACGGCGGGATCGCTCACGATACGGTGGCGAGCGTCGTCGAAGCAGGAGCGGACATGTTGGTTGCGGGTTCCGCCATCTTTGCGTCACCGGGGCAGTCATCGGGCCAGTCAGGCAAGACCGAGGAGAACGCCCGCGAATTTCTACGGGTGGCCCGCGCCGCTAGTTGACGCAAGCCGGACGATCAGGACGAGGAATCACCCCCTTACGGATGCGGTTCTGGCGGTTCGCCAGATAGAATAGAAGCTGCACGGGATCGGACCGCAGGGAAGTTGGAATTTGGCGGCTACCGCCGCGCAGCAGATCGGGTTCGCGGCCAAGCCGTAGAACAAATGGAATGCAGAGCAGATGGAGTTTGAATGCGCATAGAGTTTCGGAGTTTCTTTCCTAGCAACCGGGCAGGCCTTGTGGCCGGCTTCGCAGTCGCTGCCGTGCTTGCTGGAGCACCCGCGCTGCGCGCGCAGGACGCGAGCACACAGACGGTGAACCAGCAGACCACGACCCAGCAGCTAGGCAAGGGAACCGTAACGGATACTCAGAAGACCACCGTGGATGCTCAGGGTAAGGAGACAACATCCGCCACGTCGACCCTCACCTTCCATCGTCGGAAGAAGCACCCCAGGATTGCCAAGGCCGACCGTGTCCAGGAGACCAAGGACACCAAGCGCGAGCTGAAGAAGGAGGCCAAGTACAACCCCCTGATCGGCAAGGATGAGCAGCTTCCCGACAAGCAGCTCTACGACAAAGCCATGACCCAGATTGCCGGCGGTCACTATGACATTGGCCGTCTCGATCTGCAGACGCTGCTCGATACCTACCCGGATTCGCAGTACATGATGCGCGCCAAGCTGGCCGTCGCCGACGCCTGGTACAGGGAGGGTGGCAGCGCCGCCATGACCGAAGCGGAGCAGGAGTATCGCGACTTCATCACCTTCTTCCCCAACGTGCCCGAGGCCGCAGAGGCCCAGCTTCGCATCGGCGACATCTACTTCAAGCAGATGGACGTTCCAGACCGCGACTACTCCAAAGCCACGCACGCCGAGCAGGAGTACCGCACCATGCTGAAGCAGTATCCGGACGCGCCCAAGCCGATTCTGGACAACGCGCGCCAGAAGCTCCGCGAAGTACAAGAGGTACTGGCTGATCGTGAGGCTAACCTAGGCTCCTTTTACGCCTCTCGCGGCAACTGGCCGGCTTCGATCGCTCGCTATCAGACGGTGGTAGACACCTACCCGCTCTATAGCCATATGGACGACGTGCTGATCGGCATTGGCGACGCGTATGAGGCGGAGGCGGCCATGGTGCGGTCCGATGTGGTCTGCTCCAAGAACCTGCCGCGCGGCACGCGCTGCCTGCCTGAGGGTCCAAAGGCGCGCCTGCTGGAGGATTACGACAGCAAGGCGGCAGATGACTATCGCCGGGTGGTGCTCTATCACTCTGCCGCGCCGCATGCGGAGGACGCCAAAGAACGCCTCACCGGCATGAATCTTCCCATTCCGACGCCGACCAAGGAAGAGGCTGCCCTGAGCGAAGAACTCGAAAGCAGCCGGGCGCAGTACAACTTGCAGAAGCGCATTGAACTGCTCTTCCTGCACACGCCGGATACGGTTACCGCTGCTCGAATCGGTCTGCCAACCCTTCAGGATCCAGCGCCAACCGTGGCGCCCACGGTCGTCAAGGACCTGATGGCAGACTACCGCGACGCCTTTGATCCGAACCTGGCAAAGAAACTTCCGGCCACTGAAGCCAACCCGCGGCCGAGCGCGACAGATGCGTCGAGCGCAGCACCGGCACCTGCGGCCGCAGCCGCTCCACCAACGCTGGAAGACGTGCCCAGCGAGGGCTCCGCAGCCGTAGACAACTCGGATAAGACCGTGACTGAAGTGGCGCCTGCGAATAGCGCACCGGCGAGTGGCTCGGGCACAGGCCTTGGCGTGGATGTAATCACGCCCGGCGCGGCTCCTGCGACCGGTACCCCGGCGAGCAACTTGCCTGCCGCTACGGGCGCCCAGGATCCAAACTACGGGCTGCCGATGCCAAAGCCGGCGAACGCGGCGCTGCCGGCGGTCGAGAAGCCTGCAGAGGCGCCCGACCAGCTCAACGACGTGGAAGGTCACTCCACGCCGCCAGCCCAGACCGCACCCGTCTCCGCGAACGGAAAGAAGAAGAAGGTGAAGGTTCCCAAGGAAGACAAGAACGACGAGAGCTCCAGCAAGAAGAAGCCGAAGAAGGGCCTCGACAAGCTGAATCCCTTCTAACGGCAAAGGAATAAGTAGTAGAGAGAGCGGAGGCTGCGGCCTCCGCTCTTCTCGTTTGGATCTAAGCCTTCTCTACCCTCTACACTCTGTCTTCCTGCTACGCTTAAAGCTTATGAGTCAGGAACTACCTAAAGCGTACGATCCCTCGCTGATCGAAGAGAAGTGGTCCAAATTCTGGGTTGACGAGCGCATCTTCTCCGTCCCCACCCCGGCCGACGCAAGCACGATTACACCCTTCGTTCAGCTGCTGCCGCCGCCCAACGTTACCGGCCGCCTGCACATGGGCCACATGCTCAACCAGACGGAGATGGACATCCTTACCCGCTGGCACCGCATGACGGGCGACACCGCGGTCTGGGTGCCCGGCACCGACCACGCCGGCATTGCCACGCAGATGATGGTGGAGCGCCAGCTCGCCGCCGAAGGCAAGTCGCGCACCGACTTCACTCGCGAGGCCTTCACCGAGCGCGTGTGGGAGTGGAAGCGCCAGTATGGCTCGGCCATCACCGATCAGATGAGACGCCTCGGCGCGTCGGTGGACTGGTCGCGCGAGTACTTCACGATGGATGATCGGCTTTCGGTGGCAGTCAAGGAGGCATTCGTCCGCCTGTGGGAGCAGGGCTTGATCTATCGCGGCGCCTACATCGTGAACTGGGACCCGGTGTTGGGCACAGCCGTGTCGGATCTCGAGGTTGAGTCAGAGGAGCGCAGCGGCCATCTGTTTCACATTCGCTACCAGCTGGCTGACGGGACCGGCAGCATCGTCATCGCCACCACCCGCCCGGAGACAATGCTGGGTGACACCGCAGTCGCCGTGAACCCCAGCGACGAGCGCTACACCGCGCTCGTTGGCAAGAAGCTGATTCTGCCTCTTGTCGGCCGCGAGATTCCCATCCTGGCCGATGATTGGGCGCAGCCCGAGTTCGGCACCGGCGCGGTCAAGGTCACGCCCGCGCACGACCCCAACGACTTTGCCATCGGCCAGCGCCACAACCTGCCTTCGCCCAGCATCATGGACAAGCAGGCGCGCATTGATCTTGAAGGCTCTCCCTATCACGGCCTCGACCGCTTTGAGGCGCGCAAGCGTATCGTCGCCGACCTTGAGGCCGCGGGCATGCTGGTCGCTGTGAAGGATCACACGCTCACACTGCCGATTTCGCAACGCACGGGTGCGGTCATTGAGCCACGGCTCTCGATGCAGTGGTTTATCGCGGTGAACAAGAATCCCAACGGAGGTGGCAACAGCATCGCGACCAACGCCATAGCAGCTGTCCGCGACGGACACATTCAGTTCACGCCGGAGATGTACTCCAAGACCTACTTCGAGTGGATGAACAACATCCACGACTGGTGCATCTCGCGCCAGCTCTGGTGGGGCCATCGCATTCCCGCGTGGCACTGCGACGCGTGCGGTGAGATCAACGTTTCGATGGAGACTCCCACCGCCTGCGCGAAGTGCGCCAGCACCGAACTAACGCAGGAGACCGACGTACTCGACACCTGGTTCTCCTCCGGGCTGCTTCCCTTCACCGTCTTCGGCTGGGGCGCGAGCAACACGCTCACTCCCGACCTCGCAGCGTTCTATCCGACGCAGCTGCTGGTGACCGGCTTCGACATACTCTTTTTCTGGGTCGCGCGCATGATCATGCTCGGTTGCCACTTCATGCTCGACGTACCCAATGCTGACGGCAGCAAGCGCGAGCTGAAAGACGCCGTTCCTTTTCGCGACGTGTACATCCACGCGCTGGTGCGCGACGCCGACCGTCAGAAGATGTCCAAGACCAAAGGCAACGTGATCGACCCGATCGAGATCGTGACGAAGTACGGGACGGATGCTGTAAGGTTCACGCTAGCCTCGCAAGCATCTCCGGGCACCGACATTGCCTTCAACGAAGCCCGCACCGAAGGCTATCGCGCTTTCGCCAACAAGATCTGGAACGCCGCGCGCTTCCTGCAGATGAACATCGACCGCGGCCGTGAAGCAGGCTACAAGGTCTCACTCAGCGGGCATGATTCGGTATCGCTGGAGCTTCCCGAGACCACGCCGCTCGAAACGCGCTGGATCTTTTCGCGCCTCAGTGCGGTCTCGGACAGCGTGGCGCACTCGCTCGCCGCATACCGCTTCGATGAAGCCGCGAACGCCGTCTACCAGTTCTTCTGGGGTGAGTTCTGCGACTGGTACCTCGAACTGGTGAAGCTGCGCCTGAACTTCGACGGCCCGCACAGCGACATCACCGGGCTCACACTTAACGCGCTCGTCAGCGTATTCGACGCCGCGCTGCGCCTGCTCTCGCCCTTCATGCCGTTCCTAACCGAAGAGCTCTGGCATGCGCTTTACGAAAGCGTTGGCAGCGACTCGCCGGCGAAGTCCATCGCCCTTACGCGTTATCCGCAAGCAGAGGATTTTGCCTCCGACGAGGCCGCTGTCCTCGCGATGACGACTCTGCAAGAGCTGATCGTCACCATCCGCGCTTTGCGGAAGGAGCTCAGCGTGCCGGAGAAAGAATCTACGCCCGTCCAACTACATGCAAGCCCTTCCGTCTCCAGCCTTACGAATACGAATGCCGACATGCTCTCGAGGCTTGCACGCGTCAGCAGCGTCGAGCTTGCGTCTGCGGCACTCAGTGGCCCCAACGCTCGGAGCACGCCCGCCTTTGATGTTGCCGTGCTTTACGAGCGGCAGATCGACGTCCCAGCCGAGCGCGAACGCCTCACCAAAGACCTTGCCAAGTACACCAAAGGCGTTGAGGCCGCCGACAAACAACTCGGCAACGAGGGCTTCATCGCCCGCGCGCCGGCGCACATCGTCGAAGGCCTGCGCAAGCAGCACACCGAGACGCTCGCGTTGAAGCAGAAGGCGGAAGCCGCTCTTGCCGCGCTGCCTGCCGATGAGCAATCTTAATTTGCTTCCTTAATGCCTGAACATGCGTCCAACTACTGCATAGAACGCGTCTCACCAAGCGTCAGGCAACTCGAACCATGCACCAAACCTGGAGTGCTCCCATGCCTTTCCCGATCAAGACCTGCATCATCTGCGAAGAAGAGTTTGAACTGCGGCCGGACAAGCCGGGCTACGCCAATCGCTGCCCCTCCTGCTCCACCCCCGAAGCTTCCGAACTTATTGCGCAACATCCAGCGTCCACCACGGACCGCGAGGCGAACGCTGCACGCCGCGACGCGATGCGCAACCTGCTCTATCGCAAGGACAGCTAGCGCACAGGCTCTTCGCCCGCATGGCGTTACGATGATTCCATGAGTTTCATCGAACCGCTGGACCCTGTCGCGCTTCGTGCCGCGTTAGCCGGCACACGATTCACCGCACAACTGCATCACTTCCCCACCGTTGAGTCCACCAACACCGCGCTACTTGAGGCCGCCGCGAACGGTGCGCCCGAGGGCACCATCTATCTCGCCGACGCGCAAATCCAGGGGCGAGGCCGCGGAGGCCACGCCTGGCACTCGTCGCCCGGCGACGGCCTGTACCTCAGCGTACTCGCGCGGCCAGCGCTTCCTCTTCGCGAAGCCCTTTGGATCTCGCTCGCCACCGGTCTTGCAATGAAGTCCGGCATCAAGACCGCTACGGGACTTGAACTCGACATCCGCTGGCCCAATGATCTTCTGCTTGCACAACCCACCGGCGCGGACAAGAAGGTCGGCGGCATACTTGTCGAAACCGCCGTGAACCCGGGCAGTGATGCTCTGCTGCGCTATGCCGTCATCGGCATTGGGTTGAACATGAACCACGAGAGCTTTCCACCGGAACTCGATGCCATCGCGACCTCGTTGCGCATTGCCGCGGGCGAACAGCAGAGCCGCAATGCCCTCCTCATCGCTATCCTGCGCGCGCTCGACTTCGAGCTCACACAGCTCGAGACGCATCGACCAGATCTGCAGCAGCGCTCTGATCTTCTGGCTCGCTTCGCAGCTGCATCCACATGGGTGCGTGGCAAACGGGTGCACGTTCCGGAGCGGGGCGGATATACCGGTATTACCGCCGGTCTCGACCCCGGCGGCTACCTCCTGGTGGACGCCGACGACGGAATTCAGCGTACTGTCCTCTCCGGCGGTGTTCGAGACGAGCGCTAGCCTCTGACTGGTAAGATATTCGTTTGAGGCAAAAAGGCTCTCCATGCTACTGGCACTCGATATAGGCAACTCCAACACGGTCTTTTGTCTCTTCGCGCCCGCGACCGACGCAGAACCCGCACGCATGGTCGCCGACTGGCGCGTCACCACGCCGCACAAGCAAACGGCCGACGAACTCGGCGTACTCTTCCAGGCCCTCTTCAGTATGCGCGGATTTGCGCCTGAGATCGTCACCGGCATCGCCGTGTCGTCGGTTGTGCCGCCGCTCGATGCCGCCATCCGCACCCTCTGCGATACCTACTTCCACCTGCGGCCGCTGTTCATCGAGCCCGGCGTCAAGACTGGCCTTCCCGTCCTCACCGATAACCCGAGCGAAGCGGGCGCGGACCGCATTGTGAACTGCGTCGCGGCCTATGACTTACTGGGCGGTCCAACGATCGTCGTCGACATGGGCACCGCTACGACCTTCGACGTGGTCTCGGCCAAGGGTGAGTTCGTCGGCGGAGCCATTGCACCCGGCATCGGCATCTCCGCGGACGCGCTATTCACACGCGCAGCACGCCTCACGCGCGTCGAGATCAAGAAGCCGGCGAAGATGATCGGCACCTCAACCACCGACAACATTCAGATTGGGCTCTACTACGGCGCCATCGGGCAGATCGATGGCATCCTCGAGCGAATGATCGCGGAGCTTGGCCCGGAGACGAAGACCATCGCCACGGGTGGGCTCGCAAAGCTGATCGCGGCCGACTCGCGCTTTATTCAGCAGGTGGATGACAACCTCACCCTCAACGGTCTCCGTCTCATCTGGGAGCGCAATCACGACCGCCACCGGCGCCGCTAGGGTCATGCTGAATTACTTTGAATACTTCTCCGAGATCGAAGAACGCTTCAGCCGGCGTCGTGGCTCCATTCTTCTGCTCAATACGCTGGACTGGGCTCTGATCGAAACATGGCGCGAGGCTGGCATACCGCTGGAAGCAGTTCTGCGCGGCATTGATGCGGCCTTCGATAAACATGATGCGCGTGCAACGAAGGCTCGCGGCCGCCTGCGCAAGGTCAACGGGCTCGCCTGGTGCGCGCAGGCTGTGATGCAATCCGCGGAAGAGATGGTGGAAGCTTCCACGGGGCTTGCCCCGGTGAGTGTTCGCGAGGCACGGGCTTCCGGCTTCGAGAGCGAGCCGGTGGCCCACTACCTCAATCGCAACGCCAGGGCTCTCGAAACCGCCGCTGCCGATGCGAGCGGAATCGCCGGCTCCACGCTTGCCGCTACCGCCGTCCGTCTGCGTGAACTGGCGGTGAGCATGCGCGATGGAGCGCCGCTTGCACTCGATGAGCTGGACCGCGCGCTTACGGTGCTGGAGGAGAAGCTTCTCGCCGCGCTGCAATCTTCCGCCTCAGAGCAGGAGTTAGTCGATCTCAAGTCGCAGGCGGACCGCGAACTGCAGCCCTATCGCGCACGCATGAGCGCCGTACAACTGCGCCAGGTGCAGCAGCAGTTTCTCCACAAACGCCTGCTTGAGCTGCGTGCTCTGCCCCGCCTGAGCCTCTTCTATATGAGCCACGAATGAGCGAGACTCTCCAGATCGATCGCGTTCTTTACAACGGCAACGGCCTCGCGCGTGGCCCGCAAGGAACGCCCGTGCTGGTTCCCTTCACATTGCCGGGAGAGACCGTGGAAGCCAGCCAATCCAATGCCAGCAACGAAGCGCAGCTGTTCTGTGTGCTCACGCCATCGCTTGAACGCGTTGCCGCGCAGTGCCCGCACTTCGGCTCCTGCGGCGGCTGCCATTATCAGATGGCGAACTATCCGGAGCAGCTTCGTCTCAAACAATCGATCTTCGCCGAGATCCTTCGCGCCGCGGGCATCGACGGCGCTCCCGAACCTGTGCTGCACTCCGCTGAGCCGTGGGGATATCGTAATCGCATCCGCCTGCGTGTAGCACGCGCTTCCGGCAATGGTGACGAGGTGGAGGGAGAGGGCAGTCTTCGGCTGGGCTACAACCGCCACGCAACTACTGAATTTCTCCCCATCACCACTTGCCTCATCGCCGCGCCGGTGCTCTGGTCCACCGCCAAATCTCTCCTGGCGGCAGCGGCCGATGATCGCGACGCCGCCTACTGGCTCAACGCGACCGCGGAGGTGGAGCTCTTCTGCGACCACACCAAGAAGCGCGTGCAAGTTACCTTCTTCTGCACGCCGCGCACCAAGCCCATCTTTGGCAGCCTGGACCGCATGGCTATCGCGCTGCAAGCGTATGCGCCGCAGGGTGTGATCATCAGTGCAACCGCCGCAGCCGCCTTCGATCCGCGCACCGGGCCTACGGGACGCCTTATCGCCGAAGCCGGTGCACCAGGTCTGAACTATCGCGTACTCGACGAGACGTATTGGATCACCCGCGGTGGGTTCTTCCAGGCCAATCGTTTCCTGCTCGAGACGCTTGTGCAACTAGTGTGCGATGACGAGGACAGGCCACGTTCCGGCGCGCTTGCCTGGGATCTCTTCGCTGGGGTGGGGTTGTTCTCGTGTGTGCTGGCTCGCAGCTTCGCGCGCGTCACTGCCGTCGAGGCCAATCCCACAGCAGCCGGCGACCTGCGCACAGCGCTGCTCAAGCGCAGCCCCGAAAGCAGGGTCCACGAGTCCACGACTCTCGACTTCCTTCGCGCTGCCGTGGTGCAACGCGACCGCCCGGATCTAGTCGTTCTCGATCCACCACGCGCAGGTGCGGGGACCGAGGTCTGCGAGATGCTGGCGCGCGTCGCGCCGCCCACCGTGGTCTACGTCTCCTGCGACCCGACAACGCTGGCCCGGGATCTCGCGGTGCTGCAGCCTCAATACCAGATCCGCGCGCTCCATCTCGTTGACCTCTTCCCACAGACCTTTCACATCGAGGCCGTCGTGATTCTCGAGCGCAGACCATCGGTTGAGTAGCCCTCAGCGCATAACCATGACAAACTAGAAATAGTCTCTTGCATTTCGCAAGGTAGCGCTTCTCATGCCGGCTGTCGGTGCTGCCAAATCCTGGTTGTTGGGCTTCCCCCTCGTCGAGCCTATGCGGCTCCGCCGGGTTCCGCTGCTGGCTGCTCTCGCCAGCTTTGCGATAGGCGAGGTCATTGGCCTTCGCTGGCAACCCACTCTCCTCCTGCTTGCCTCCTGTACGCTCCTCCTCGCACTCAGCATCCTGAGCCTGCGCAGAAGCCTGCGCCTCGCCGCGCTGCCTGTCTATGCTCTATGGATCGCCATCGGCTGCTGGTGCGCGCAGATCGAACCGCCTGTCCCACAGCAGCAAGCGCTGCAGCACATGGCCGACGGCCTCAGCCGTGACGTGCGCGGCTCCGTCGTCCGCGTCCGCACGCTTCCTCCGGCTCCGCGCAATCTTCCGCAGGTGGAGTTCGAGCCCGGCGCATGGGATACCGATGCGGCACCAGATACACAGTCGGTCGACATAGACGTCCAGTCCGTCGAGCACCTCACGCCATTTGTATCCGTGATGCAGCCAACTGCTGGCGGCATACGCATGACCATCGAGGGCGCGCAACTCTCTCTCCACTGTGGCGATGTGGTGGAGGTTGCGCTCCGCCTTCGCACCCCCGACGTCTATCGCGACCCTGGCGCCTGGTCGTATGCCGACTACCTGCTCGGCGAAGGCATCGGCGCTACCGCAAGTACCCGCTCCTCACGTATCCGCGTGATTCGCGCCTCGCATCCAACGCTGCGCTGCCGCATCTTCGCCGCGCAGGCTTGGGCCTCCAATCGTCTTCAGGCCTTCGTCACCTCCTCTACCGGCCACAATCTTCCGGCGCTCCTTCGTCTCACTCCGGAAGACGCATCCATGCTCAACGCCATGCTCTTCGGCGATCGCACGCATCTGACACGCGCTCTGCGCAGCGCCTTCGAGCGCACCGGGACCTTCCATCTCTTCGTTGTCTCCGGTCTGCACGTCGCTTTGCTTGCAGCTGCTTTTTTCTGGCTGCTGCGCCGTCTGCGAATGCCGGAAGGCCCAGCGGTATTGCTCACGGTCCTCATCGCCTTCGGGTATGCGGAGCTCACCGGCTTCGGCGTGCCTGCTCAGCGGGCTCTGCTGATGACCGCCGTCTATCTCATCGCTCGCTGGCTTCAACGCGAGATCACCGCGCTCAACGCCCTGGGCGCCGCCGCTCTCGCCGTGCTCGTCCTCGATCCGCGCGCGCTCTTCGCGCCCAGCTTTCAGATGACGTTCCTGGTGATCCTGGCCATCGCAGGGCTCGCGATCCCGCTCACAGAGCGCCTGATCCAACCTCGCATCCGGGCTCTCCGTCATCTGGACATCGTCCGCATAGACGCCTCTATCCTTCCACGCCTCGCGCACTTTCGCGTCCACACTCGTATGCTTTGCGAGCTCTCCCGCGGTCTCTTCGGCTCCCGCCTGCGCAATCTGCCCGTCTGGATGCTGCGCACTTTTTTCTGGACCATCGAAGCGCTTCTCATCTCGCTCACCGCAGAGCTCTGCATGGTGCTGCCCATGGCCATCTTCTTCCACCGAGCCACACTGCTTGCGCTGCCGCTCAACTTCATCGACATTCCGCTGCTCTCGGTTCTACTCTGTGTTGCCATTGTCACCTTCCTCGCGTCGCTGCTCAGCTCCTGGCTCGCATTGGTCCCGGCTGCACTCACCGCGCTGCTTCTGCACGTGATGCGCTTCTCGGTAGACCGCGCACAGAATCTCTCCATCGCGAACCTTCGCACCCCCGGCCCTGCGCCCATTCCGCTGGTTCTCGCGTGTGTCTGCGTAATCTTCTGCTGCTTCGCGCTGCGCGCCCATCGCCGTCGCATCTTCGCCGCCGGGGTTTTCGTCGCTTTGCTGATCCCACTCGCGGTTCTCTATCCCACGTCGCCGCGCTTGAACCTCGGCAAACTTGAGGTCACGGCGATCGACGTCGGCCAGGGCGACTCCATCCTTGTCGTAAGCCCCACAGGCGAGACGATGCTCGTTGACGCTGGTGGCCCCACTGGCCGCGGCGAAAATGCGCCTGCCGCCACCTGGGACGTTGGAGAGGAAGTCGTCGCGCCCTATCTCTGGTCACGTCGCATCCGGCACCTCGACGTCGTCCTGCTCACACACGCCCACTCTGACCACATGGGCGGCATGCCCGCCATCCTTCGCGACTTCCACCCACGCGAGCTCTGGATCAGCATTGAGCCCGGCGACTCACCGCTCTTCTATGCGTTGCTCTCGCAGGCTCGAGCTCAACACATGATCATCCGCCACTTTCACGCAGGTGAGGCATTCCCCTGGTCCGATCTTCACGCCACGGTTCTCGCGCCCGAAGCCGGCTACTCCAACCCAGGCACGCCTGTAAATAATGACTCCCTCGTCCTGCGGCTGGACGACGATCACGCCAGCGTTCTGCTCGAGGGCGACGCCGAAGCTCCGAGTGAAGAGGCGATGCTCGCCAACCACCGCATCCAGCACGCCACGCTGCTCAAGGTGGGCCATCACGGTAGCCACACCTCGACCACTCCGGCCTTCCTTGCGGCCATCTCGCCCGTTGACGCGGTCATCAGCGACGGACAGCACAACACCTTCGGCCACCCCAGCCCCATCACCATCGAGCACTTGGAAGCCGCTCACGTGCGCACCTACCGCACCGATCGCCTTGGCGCCGAGACCTTTCTACTCACGCCGGGCGGTGGAATCTCCGCGGCTTCCGCCACATCTAATCGATAGACAGTCCTCAGCAGGACGCCGTACGTTCGGAGTTGTCATCCCGTTCAGGGATGCGGTCAGTTTCTCGCATCTGCTCGATCCAATCAAAGGAGCCGCGCTTGTACAAATCAGATCCCACCCCATCGCAGCAAAGCACCAACGAAGTCCTCGCTTCCACCAGCCCAGCGCTCGACGCTCATGAAGAGGCTCGACTGCTTCGCCGCCTGCAGCTGATGATGAACCTTGTCATGCAAACCGTCGCGCAGGACAGCTCACTCTCGATCGATGACGCTTCGCAGATGATCGCCGACGCGCGCACTGCAGCGCTTGCGATGTTCCCCGGCAAGGACCTTGCGTATGACCTCATCTGGCGTCCGCGCTTCCAGCGCCTCATGCGCGAACGCTTCCGTATCATGTAGCGTCTACGGCGCGAAGGGCATTGCTACGAAGCCGCGCGCTCCGACCGCCCCGAGATCTCCGCCGCCCGCGCCTCTGCAAATGCTGCCGCTCCCAGAAGCGCGCAGGAGTCATCGAGAATCACTTGCACGGGAACGGCCTCCAGCAACGGAGAAAGCCTACCCTTGTCCAGGAACGCGCGCGCGAACTCGCCGTTCTGCAACGTCATCAGGATCTTCGGCGCGATGCCTCCTCCCAGGTACATGCCGCCCATCGCCAGCACCTTTAACGCAACGTTGCCGGCCTCGGCGCCGAACGCCGACACAAACATCCGCAGCGTCTCGGCGCAGATCTCGCTGGACCCATCTTCGCCGCACTGTCCAATCACCGCATTCGGATCTTCGTTCTCCATGCGTTCGCGCAGCCACGCCGGCTCGTCCATCTTCTGGTCGTCGCGCAGGAAGGCGTACACATTCTTGATCCCGATTCCTGACACGACGCGCTCAAAGCTCACGCGGCCCTTGAGCGTACGCCGCAAATAGTTCAGCAGCGCAATCTCGCGCTCGCTGCGCGCCGCGAAGTCGCAGTGTCCACCCTCGGACGGCAGCGGCCTGTGGCGCTGGAGCTTCGGGTCCCAGATCAGCAGCGCCTCGCCCAGGCCCGTTCCAGCCGACACCAATCCGCGATGCCCAACCGCAGCGGGGTCCCCTTTGAGGAGCGTGAAGACCTTGTCGGGAGCCAGCTCTGGAATGCCGTAGCCGTTGGCCTCCAGGTCGTTGATCAGAAAGATATGCTCGATCCCCACCGACTTTTCCAGCTCGCGTTCATCGAGCGTCCACGGCAGGTTGGTCAGCTTCAGGCGGCCATCGCGCACCGGCCCCGGGCAACCGAAGCACGCTGCGATGATCTCTTCCTTGGCCTCTCCCGCCTGCGCCTGAAATGCTTTCACCACCTCGTCCAGCGTTGCGTAGTCGCTCGACGGAAACTTGTGCTCCCGCACCAAACCCAGCCGTCCACCCACAAAGTTGTACAACGCCAAGTGGACCTTCGTCCCGCCAACATCGCCCGCAAGTATCATCCGCAACCGCCATTCCTCAGCAAAGCATCTACGTTCAGACGCCGCACTTTTAAGTTCTCTCTTCAGATCTCCAGCGTACCCACACGGCATCCAGCAGCGCTCGCCTCGGCTGGCGGCAGCTTCGCCGCGGCAGCGTCATCCAGCAAGAACAGAAGCTTAGCATTCGCGGGCCGTATTAGTTGCGAGGGCAGCCGTTCGGGATCGCGCGGCCCGGTCAGCACCTCGGCCAGCACATCCGTCTTGCTCGCTCCCTCAATCTCGAACACTACCTCCGCGGCCTGGTTGATCACCATCCAGGTCAGCGTAATCCGCCACACATCTTTCTGCGGCACATGGTTTGCAATCGCCAGGCGGCCCATCTCGTCGATCGCCGCGGTATGCGGAAACAGCGATGCGGTGTGCCCGTCGGGACCCATGCCGAGCGTCAGCAGATCGAACGCAGGCGACTCAGCGCCCTCCAGCTTCATCACATTGCGAAGCGTGCTCTCGTAGAGGCTGGCTGCAACCTCCGGATCCAGCTCTCCCTCCATGCGGAAGACATTCGCCTCCGGAATCGGCACCTTGCTCAGCAGCAGGTCGCGCGCCACGCCGTAATTCGACTCAGGATCATCCGGCCCCACGCACCGCTCGTCCACCCAGAACAGTTGCAGCTTCGACCACGGCACGCTCGACGCAAACGGCCCCGCCGGATCGGCCAGCAGTTTGAACGTTGCCTGCGGCGTGCTTCCGCCCGAGACCGCGACCCGCGCAATTCCTCGCTTGGCCACCGCCTGCTGCACCTTCTCCGCAAACAACCGCGCCGAGGCCAAAGCCATCTCCGCCGCTGTCGGCCAAACCTGGTACGTAACCTTTACTGGACGAGCCATCAACCCTCTCCTGCTTCAAACTCTTACGATTCAAATCCTGCCTTCAAATAAAAGAGCGGCCACAGCGGCTCTCACCGCCGCAACCGCCCTCTATTCTCTACACTCTACCTTCTACACTCAGCCTTTACAGCTTGAACCACTTCCGCCGATCTCGCTTCAGCAGCGCATCCGCGGCCGGAGGACCCCAGCTGCCCGCCTCATAGTTCGGGAAGTCAGACGGCGGACGCTTCGCCCACGCCTCAAGGATCGGCGTCATCAAAGCCCATGTCGCCTCCACGCCCGAGCGATGTGCAAACAGTGTTCCGTCGCCCAGCATCGCATCCAGCAGCAAGCGCTCGTAGCCATTTGCAGAGCTCTTACCAAAGCTCTCCGCGTAGCTGAAGTGCATCTCAACCGGCATCACATTCGTGGTCGGTCCCGGCACCTTGGCGCCGAACATCAGCGAGATTCCCTCGTCCGGCTGAATGCGCATCTTCAGCACATTCGGCTTCACCTGGCTCTTCGCGTCGTCGGCCTTGAACATGTGCATCGGCGGCTGTTTGAACACCACCGTCACCTCGGTCACACGCTTGGCCATGCGCTTGCCCGCGCGCAGATAAATCGGCACCCCAGCCCAGCGCCAGTTCTCAATCTGCACCTTCATCGCCACAAACGTCTCTGTGCTCGATTCCGGATCCACGCGGTCTTCCTCGCGATACCCGATCACCTTCTCGCCGTCCACCCGACCCGGCCCGTATTGCCCGCGCACTGTGTCTTCCACCTGGATCGGATCGATCGCATTCCACACCTTCAACTTCTCGGTGCGCACGGCGCTGGACTCGAAGCTGTCGGGTGGCTCCATCGCAACGAAGCTCAACACTTCCATCACATGGTTCTGCAACACATCGCGCAGAGCTCCGGCGCTCTCATAGAACGGCCCACGGCCCTCGATGCCAATCGACTCCGCTGCCGTAATCTCAACATGGTCAATGAAGTTGCGGTTCCATATCGGCTCGAAGATTCCGTTGCCGAACCGGAACACCAGGATGTTCTGCACGGTCTCCTTGCCCAGATAGTGGTCGATGCGGAAGATCTGGTCCTCGTGCAGCACCCGGTTGATCGCATCATTGAGCGCCTTGGCCGACTCCAGGTCGGTACCGAATGGCTTCTCGATAATCACATGCATCCACTGCCCGGGCGCCTTCGACGTCGTCATCTCATGCTTGCCCAGGCGGTCCGTAATGTCCGCAAAATACTCCGGCCCCACCGCCAGGTAGAACAGCCGGTTCCCTTTGGTTCCCAGCTTCTCGTCGATGTCTTCCAGAAACCCCTTCAGTTTTTCGTAGCCCGCATCATCATCGAAGTTCGTCGTGAAGTACTTCACTCGGTCCATGAACTTCTTCAGCTTGGGGTCGCTGGCATCCACGCCCCCACCCTTCAGAATCCCTTCTTCCATGTCCGTGGCAAATCTCGCAGAGATATCCCGCCGGGCCACACCCACCACCGCAAACGCCTCTGGCAGCTGCCCTTCCTGCTCCAGGTGATACAGCGCCGGCAGCAGCTTGCGCTTGGTCAAATCACCAGACGCTCCAAAGATCACAACGATACAAGGATCAGGAACCCTCTCCTGCCTCTTCGCGCCGTGATCTCCACCTGTCTGCATACCTGCGTTCTTTACTTCGATCGGCATCTACTGCTCCTTACCTGTTTCAATAATTCGCACTACGACCTAACTTTACGGCGAACCTGCACTCCATTCTCCGCAGTCCTGCGCTTCCGGCCTTTAGGATTTCTTCACCGCGTGGCCACCAAACTCGTGCCGCATTACGGAGAGCATTCTGTCCGTGAAGTTATCGTCCTCGCGCGAACGCACCCGGCGGATCAGCGACTCGGTAATCACCGGCGCCGATACATTCAGATCAATCGCCTCAAACACCGTCCAGCGTCCCTCGCCGGAGTCCGGAACATAGGGCTCCAATCCATCCAGCGTCGGGTTCTTCTTCAGCGCATCCGCCGTCAGGTCCAGCAGCCACGACCGCACCACCGACCCATACCGCCAGATGTTCGCAATCTGCGTCAGGTCCAGGTCCAGTGCGTGCTTCGAGTTCATGATGGAGAACCCTTCCGCATACGCCTGCATCAACCCGTACTCAATGCCGTTGTGCACCATCTTCACGAAATGCCCGGCGCCGCTGGGACCCGTGCGTCCCCAGCCCATATCCTTGCCCGGAGCCAGCGTCTCGAAGATCGGCCGCAGGTACTCCACCACGTCCTCATCACCGCCAACCATCATCGAGTAGCCTTCGGTGATGCCCCAGATTCCACCCGACGTGCCCACATCCACAAACTCAAAGCCCTGCGGCTTCAACTGCGCGTAACGGCGTTGCGAGTCCTTGTAGTTGGAGTTGCCGCCGTCGATAAAAATATCGCCCTTCTGCATCAGCGGCTTCAGCTTCTCGATGGTATCGTCCACGGGGTCGCCCGCCGGAACCATGATCCAGATCGCGCGCGGCGCCTGCAGATTCTTCACCAGGTCTTCCAGCGAGCTCACGCCCACCGAGCCGGCGTCGTTCAGCTTCTTCACCGCATCGGCGGAAAAATCGAATCCCACCACCTTGTGGCCAGCAAGGCGCAGACGCTCCGCCATGTTGCCACCCATCTTGCCAAGTCCAATCAATCCGAGTTCCATGATGCAGCCGCCCTCACGCGGAAAGTACCAATTAGAGAGTAAACTCAATCGCTGTCAATGCCCAGCGGCCCGACTCATGGGCGCGAAGAAATTTGCCCCCAAATGCTTGACCTCCGGTAACATACCCTTCCGTCAGCATGACCAGAAATGCCGCCTGCGCTGCTGTTCGGAACAGCACGGAGGGTCCTCACTGACCCTTGGGATAATCCGCGCCAACCGTGGTCGACTCCCAGGCCGCCATCTCCTTCTGGAACGCCTCCAGCTTGCCCTTCACGCGCGGAATCGTGCTCGCGCCCAACAGGAGACGCAGCGGAGGATGCTCCGCGTCTACAGCCCTAACAATCGCCTCGGCAGCCTTCTGCGGGTCTCCCGGCTGCTTCCCGTCCTGCTCCGTGAAGTATGCCCGCATCTTGCCAGCGGTCTTGTCATAGTCCGCGATCCTGCGCGCGGTCTCACCGCCAGCTCGCCCCAGAAACTTCGTCCGAAACGGCCCTGGCTCCACGATCATCACCGCAATCCCGAGTGGCGCAACCTCCTGCGCCAGCGCCTCACTGAGGCCTTCCACGGCAAACTTGGTTGCGTTGTACATCCCAAATCCAGGCGTCGCCACCAGCCCGCCAATCGACGACAGATTCACGATGTGGCCTGACCCCTGACTGCGCATCTGCGGCAGCACCGCCTGCGTCACGCCGATCAGCCCAAACACATTTGTCTCAAACATCGGCCGGAACTCCGTCTCAGCCGACTCTTCAACCGCTCCCACCATTCCAAAGCCCGCATTATTCACCAGCACATCCAGCGCGCCAAACCGTTCCACAGCCGCCGCCACGACGGCCTCTACCTGCGCCTGATCAGTCACGTCCATCGCCGCCACCAGCGCGCTCTCCGGATACTTCGCCTCCAGCTCTTTCAGCGCCTCCACCTTGCGTGCGGTCGCAACCACCCGCGCCCCATGCGCCAACAGATACTCCACCAGCTCCCGCCCAAAGCCTGCGGACGCTCCCGTCACCAGCCAAACGCGCTTGTGTAACCCGTTATCGTTCATATGGTGTTTGGATGCGAAAACTCGTGAAACGACGCTCCCCTCAGACCGCGATCCGGCGTGTCAGTCTTCCAGCTCCGTGACCCCATCCTCGCCGGCCACCAGCGCCTCCGTAGCCATCCCCAGGAACAACCCATGCTCCACCACGCCGACGATCCCACGAATCTCCGCCGCAGTCTCCTCCGGCTCCGGAATCCCTCCGCACGCGCAGTCCAGGATGTAGTTATTCTCATCCGTCAGATAGAGCGATCCGTCCGCATGATGCCGCAGCTTCGGGTGCAATCCCAGATCGTCCAGCCGCCGCTCCACCAACGGCAGCGCCATCTTGATCACCTCCACCGGCAGCGGAAACCGCCCCAGCTCCTTCACCACCTTGGTCGAATCCACCACCACCACAAACCTCTTCGCCGCGCTGGCCACAATCTTCTCCCGCAGCAACGCTCCACCGCCGCCCTTAATCAGAGCCAGCCCCGGCCCAACCTCGTCCGCGCCGTCGATGTAGACATCCAGCTCCGGCAACTCCGCCAGCGCGCGCACATCCATCCCCAGCGAGCGGCCCAGCGCTGCACTTGCATCTGAAGACGCCACGCACCGGATCTTCAACCCCGCCTTCACCCGCTCGCCCAGCGCGTGAATGAACTTTACCGACGTCGTGCCAGTCCCCAGCCCAACGACCATCCCATCCTCGACCAGCTCCGCTGCCCGCTTGCCAACCAGCGCCTTGGCCTCATCTTGTGTCATGCTCAGTCACCTATACCAAAAACGTTATTGCCCACCGGCAAGTTTCTCACGTTGTTCTTGCGCGATCTTCTCTCGTATCTCAGCTTCCATCGTCAGTCTAAGCTCGGCAT
>JBAVDD010000194.1:0-4641 GCA_049587035.1 Acidobacteriaceae bacterium | reverse complement strand
AGTACGGACAACATTGTCGTGGGTGCATTTCTTTCCGTCGGGCTGGTTGCTTTTTATTCGATAGGCGGAAGCCTCACGGTGTATTCGATGCAGGTTGTCTCAAGTCTTTCCACTACCTTTACTCCATTGGCAAGTGGACTCGATGCCCTAGGCAAGACTGATGAATTACGTAGATTGCTTATGCGTGGAACCCAGGCGGTGCTTGGACTCTCGTTGCCGATCAGCCTGGCATTGCTCTTCAGAGGCAAGACATTCATCGGGCTATGGATGGGGCATAGCTATAGAGAGATTTCAGGAAACGTTCTTGAAATCCTGATCATCAGCCAGTTTTTTACTGTCGCGAATAACACCGCTTCAAACATTATGTTTGCCATAGGTAAGCACAAGGCCATAGCCAAGGCCGCAAGTATAGAAGCTGCACTGAACCTGGGCCTCAGCATCCTTCTGGTGAAGAATGTAGGAATCTATGGGGTAGCGTGGGGCACAAGCATCTCGATGGCAGTTGTCCACCTGATCTTTTGGCCAAGATATGTCCGAAAGATCCTTGGCATTCCCATGCTGCAATATCTGTGGCAGGGCTGGGGCAAGATGACGCTTGCTGCTGTACCTTATGCCGCGGTGTGTGCAATCGAAGACATACGTTGGCATCCGGCCTCACTCGCCGTCTTCTTTGTCCAGATTGGGGTAACGCTGCCGATATACATTGCTACTGTCCTCCTCGTGTTCCACAAAGAAGCAATGACGCAGTTCCGGAAATGGCAGCAGTCTCGCCTTGTGCGTGCATCTGCGTAATTAGAGCGACGCTTCCGGGCATGCGTTGATGGAATATCTCTCAGTAGATGAGCTTGAGAGAAAACTGGATTTGTCTCGAAGTGCCGGCGGTCTTGCTGATGACGCCGAACCCGGAACCCTCGATGGTGTTGGCAGGCAATCCCATGTTCACCACGTTGAACAAGTTAAAGAACTCGCCGCGGAACTGGAGGTCGGCGCGCTCGAGGCCGTTCTGCCGGTGTCCAATCGGCGTCGTCTTGATTAGCGCGTAATCAAAATCGTAGTAGGCCGGCCCGCGGAACGTGTTGCGCCCGAGGGTTCCGAAGCGCCCGGCGTTCGGCCCGGAGCCACCTGGGATCCCGATTGGAATAGAGAAAAAGCTGGCGTTGTTTGTGCCCCGGCCGAAGTAGTCTTCCCTGCGACGCGTTGCAGTCCTGGTTGTGGAAAGGTTGGGCATTGCTATCTGATCCGGACGGTCGGCGCCAATTGTCCCGAAGCCCGTTTGCTGGAGGCCCGAATATACCGTGAAGGGCGACCCACTGGTAATCGTCGAGATGCTCAACAACTCCCAACCCTTTGTCATCACATGAGCCCGAGCCGGTAGAAATGCGAGATCCTGCAGGTGCAAATCCTGGGCCGCGCTCACGGTGAAAGCGTGAGTTACGTCGAAGGTCGATGGACCTTTCTCTGCGTGCGTATCGAGTGGATTCTGCGGGCTTAAGACGACCACGGCGCCCGCCGAGCCAGTCCCGCCCTGCAAGCCGCTGACATCGTCGAGCGACTTACCCCAGGTATAACCTGCCTGCAAGCCTGGACCACCGTGTCCAAGCTGCCCGGCGAGTGATGTTTGAAGTGCGTTATAGGACGAGTGTGCTGTGTCCGTAATCACTGACTCGAAGCCAAAGCCTCCTGCTACGGTGCCGCTGCTGTCGAAGTCTGTGTACGGCGCAAAGCCAGCTTGAGCTCCGGGATAAGCATTTGGAAATGAGATGCGCGGCAGGTGGAACGATTCTGTCCCAACATATGCCGCATCAGCCGTGAGTCCACCAAAGGTACGCTCCAGCCCCAGGGTCCACGTTTGCAGGGACCCGTTCCCGAAGCGCCGATCGATCGCGCTTATGTTGAGCAGGGAAAGTTGGTGCCCAGGCGCCAGCGCGGCCAGATCCTGCTGGTAGCGATTCACATCCATCACCGTGTTGGCTGGCACTTTCTTTGGATCGCCGCTCGCAAATATGTTCGCGCCCCCCGGCGTATAGGCCTGCGGCAGCTCATCCGGAGTGATCTGGAATCCGTAGGCGATCTCCCCGGTCTTCGCCGCGTTGACGCGCGGATACACAGCAAAGGGCGTCGATCCCGTCAGATAGTTATCCTGCCAGATGTTGGGAGGAATCACCGTGATCCCGCCGCCCGCATGCACCCGAAATCGGCCCGGCGCGTTCCAGTTGATCTGAACGCGCGGCCCCCAACCATTCCGGTCCGCCTGATAGCCAGGCTGCGGATTGATCAGATATTCCTGCCCCACGCCTGCTGGCGGAAATGGGTTCAGAAAACTGGAGGTCCGGTGCGCCCGCTCCGTGATCGGGGTGTACAACTCGTAGCGAAGTCCAACATCAAGAGCCCATCGGTCGTTGATTTTCCACGTGTCCTGCACGTATCCATTCACGTCGTTGCGGTTGATCGCTGCTGCGCCGATGTGCGCTCCATCGGAGAAATAGGGTGGCGCAACGGAGATCGTGTACCCATAGGGGTATCCGGTCAGCAGGCTGCTCAGAGTGTCCGGCAGCGGATCGCCCGGCTGTATATTATGCTGGCCGCTCGCCGAGGGGATGAACGTCGGCGAATATACGGTGCCGCCGCCAAAGTCATACTCTCCATTTGGACTGGTCCCGAAATAGGTTGTGTCTCGGTTGAGCCGTGTCTCCACGCCCCACTTCACCACGTGCCGCCCGGAGGTCCAGGAGAAATTCAGTTGCCCCTGAAAGAGATTCCCGAACGCTGACATTACCGAGCCGCCTGCCGCATTGAACGATTCAAAAATTCCGTCGACAAACTTCAGTGCCGGATCGGTGTGATTGGGCGTAGGGAATGCTGGTGTCGTCCGCGTGACGCTCAGTGACGCTGACCACAAATACCGCGGTGACACCGTGCGGGTATATGCGAACACCACATTGCGCTGATCGTCCACATACTGCACGCCAAAGCTTGGATCGAGCAGCGTCTGATCCGGATTGGTCGTAGGTCCTTTCAGGTTGTCATAGGTAAACCGGGCTAGAAGCTGGCTCTTTTCATCCAGCTTATGATCGACGCGAATAGAAAACTGGTCTGCATTGGTGGCGACATCCGAGGGCGCAGCGTAGGTGCGCGCGCCGTATGCACCTGTGGGATTGTTCGGCACGGGATAGCGCGCCAGCACCGCGGCGATCTGCGGATTCACCAGGACCTGGAGTGTGTCCGTGCTGCCATCGGGGTACGTCACCGTGTCCTGACCTGCGCGTTCCGCGGCCGTCGGCACCGCCAGCACCTGGGTCGTCCCCAGCATTTGCCGAAAGCCCTGATACTCGGCGAAATAAAAGGTCCGGCCGTGCCCATCATAGATATGCGGCAGCACGATCGGGCCGCCATTTGTGAATCCGAACTCATTCCTCCGGAAAGGGGGGATCCGGCCGGGTTCAGCGATGGACGGATAGTCAAAGTAATTCCGAGCGTCGAGTACGGAGTTGCGAAGGAACTCGAAGAATGAGCCGTGGAAGCCGCTTTTGCCGGATCGAGTAATGATGTTGGTGAAGCCCGCCGCACCTCGCCCAACCTCCGCAGGCATCCATCCTGAGCTCGACTGCAGCTCCTGGATTGCATCCACATTGAAGTTCGTGAATGTGCTTCCGCCCATCTCCGGATCGCTAATATCCGCGCCGTCCATCGCGAATACCGCCTCGACACCCCGCTGTCCATTGATGGCGAACTGCTGTGTGAAGTTCGTCGCGCCGTTGACGTCCGTCATCGTTCCTGCTGCCAGCAGTAGCAGTGTGCTGAAGTCGCGGCCGTTGAGGGGTAGCTCGCTTACGGACTGGCTCGACAGCTTCTCGCCTCCGATCGCACCTGTCGCATTCGCGGTTGTACTCGGATTGACATTCGGGGTCACTAGCGTGGGGGCTTGGGGTTCGGCGGCGATCGTCAGCACATTTTCGTCGGAGATGGTAAGGACGATCCTTGTGCCCGTTAGATTGATTGAAGAAGACGCGGTCCGCACTCGTCCATGCAGTTGTACCGTGACGGTGTATCGTCCGGGCGTCACGGCCGCGAGGTCAAAATGTCCATCGGCTTCGGTAGTCGCTGTGTGCCTCTCATGGTGTGTCCCCAGGGCAATCATGGTCACACTTGCGCCAGCAATGGGTGCGCCAATAGACGTGCGAACCTCGCCGGTCAAAACCGCGGCGGGGTCCAACTTCACCTGGGCATCGAGTGGTTGCGAGACCATTAGCATCACCATGCCACCTAACAGCAAGACCAGCAACAACCGAACACGCCATCCACTCGTGAGCCCAAAAGCTATCTGAAGCACACAACCTCCTGTGACTTGATCGCGTCACGCCTCATTTATCTAAACAGAAGGATCCGGTGAGGGGCCTGCTGTCGGAGGATCCACCCACAAACACCCCGTAATCACACGGCGCGAAGTTCCAGCAGACGTTCGCTGGTTCGAATGTCTTCAGGGCGCGAGAATCGATCGGGACTGCTACGGTCTGTGATTCGCCTGCGCCGAGTGTACCCTGCTTCCAGCCAATGAATCTCTTACAGGAAGAGTAATTTTGCGGTCTGAGGAAGCCTGGCTTAGACTTCCTCAGCTTTTGTGCCGACGCCAAAACGTCAAGG
>JBAVDD010000193.1:0-2824 GCA_049587035.1 Acidobacteriaceae bacterium | reverse complement strand
GGTGATCTCATTGTTTCTACGGGTGTAGTCGCCGCTGCGAAAGCGGAGGTAGCCACCGCCGCCGATGATCTCGAAACGATGCGAGTAGGTGTCCTCGATGGTGCGGTGGATGCGCGCGAGACGAGTGGCGTTGGTCTCGTGGTGGGAGTGGTACTCCTGCGTTCTTTTCTTGTTCTGGGTCTGGGCTCTTGCAGGGGCGAAGGCTCCGGCGAACAGGCCGGCTGCTACGCCGGAGAGAACCATACGTACTGCCAACTTACGCACATCACACATCAAATCCGAACTCCTGATGACACACTCTGGGGCCGAAAAGGCCGCATCTGTCCATTAGAACATCTCAAGCCCGTTCCGGGCAGTAATCGAAGGCTCAAGGCCTCTTCCAAGAGCTTGGGAGCGCGGCAAAGGAGCATCAAGGTAGGACGTAGGTGACGCCCGTGATGAACTGGAAGGAGTTCTTCTTGTAGTAGGCCGCGGGGTCATTGAGGAAGTTATCCGCGACGGAGACCGAAGCACTGAAGCGCTTGAAGACTGGAATCGCGAGGGCAGCGGTGAAGTTCGCCGAATAGGCCTTGAAGTTGTTCCAGGCGGGCAGGACGTTTGCGGTCTGGGTAAAGAGCATCTTGCGCGGCAGATTGCGGCTGTATGCCTCGAAGACAGTGGTGCCGATGATGTTGACTGGAGGGGTGGTGGTCGTCACGCCGCCGACAGTGGTTGAGATGTACTGCTGCTTCTCGTAGTGGGCGTCGGCCTTGAGATCGAGCTCCTGCCTGGGGCTCTTGATGGCCGTGAAACCGATGCCACCGCCATAGACCTGTTGAAGCTTGAGGCCCTGGCCGAAGTTGTGGTCAAAGGAGGTGTCACCGAGGGCGTAGACGCGGGGGCTGAAGTACTGGTCCCGTTCGGCGTCGGCATGGAAGATGCTGGATATAACGACACTGGCCGCCGTGGGAGGCGTTGTGGGCGGGATGATAGGGGTGGATAGCTTACCGTAGGCTTCGGTTACGTCAACGGTGGTACGGTTGCGGGGAAGCATCCAGGGCACGGTGGGAATGGCCCGGACGAGAGCGACGCCTGCGTTGAAGGTGGTTCCGGTGGTGGTGGAACGTTCGATTACGGCGCCGCCGGTGACGGTTCCGCCCCAGCCGCTGAGGAAGCTGGCGTGATGGTTCATTTGCTTGTCGAAGGCGGTGCGGTCGATGAGGTAGTCGACTTCCTTCGCGGGTACGACGGCAGGGGGCTGGCCGGAGGTGGGCGTCAACGTGAGGGCACCACTTGCGACCTCGACGGAGCCCTCGGGTACGGGGGCCTTACCGACTGGGACGCCCTTGCGAAGGAGAGCAAACTCGGCGCCGGAGCGCAGTTCCTTGATTTTATCGATAGAGATCGTGAGCTTTCCTGCCATGGCACTGTCAAAGATGACGTTTCCGGCGGTGACGCTCTCGAGCTTGCCGGTGAGTTGGTCTCCGTTGGCGAAGATCAGGACATCGGCTGGCTTGGAAGCCGCGGGTTTGGCGGGGGCCTGCGCGAAGGCGAAAGAGGTCATCGCAAGGAGCGAGACTAGGATCGAAAGCTGTTTAATCACTGCTGTTTCCTCATGAAGCGATTCAGGGGAACGTTCTGGGCGTTCATAGCTAATTTCTGGGACTTTTGTCATGACGAGTGTAAATGGGCAAAGGTTAGCAGGGTGGAGACAAAAACGTTAGATGGCCGCTTGCTTCAGATGGATGCTGCGGCTACCCTGATAAGGCCATGTATGAAGATTTTGTAGCCACTGACCGCTGGACCGCAGAGCAGCTGCACTGCGTGTGGAAAGGGACGGTAGTGGCGATTGCCACCCGACATGCGGATGCGACCGATATTCGGTTTGCGGTGAACGGACGGCCTCTTTGGATCGCCATGCCCAACCTGGCCTGGGTGGAACAGAAGCGGCGTAATGGCAAGGTCATCACGGATTACCTGGCGGCGCAGGCGGCGGGGCGGTACCTGAAGCAGGCAATTGAGAGTGGCTACGACAACGGGCGCGAGATCTATACGATGAGCGTGGACGAGGTGTTGCGAGAGGTGGCCGCAGTGGTGAACGAAGCTGGGCACACAACAAATCTGCCTAGCTTGCCTGTGATCGACCGGGACGCGCACCCAGCGGAGTTGGACTTTAAACTACCCGGCGAGCCACAGACTGTCGCCGAGTCAATGTAAGGCGGATGAGATTGCTGACAACTAGACGAAATTTTCTGGCGGGCGCGGCTGCATTCCCGTTTGCGCTGCGGGCGCTTGCGAACCCGGTTTCTCAGAACCCCCGTTGGGTGCTGCTTGGCACGGGAACGGACAAGGGGATCTTCCGCGCGGCATGGAACGCTGAACGCGGCGAACTGAGCCATATTGAAGCGGTGGCGGCTGTGGAGCATCCGAGCTTCCTGGCAATGCATCCAAGACTGCCGATTTTGTATGCGGTGAATGAGGTTCCAACAGGCGATGGGGCGCTTTCGAGCTTTCTGCTGGATCGCGAGACTGCTGGATTGACGCCGGTGGCGCGGGTGAGCAGCGGGGGGAATGGGCCTTGCTATGTGTCGGTAGACCAGACGGGCAAGGATGCATTCGTTGCGAATTATGGTGGAGGAAGCTTTGCTGCATTCTCGCTCGGGGATGAGGGCTCGTTACAGCGCGCGGCGTTCTTCAACTGCACCGATAATCCGGCGTGCGGCGTTCTCGGACCCAATACGGTAAGGCAGGATACAGCGCACATGCACTGCGCGGTCATTTCGCCCGATAACCGATTTGTATTGGCATGCAACCTGGGCGAAGACGCGATGGAGATCTTCCGTAT
>JBAVDD010000192.1:0-5451 GCA_049587035.1 Acidobacteriaceae bacterium | reverse complement strand
ACAAGGGTTTTAGCGTCGCTGATCGCGGTGATGGGCGTGCAGGTGTTGGCCGCCGTGCCGGTGGTTTCGCTGCATCGCTCGGATGCCTGGTTGCGGCGTGCGCTGCCGTATGTGATCAGCATGGCGGTGGGCGTTTTGCTGGCAACGGGGATACTGCATCTTTTGCCAGAAGCAATTGCGACGCTGGGAGATCGGAGCGCTGTGTGGCTGGTGCTGTTGCTCACGATGTTTGTGCTGTATGGTTTTGAGCGGCTCTTTCAGGTCGTTTCCGGGGTTAGCGCCGAGCCGGCGGCGGATGCCGAGGATGCGCATGCGCGGGGACTGCACAGTCATCATCACGCTTCCAAGCCGGCCACGTTGCTGCTGGGCAGTTTTACCCATAGCTTTGTGGACGGGACCGGAGTGGCGGCGGCCTTCGCAATTAGTCCGCAGGTGGGTTGGGTGACGGCCCTTGCGGTAGGGTTGCATGCGGTGCCACATCGGCTGGGCGACTTTGCTTTGCTGGTGCATATGGGCATTTCAAGGGGAAGGGCTGCGGTGCTGGCGATTGGTGCTGCGGGATCGAGCTTGCTGGGCTGGGCTGTGGTTGCGGCGCTGGGAGAGCATGGGTCGCACCACGTGGCGTGGCTGCTGCCGGTGAGTGCTGGAAGTTTTCTGTATATCTCGCTGGTGGACCTGCTGCCAGAGTTGCAACATGAGCAGCGACCGATGGCGGTGTTGTGGCAGATAATAAGTTTGGCTTTTGGTATCGTTATCGCGTTAGGCTTAACGAGAATTCCGGGAGCGTAGCGGCGGGAACAGCTGCGCCGGGATGCGCTGGGCAGCAGGATTGAGGAGAGTGCGGAAGCGATGCGAATTGGCGTGGACATGGGCGGAACCAAGATTGAGGCCATTGCGCTGGACGCGCACGGCATTGAGCTACAGAGGATTCGAACGGCGACGCCGAAGGGCGACTACGGGGGAACGATTGCCAGCATTGCGGGACTGGTGCGGGAGTTGGAGGCGACGACCAAGCAGACGGGCACGGTGGGCGTGGGGATTCCTGGGACTGTGGTGGGTTCGACGGGGCTGGTAAAGAATGCGAACTCGACTTGGCTGAATGGCAAGCCGCTGCAGCGGGACCTCTGCCTGGCTCTGAGCCGCGAGGTGCGATGCGCGAATGATGCGAATTGCTTTGCGATCAGCGAGGCGACGGACGGGGCAGCGCAGGGATATGAGGTTGTCTTTGGCGTGATCTTCGGAACGGGATGCGGGGGGGGCGTGTCGATTGCGGGGCGCATTCACAACGGCCCGAATGGGTTGGGCGGGGAGTGGGGCCATACTCCGCTGCCGTGGGCGAGTGCGAGCGAAGTGCCGGGGATGCTGTGCTACTGCGGCCAGCACGGATGCCTGGAGACGTGGATTTCAGGCACCGGGCTAGAGTGGGATTTTGCGCGTGTGACCAGCCGCAATCTGCGCGGGCCGGAGATTGTGGCGGCGGCCGAGGCAGGAGATGCGGAGGCCAACGCGGCACTGGATCGTCTGATAGACCGCATGGCTCGCGGGTTGTCGACGGTGGTGAATGTGTTGGATCCGGACGTCTTTGTGATAGGGGGTGGGCTGTCGAACATGGCGCGACTGTACGATGGCGAGCTGGCGGAGCGGTTGAAGGGCTATGGGTTTGGCGGCGGAGTGAAGACGCCGATTTTGCGAAATCTGCATGGAGACTCGAGCGGTGTTCGCGGTGCTGCGTGGTTGTGGCCACTACAAAAAAGAGCGCGATCGGGTCTGAGCGCATCTGACAGGGCATGACAAAACATGCGGACTTGGGACTCGGTGAAGGGTTAAGAAAAGAGCTGAAGGCGTTGCTGGATGGAGGGCAGGCGCATGCGACGTTCGATGCTGCGGTGAAGGGGTTTCCGGCGAAGCTACGCGGAGTGACGCCGGAGGGATTGCCGTACTCGGCGTGGCAGATTTTGGAGCATATCCGGATTGCGCAGCGCGACATCCTGGACTTCTGCGGTAATACCGACGGCAGTTACAAGGAACGAACATGGCCCGATGCGTATTGGCCGGAGTCCGCGGAGCCACCGAGCGGAGATGCGTGGGGTCACTCGATTATGCAGGTGCGAGAGGACCGGAAGGCATTTGAGAAGCTGCTGGTGTCTGCGGATGATGCTGCGCTGGTGACCCCATTTGCATGGGGCGATGGGCAGACGCTGCTGCGAGAGGCCCTCCTGATCGCGGACCATGATGCGTATCACGTGGGGGAGTTGATTGTGTTGCGGAGGCTGCTGGGAGCATGGAAGCCGTGAGCTAGAGACCAAGGGCTGCGGGCCACTCGGAGGGATGATCGACGGTTAGCTTGGGTTGAGCGGCAGCGAGCGCGGCGGGCGCGAGGCCAAAGGTGCAGCCGACGAAGTGAGCTCCGCAACGCTCGGCTGTGAGGGCGTCTACGTCGGAGTCTCCGATCATGACGGTGTTCTGCGGTGTGAGTGCGTGGGTGGTGAGGGTCGAGGCCTCTGCGATGAGGGTGAGGAGGCCGGTAGGGTCGGGTTTCTTGGTGTCGAAGGAGTTGCCGCCGTAGTTCTGAAAGAAGAAGGGCTCGAGATGGAGGGCGCGGCAGATGTCGCGAGAAGGGTTCACCGGTTTGTTGGTGAGGACGGCCATGGGGAGATGCTGGTGACGGGAGCGGATCTCGGTGAGGGCCTGGAGCACACCGTCGTAGCAGCGAGTGTTGTCGAGCTTGTGGGCGCGATAGTAGATGAGGAAGTAGTCGAAGGCGCGGCGGAAGAGATCGTCGCAGTCGCTGGGATGGAGCGCGTCGAGATCGTTGGGGTCGCCCAGTGCGCGGCGAACGAGCATGGCGGCGCCGTCGCCGATGTAGCTGGCGATGAGGGGGTTGGGGAGGGTGGGCTTGCCTACGTGCTCGAGGGCAGCGTTTACAGAGTTGCAGAGGTCGAGCGAGGAGTCGATGAGCGTGCCATCAAGATCAAAGACCAGAAAGCGGGGTGGCACACTAAGCATGATGTCTAGTGTAGCCGCCCCGCTGTGGAGTATGTGGTGTTGGACTAGTGGCTATCGATCTCCACGTCGCCGGATCCGGTGCGGGCCTGGAGCGGTGGGCCGCCGCCGTTGATAGAGGCGGTGAGATGATGACGTGAGCTGTCGGTCTGCTGCGGAGCGCCGGGGAAGTTGACGTGAATATCGCCTGAGCCTGTGGAGGCTTCGAGGTTGAAGTGGGCGTCGGGGGTGAGGTGGAGCTTGATGCTGCCGGAACCGGAGGCCAGGTTTGCGGGGCCGTTGAGGCGGCCATCGGCCTCGATATCGCCGGAGCCGCTGCGGGCCGTGACGCCACCGTTGAGGCCGTGGATGTTGATGGAGCCGGAGCCGGTCTTGGCTTTGATGTCGCCGGCACCGGTTTCGTCGAGCGCGATGTCGCCGGAGCCGGTGCTGAGCTCGGCGGAGCCGTTGACACCGTGGGCTCGGATGTCGCCAGAGCCGCTGGATGCGGAGAGGTAGCGGCCGGCGTGGTCCACGGTGACGTCGCCGGAGCCGCTGTGCAGGTTGAGCGCGACGGAAGCCGGTGCGGTGATGTCGTAGTCGATGCTGATGTTGTTGAAGAGCTCGTGATCATTGCTCTCGCCGACACGGATGGAGTTGCCACTCTGGGTAATGGGAGGATTACTGATGATGCGCTGGATGCGCGCCTGAACATCTCCGAAGACTGCCCAGCCAGCGTGGATGTGACCGACGATGTGAATCTGATTGTCGCTGCCCGGATGGATGGTGATGTTTCCGGAGCCGGTGGAGACGTAAAGATCGGGTTGTGCGGTGACGTTAAGGTTGCGCTCGAACTGGCTGTCCGCGGCGAACGCCGCCGTCGACACCGTCAAGAGGAGCGTTCCCGCGAGTAGACGAAGTTTCATGGTTTCCTTCCTGGAATCAGGTTTATGAAGTCTGCTGAAGAATTACTTTATCGCCTGCTTTGAGGCCCGAGAGGACTTCCATACGGCTGCCGTTGGAGATTCCGGTCTTGATGTTGACGACGCGATGTCCATCCTTGCCATGGGGGTCGGGCACCCAAACGGAGGCATTGCGGTCCTTGTCGTAGAGAACCGCCTGCTCGGGGATGGTGAGAGCGTTTTTATGCTCCTCGAGGACGATTTCGGCGTTCGCGGTCATGTTGGCTTTTAGCTCGCCACCGGGATTATCGATGGAGATCTGGACTTCGAAGGTGGTGACGTTGTCCTTCTCGACGCCGAGGGGAGCGATCTTGGTGACGCGGCCGGCGAAGGTTCGGTTGGGGAAGCTCTGGACTTTGATGCGCGCCGTCTGGCCGAGGTAGACCTTGGCAATGTCCGACTCGTCGACCTTACCTTTGACATAGACCTGGTGAGTGTCGCCGAGGGTCATCACCAGCGTGGCAGTAGATCCAAGGACGAGGATGGAACTCACGGCGTCACCTATCTGCACGTCGCGTGAGAGGACCACGCCGTCTATGGGCGAGGTGACGTTGGTGTAGGAGAGCTGCTCTTCGAGTTGATTGAGGGAGGCCTGCGCCTGCTGGACCTGAGCCTGGGTCTGATGCAGACGGGCCTTGTCGACGGCGATCTGGGCAACGGCTTTATCGCGGATGTTGAGGGCCGCGAGGTACTTCTGGTGGGCGTCGTCGAGGGCCTGCTGGGAGAGGACACCGTCCTGCTGCATCTCGAGGGCGCGATGGTAGGAGTGCTGAAACATGGGGAGGTCGGGAGCTTCCGCGGCGACCTTGTCATAGGTGACGGCAGCGGCGGCGGAGTTCGCGGCGGATACGGCTGCCGCAAGCTGAGCCTTCTGAGCGGCAACCTGGTCGAGGATCTCTTCCTGATCGAGCTGCGCGAGGACTTCACCCTTGTGGACGGTCTGATTGATGTCGGTATCGAGTTTGGTGACGATGCCGCTGGCCTTGGATTTTACTTCGACTTCAGTGATGGGCTGAACCTTGCCGGTTGCCACGACGGAGCGGGCGATGTCGCCGACCTGAACGGTGCTGAGCTGGGTGGGATCAATGGGGGGAGCGCCGCCCAGGGTTCTGGCAGCGACGAATCCGCCACCAACCAGTACGCAGACGACCACCGCAAGAATAATCCAAAGCCGACGACGCGATTTGGACTTCGCTCTGAGGGACGAGTTCAAGGGGCCTCCGAAGCCGCTGAGATTTGCTCTTCGGAGTGAAGTTACGCAGTTTGGGTGCGAGTGGTTCCCTTGGCGCGAAAATGGGGGGATTTAGGGGGTCAGGCGTACTTGCGGAGCATACCGAGCACCTTGCCCTGAATGGTGACACTACCGGCGGGGGCATAGATGGGCTTCATCTCGCTGTTGGAGGGCTGCAGGCGGATGAGATTGCCCTCGCGGTAGAAGCGTTTGAGGGTGGCATCCGTGCCATCGACCAGCGCAACGACGATCTCGCCTTCGCGGGCGGTGCGGGTG
>JBAVDD010000191.1:0-7163 GCA_049587035.1 Acidobacteriaceae bacterium | reverse complement strand
TTTCTGTACGAGGTTTGTGCCGATGAAGCCACTTCCCCCGGTGACAACGACGCGCGACATAGCTTCATTCCTCATCATGATGTCCAAGGTTCATTTCGGGTTCGCTACTCATCAGGCCCCTCAGGACCGAATTCCATTGATCGATTTGTACGGCTCGGGAAAATTGTTGTCGATACACATCGAAGCAACGTTGTTGCATCGCAGCTTGCTGCCCACGGTCGGATGCATACGCAAGCAACTCGAAACCGGCTTCAGAGATACGATCGCTGTCCAGGATCCACCCGATGTTATGCTCCTGGATCCAATGCGCGATCGATGAGCTTCGGGGCCCCGAGAACAGCACCGGCCTGCCCATCGCAAGAGCGCCGAAGAACTTCGAGGGTACAACCGTTCCACTCCACTCCGGCCGGAGGGACACCACATGAATATCGACGGAGGCCAAGCGCTCCCCAAGCTTGTCGGCGGCCACCGGCGGAACAAATCGCACCGGCGAGCCGGATTCCTTCACGGCCGCGCGAAGCTCCATCTCGCGATTTCCTCGCACGCTGAAGGTGATGCAACCACCCCCATGGGCTAGGAAGTCAGCCAGCCGCAGAATATCACTGTAACTATGAGCACGCCCGAAGCTGCCCGAATAGAGCAGTCCCAGCTTGGCACCCGGAAAGAGCCGCTCTCTTTCAGCCACTTCGGGAGGCTTAACGTCACCCGGCTCATCGAGGGCCCATGGCACCAGGGTCTCGCGTCGTGCCTTGGTCGGATATTTGGACAGTAGCCCACGCATGCAAGGACCTATATCTACAATCAAACTGCACGCCCTATACGCAGGATCCAGTAGCCGGCGTATCGCTCTCGTGACGATGCCGTCCGGTCGGAGCAATCCATCCGAAATCGCAGCTTCCGGATAAAGGTCGAAACACCAATGGACGATCTTTGTACGGGGTCGGATCAGCCTCCAGAAAACTGCCGTCAAAATGCTCAGTATGGGATCCGTGCCAATCAGGACGACATCTGGAGCGGGCTTGCGCATCGCTTGAGCGCACCATGCGGCGATCATCCAGACGGCGTTTATCATCCTTCCGAGATTGGAGGACTGGCGGAAACGCGGGCGCCAGATGCGGCGGACCGAAACACCTTGCCACTCTTCGCTCCGCGGGTACTGCACCGACTCATCTCGGCAATCCCAGGTCGTAGGGAAGGCCGACACTGCCCATCCGCGCCGTACAAGTCCGGCGCAGAGATCTCCGAAATGCGCAGCACTTACAACATCACTGGGGGGAAAGTAATGGTAAAAAACAGCGATACTTGGTTTCTGCGCAGTCTTTCCGCGCGATGGATTCTGCTCGTCTGCTTCTGCCAAATGCAAGACATCTGTGTGAGTCATTCCGATGCAAACAATCCATATACTAGTTGGCTGCACGCGCTCCTGCGCGTTCCAATTCGCTTGATCAAATCAGAGGCGTAGATCAGAATTCGTCGCCAGACTTCAGGCATGGACCGCCACTGTCCTGGCGCTAACTTGGGCATCTACCCACTCATACGTGCGCTGCATTCCGCGCCGAAGGGACTCAGAAGGCGCCCAGCCGAGCTCCTCGCGAATCAAACGGTTATCTGAATTGCGGCCTCTCACGCCGAGCGGACCCGGAATGTGGCGAATCCCAATTCGTTTACCCGCTATCGAAGACACCATCTCTACCAACTGATTGATGCTCACCATTTCTTCTGAACCGATATTGACCGGCCCCGAGAAGTTGGACTCCATCAGGCGCCGGACGCCTTCCACGCACTCATCCACATAAAGAAACGATCGCGTCTGAAGACCGTCTCCCCATATCTCGATCTCGTCTCCATCCGAAACCTCCGCTACCTTGCGGCAAATCGCTGCCGGCGCCTTTTCCCGGCCGCCCTGCCATGTGCCTTCCACTCCGAAGATGTTATGGAACCGGGCGATATGCACTTCCAGCCCATAGTTCCGCGCGTAGGCCAGGTACAATCTTTCGCTGAAGAGCTTCTCCCATCCGTATTCGCTATCGGGAGCGGCTGGATAAGCGGACTCCTCCGAACAGATTGGGTTCGCCGGATCTTTTTGGTTGTATTCCGGATACATGCAGGCGGAAGAAGAGTAAAAAAAACGCTTCACTCCCGCCACGCGGCCAAACTCCACCATGTTCAGATTGATGGTTGCGGAGTTGTGCAGCACGCAGGCGTCATGCTCACCGGTGAAGATATAACCTGCACCGCCCATGTCCGCTGCCAGTTGATACACGTCCTCGATCCCTTGAACACTTGCCTTTGCCGCATTCTGGTCCCGCAGATCACCAATCAAAAACTCGTGGCATGCACTAGGACCAAACTCCGGATGCTTCAGATCGATTCCGCGTACCCAGAACCCATCCTCCACCAAACGCCTGGCCAGATGACTTCCTATGAATCCGCCCGCGCCACTCACTAGTACTCGCTTCATCTTGTTCCAACTCCCTGACTCGGCCCGCTGATCACCGCGACGGCCAAACCGCGCCCTCGCTCGAATGAAAAATCCAAAATGTTGCCGCTGTGGGCTAGCAGACCACACTTAAATGACGCAAGCGCCAACCTCTTCTTTAGTAGAAAGTCTATCATTTCGCTCCCGTCGAGAGCTGCAATTCAGCCCTCCTCACCGATGGCAATCCCGAGCACGCTCAGGTGCCGCAATCAGTATCTCCGTCATTATTTGGACACGGTGGCTGATCGTCCAGATAGAGCTCGCCTCAATAGATCAAGCTTCCCGCTTTCATCTGGATTACTCTTCAGACGCTGCAAACCAGCTTGTAACAACACAAAGATCATGCCGAAGATAAACCCTGCTGCAGTCATCCCAATCACGATCAAGCTTCGCTTCGGAAAGGACCGCTTATCCGGAACAATCGCCGGATCAACCACCTGAATCAGCGCGCCTTCCTTTGCTTCATCGAGCTTCGCCATTTCAAACTGGCGCGCCAGAATATCGAAGATTGTCTCGTAATACTTCACGTCGCGTAATCTGCGCACATACTCCATCCCGGCTTTTGGAACCAGCCCTTTGGGAATGAGGAACTCATTACCCGAGCTGTCTTCCGAGCCCCCGAGCTTTGCCAGTTGTGCCCGCAGCCCTGCCAACTCCTGCTGCGCTTGAACCAGCTCAGAGTTCTCACCAGTAGCGTACGTTTGCATTCCTTGGATTTGCACTTCACGCGCCGTAATCTGCGCTCGCAGCGATGCGGCCGATTCAATCAATGCCCGCTCTTGGCTATCCGGTTGGATCACGCCAGTAGTGAGTTCTGTCTGTTCCAGTGCCTCTTCGGCAGTGGCCAGGTTGTTCTTCGCCTTCTCCAACTCTTGCTGAAAGAAAAGCCTGCGCTGCGAAGCTTCTGTAATCGCCAGATGTTGCGAGAGATCCCGGAATTGATCTACATAACCATTGGCAATCTCAGCCGCCCGAGCCGCATGGTGGTCTTCAAACGAGATGTGAATCAAGCCATCCTTGCCGTTGCCATCCACGGTAGTATGGCTTTCAAAGTCCTTACGCGCGTCTGAGAGATAGTGCCGGTGGTACTCCTTCATCAAGCCGAACTTCTCCACCATGGCATCTTCCACAGTGCGGCTTTGGAGCATCGCAACATAGCGGTCGTTCGGGTTCTTAAGCCCAAGGCCACCCCCCGCAAGCGCCGCCATCCCGCCCAGACTCCCGAGTTGAGACGAGAGTGCTGCCGCCATCGAACTACCCTCCTGCGGCGGCAGCAGCGTCACCATTGCTGTGTAGCGAACGGGAAGGACAAATGACACAATGATCCCGGCGACCGCAAATGCCACGGTGACCCAAAGCACGATGCGCTTGCGCTCCGCAAGCACGATCAGCAAATCAAGTAGAGAGATCTCCGCATCTTCAGTGTGCTCTTGGCCCGCACCGGGCGAGCCTGCAGACACCTCTGCGGGCTCACTCACTCCACGGATCGTAGGCGTCGTTGTCATCGGGTCCTGTCAGATTCCTGCTACTGAATTACGCTGATTGCCGCAGCGCCAAGTGCGAACTGCGAGAACATCTGCGAGTACTCAAGAAAACCCCGCAGCGCAGAGGGTTTGTAAGTCTTCTCCGGCACTACAATCGTATCGCCGGGATACACGCGTAGACCGTTGAACTGGTTACTCCAAAGACCTTTGCCGAGATCGTGGCTCACCACTTCGCCGTCCGCGCGGATCAGGAACTCATGCTTTCGGTCGGCATCACGATTGGGGCCTCCCGCCATCTCCAGATACTCTCCCACCTTGCGTCCTGCCGCGAAGAGAAACGAGTTCTGATCGTATACGGCTCCCACCACATTCACCGTCGCCGGAACAGGCGGTACGATAAAGTGGTCCCCATCTTCCATCGTGATATCCGGTAGGCTGCTCGAGCCGCTGCTGCTTGGATTGAATCTCAGCACAATCCGTCCAGTTGCACGAATCTGCCGGAGGCTGTTGAGCAGACTGTTCTCGTTGTTTTGTGCCGCCGCCGCACTCGCCAGGTCCTGCGAAGACCCAACGGAAGATGCCGCGACCGACATATTGCCCCGCTGAATCTCCATGCTCAAATTCTGTACATACTCGTCGATACGTGCCTGCTGCATGGCCCTTGTCGACTCCCTCGTGTACTCCGATCCATACAGATACGCATTGGGCGTGAATCCGCCTGCTCTCTCCACCAGGTGGCGGAACGTCTCACCCGGTTGCACCGAGTACACTCCCGCATGCATGAACTCACCACTCAGGGTTACCAGCTTGGCCTGTTGCGCCACCGGCACGCGGATGTCCGCGTCGGAGAAGATCGAGATGACATCACCTGCCTGCAACTCCAGGTCCTGCGAGCTGTCGTGATCCAGCACCAGCTTGCCCAGATCGAAGGGAACCAGCGTGGTCTTCAACGTGTTCGGATCGAGCCGCTGAATCACCGCATAATCCCAGTCGATCTCCGGCGCAATCTGTCGCACCTCGGTCCGCTGAGTGTTGGCCTGCAAGTTGCTGGAAAGCGAACTCTGTTGCGCTGCCAGCGAAGAGTTGCTCGCGCGCGCCTGCGCATTCAGTCGCTGGTTCTGTTGCGTGCCATACTGGCCCTGTTGCGCACCGTACGCATCCTGCTGCAGCTGGTCCTGCGCATCGTTCCGGCCATCACCTATGCCGCTAACATCCGGGGCTGTCCCGTCCGCATAGTTGTTGCGCTGCTCTCTCGTCCGCAACGTGACGGGATTGCCTTCCCGCGGCTGCCGCATGTTCGCAAACGACGGCACGGGCTCAAACTCGGGCGCCGGCAGACCAAGCTGCGCGCGCCTCCACCAGTAGTTCCGTGTAATCAACGAGTCCTTATCCGGAATCAAATCGCTGACACGCATGCCCGCATGCCATGCAAAGCGACCCGGGTTTGCGATGTTGCCCCTCAGCGTCACCGTCTTCTGATACAGCGGAACGATGGAGTAAACATGCACCAGGTCGCCGTCCGCAAGCGTGGTCTTCAGGCCAGTCGCGTCGTAGGCGACCTCCATGGCATAGCGGTCGTGATGGTCCGAGATCCGCTCGATCGAAACCCGCGCCTCGGCGGCCACGGCGGACACCCCACCGGCATCCGCAATTAACTCATCCAGAGACTCACCCGCGCGCAACTCCCCGCTTGTACGTAACTCATAGATCGCCGGTGTCCGCACGCTTCCCGTGATCGCCACCTCCGCACCCACCGGCGGAATAAAGATCACATCGCCCGGCAGCAGCTTCACGTCCTTTGATTTGTCGCCATGCACCAGCAGGTCATACAGGTCGAAGTCCGTAACCACCTGGCTTCCGCGCTTCAATTCAATATGGCGCATCGATCCTTCGATCGACGGCCCACCGCTCGCAAACACCGCGTCCACCAGCGTGCTCAACGAACTCACCGTGTACACCCCCGGCCGCCGCGCCTCGCCTGCGACGTACACCTGGATCGCTCGGATCTGGCCAATATCCGCCGTCAGATCAAAGTTCTTATACACCCGCCCAATCGCCTGCCGCAGGTGCGCATCCAACGCAGAGAAGGGAAGGCCCGCCACATGCACCGGTCCCACCTGCGGTAGATAAATCTCTCCTGAGCGGTCGACACGCAGATTCGACTGGAAGTTCACCTGCCCCCAGACGCGCACCCGTAGTTCATCGTCCGGGCCAATCACATAATCGGAAGGCACTGGAGTCATGTTCAGCGGCGCAAACGTCGACGGCACACTGCGGAACAGGTTTGTCCCAAAGATCGGGAGCACCTGGCCTGAAGTCGACGCAACAAACTTCTGAAACTCCGTAAGCGGCTCGCGTGGCAACATCATCTGCTGCGTCTGGTTCCGCAGCATTCCTTGCCGTGTCAGCTGTTCGGTGTCGTTGTAATTGCGATTCGGATTCTGTGTCGAGTTCCCGTACCCGCTCTGCGTCCCCACACCCGTCTGCGGGTTCAGTTGGGGGTTCAGCCCTTGTTGGTTCTGCTGGTTCTGCTGTCCTTGGTCCGAGCAATCCGTCGAGTTCGCCAGCAGGGGATCGCTGCAGTCAGGATTCGTAGTGGTCTGCGTGCTGTCCGGATAGCCCTGTGTCGTCTGCTGTGCGCAAACCACCGTCGCCAGCGACGACATCAGGAGCACGAGCCCAAACTGTCTCACCATGCGGAAGGGAAAATCGGATCGGCAACTGCCAGAATCGGGGCCACGTCCTCTGCCACCCCCGCCATACTTTGAGTCACTCATTCTCTCCGAGTCTACCACGCTAGCCATGCCCTCCAGCCGCCCTCCGCAACGCTTCAATCGCCCATTCCCATCCCCACGCTCACCACCCTAACCCTATTCGTTTCAGCCGCAAGGAGCATCCCACATGGCCCCTCCTCCACCCATTTGGAACTCCGCGTCACCGCATCTTTCGGCCTCCGGAAGGGCTGTGCTCGCCACTCCCTATCCGCGCCAACGAAAGCCGCCCGCAGACAAAGCAAGGGCGCGTCTACAGACGCGCCCCTTCTTTCCTGAAAATGCTTTTCTGAAAACATCTTTCGCAGCGCGTTTACGCGAAGGAGGAGACCGCGGAGGCCTCATCGTCCTTGACGTCGAACACAGTGACCAGCTTGGTGATGACCAACAGGTCGCGCACCTTGCTGGTCAGGTTGAGCAGCTTGAGCT
>JBAVDD010000190.1:0-19151 GCA_049587035.1 Acidobacteriaceae bacterium | reverse complement strand
GGTCTGGGTTGTGACGGCGGCGCGGGCGCAGCCGGAGAGCGTACATGGCGCAGTGCGGCAGGACGCGTCGGGTTTTGTGACTTCGGCTACGGCGAAGTGGGATGCGGTTCCGGCTCGTGTGATTGAGCCGGAGGTTGGAAGGCGGGCCAGTTTTAGCTAAACATTTTGAGGCGAGATATTTAGCAGCAGCGGAACGACCAATAGAACCGGAGGGCAGGAATGCAGGCTGGCAAATCTAGTGGGACGCGAAACAAGCGGTCGGGGAACCGGCACCATACTACCCATCCGGTGGCGGGGACGGCGCGGGCCGAGGCCATCGACATACGGATGGGTGTGTTTCGGCAGCCGGCGATGCAGACGCCGGTGCTGGTGCTGAATGCCAGCTACGAGCCGATCAACATCTGCGGGGCTCGGCGGGCGCTGGTGCTGGTGCTGAAGGGCGTGGCGCGGACCGAGGAGGAGCAGGGTGCGGTATTACATTCCCATCGGATGAACCTGCAGATGCCGAGCGTGATTCGGCTGCTGGAGTATCGGCGGATTCCGCACCAGACGAGGGCTCTGAGCCGGAAGAATATTTTGCTACGGGACCGGAATACTTGCCAGTACTGCCAGACGGTGCTGATTGCTTCGGAGCTGACGTTGGACCATGTGGTGCCGCGTTGCCGCGGGGGGTTGTCGACCTGGGAGAACCTGGTGGCTTGCTGCCGTGACTGCAACCGGCGCAAGGGCAGCCAGATGTTGCATGAGCTGACGGATATGCGGCTGGTGCGGGAGCCTCGGCCGTTCTCGCTGCATACTTCGCGGCACATTATGCGGATGATTGGCAGTGCGGATGCTAATTGGCGGAAGTACCTGTACTTTGAGTCGGAGCCGGCGGCTTAGTGGGGGTGTACCCCTCCCCCCTCCCCCCCCCTCTGCGGCATTTTGCTTGTAAGCCGCTGAAAACAGGTCGTTTAATGGCAGAGATCCCATTTTCATACCTTTTTATAAGCGGTTTGTTTTCAGTTTTTTACAGGGTTTGCTGTCTGCAACTGAGGCAAATGCAATCGGTTACGGGTATCTAATTGCAGTCATTGGGGTTAGGGTCGTCTTTTGGGGGGTGTGAGCAAAAATGCCTGTAAGCGATTGATAACACAATGGGTTATGGGTAAAAATAACATTTGATTGGGGTTAGCATTGGTTGTTGGGAGCTTTGGGGATATTTAAATTGTAGCGGATGGATGAGGGTCGATATGCCACGTGGAAGTGGCCTGGAATGTTAGGGTTCGGTGGTTTTGGGGGTTGACATGCTGTTTTTGGGCTGTTTTGACGGAGTTTATTTTTAGGGGTGAATTGTGGTTCGATCGGGCGAGAGCATACCTTGGGGCTGAAGCCCTTCTTCCGAGCGGGGCGATGAGGCCCGAGGCTGAAGCCTCGGGGTACCTGAGCGTGGCGGCTTTGGCGTACCTGAGCGTGGTTGTTTTGGGGTGGGGCCGATCAGGCGGGGTGGGTTGAGAGGGAGAGGGTGTTGCCGTCGGGGTCTTTGAACCAGGCTACTTTGGCTCCGCTGGGGGAGATCCAGACGCCGTCGGGGTCTTGTTCGAAGTAGCCGATGCGGAGGAACTCGACGCCGCGCGAGGTGAGGTCGGCGATGGTGGCGTGGATGTCGTCGACTTCCCAGCCGAAGATGGTGAAGTGGTTGGGCGTAAAGGGCTGCGGGGCGCAGACAAGGCGGAGCATGGTCTGCGAGACGCCGACGCGGAAGATGGTGGCGAAGTTGTCGGCGGAGACGAAGGTCAGGCCGAGGGTGGTTTCGTAGAAGGCGCGCGCGGCGGCGGCGTCGGTGGTGGGGATGAAGGCGATGGGGTTGTTGGTGGTTAAGGGCATGATTTGGATATTAGTGCTAGTTTGCATCGTTTCCATCGAAAGTTGCATTGAAATTCCACGCCTCAACCTGGGTTCCCTCTTTGTTAGTAGCGAAGCTCGGGCCAGGTATGTCTCGAAGGAAGAACCTGAAGGCGCTTGTGTGTGCTGCTCCATCGGTGAGGTAAGCAAAACATCCTTCAAGTACAAGACTTTGGGAACGATTCTGAACAGCTGCGATAAGAATCCGGTTGTCGGGAGTATCTTCAACGCTCAAAGGAATCCAGAAATTAGTGGCCCCGGAGGGGTAAACAGTCATCCCTCCATTCTTGTTTGGATGAAGACCCTCACAGGTACTATTGTGACCAAAACGGGTTGGGTCTGGTCCACGCCCTTCTCTAATGTATGGAGCACCGAAAGATTTCACATTCCATACCCCATCGAGCGCAGGTTCCTTTCCGGGATTTACGATGCGAATTTGATACTTCAAGGGTAGTCCCGACTCTACGGGGCTGTCGAGGATCATCTGCTCGGGGGCGATCCATGCCCGGTTTGCAGTGACTGCGGAATCGGCAAGTTTGCGGGTATCGGTTCCATCTTCAATCACCTCATATAAATTAAATACGGCAATCGCGGCCAACAAAATTGTCACGCGTGTGAGCCAAACCGTAGCATCCGCCGTGCGCCTCGCCGCCCGATCGACGGTTGTCTCTTTTTCATTGGAGCGATGCTTGGTAGTGAGGGGCATAAGAGGGTCCGCTTCATTCCAGATATAGCTTCGTTTTTTAATCCCAGATATGGCGTTCGTCGTATTCGATACCGTATTTGCCCAGGAGCGCAAGGAATTCTTCTTTGAAGTCGTACTTTTTGTGGTGTTCTTCTTGCGTGTCGAGGTAGCGCAGGAGGGGGTTGAGGTCGGCTGGGGCGACCGAGAAGCAACCGTAGCCGTTTTGCCAGGCGAAGTCTTTGACGGATTGCGTCTTTAGCCATTTGGACGAGTTTGTTTTCGTTAGCTCAACGAGTTTTGCGATCGAGGTGGTTCGGGAAAGTCGGATGGCGAGGTGGACGTGGTCTGGGGCCCCGCCGATTCGGTAACATTCGCAGCCGATGTTGCGGACGATGTTTGCAAGGTAGGGATAGAGATCGGTGGTGATCTGTTTGGTCAGGTTTGGGGTGCGGTCTTTTGTGGAGAAGACCAGATGGATGATCACCAGCGATAGCGATTGCGGCATGAGGAGAGGATAGATGGTTTGCGGGGGCGGTGTTGTTGGCAGCAAACCGTGGAACGTTGCCGACCCAGGGTGTTGGGGCCCAGGGCGTTGCCCTGGGTCGGTATCTGTCGGGCCTTCAGCCCTTTGGTTTCGTTCTGTGCGTACCCAGGGCTATGCCCTGGGCTGGTATATGTCGCGCCGTTGGCGCTGGGTTCCGTTGGGGGCGTGAACCCTTGGTTGATCGATGCTGGTTATTTGCGTTGGTTGGCTTGCTTCTTCTGGGTTTCGAGGAAGCGGCGCAGGCGGTCGAGGGTGCGAGGTTTGCCGAAGACTACAAGGCTCTCGGTGAGTGGTGGGCTGGTGGTGCTGCCGGTGAGGATCGCTCGGAGGAGCATGAAGTTTTCTTTTACGCTCCACTGCTTGGCTTCGCCTAGTTCTTTGAGGGTGGTTTCGATGGAGGCTGCGTCCCAGGTGGCGGCTTCCAGGGCTGTTAGTTGCTCGGCGGCGAAGGTTACTGTCTCTTCGAAGGTGCGTTTTTTAGGGAGCCAGACGGACTCGGCTGGGGAGATGTTGTCGGAGAAGAGGAAGCTGGTCATGTCGCCGAACTGGCCGAGGGTTTCCATGCGGGCCTGGACTAGCGGGGCTACGGCTCGGATGTAGTCGTCGGAGAGGATGGTGCGGCGGAGGGCGGCGAAGAAGTCGTCGGGGGAGAGTTTGCGGAGGTATTCGCCGTTGAGCCACTTGAGTTTTACGAGGTCGAAGACCGGGCCGCCCAGGGAGATGCGGGTGAAGTCGAACTTTTCCAGCATCTCGGGGAGTGAGAAGATGTCTCCTTCTTTGGTGTTGAGGTTTTTGGTGACGATCTCCTGCTCGGTGGGTTGGGCCATGCCTCCGCCTAGCAGGCCGAGGAAGTTGAGCATGGCTTGTGGGAGGTAGCCGGACTGTCGGTAGAAGACAAGCGAGACGGGGTTCTTGCGCTTGGAGATTTTGGACTTGTCGACGTTGCGCAGGAGGGGCATGTGCCAGAAACGCGGGAGGTCCCAGCCGAAGGCGTTGTAGAGCAGGACGTGCTTGGGGGTGGAGGAGATCCATTCCTCGGCGCGGATGACGTCGGTGATGTGCATGAGGTGGTCGTCGACTACGTTGGCCAGGTGGTAGGTGGGGTAGCCGTCGGATTTTAAGAGGACCTGGTCGTCGACGTTGTTGTGATCGAAGGTGATGTCGTTGCGGAGTTCGTCGCGGAAGGTGGTGCTTGTGTTTTCGGGGACTTTTAGGCGGATGGTGTAGGGGCGGCCTTCGGCGAGGTAAGAGGCTATTTGTTCCGCGGTTAGGTGGCGGTGGGCGCCGTTGTAGCGGGGTGGGGTTTTGGCGGCGATTTGCTGCTGGCGCATGGCTTCGAGCTCTTCGGCGGTTTCAAAGCTGCGGTAGGCGTGGCCGTTGGCTAGGAGGATTTCGGCGTGCTGGCGGTAGATTTCGGTGCGCTCGGATTGGCGATAGGGGCCGTAGGGGCCTCCTACGTCGGGGCCTTCGTCCCTGGTTAGGCCGACCCACTTCAGGGAGTCGAAGATCATCTGCTCGGAGGTGGGGACGAAGCGGGTGCGATCGGTGTCTTCGATGCGCAGGACGAACTGGCCGCCGCGCTGGCGGGCGTAGATGTAGTTGAGAAGGCCGATGTAGGCCGTGCCTACGTGGGGGTCGCCGGTGGGCGAGGGGGCGATGCGGACGCGGATGGGAGTAGCGGCGGGGTTCTCGGATGGCATAAGGCTTCGAGAACCATGTTAACAGGAAGCATTCCCTCGGGGGCTAAAGCCCCTTTCACCAGGGAACGATTACGGCACGGCTGAAGCCGTGCCGTAATCCCTCTACGGACCCTCAGGGTTGAGGCGGCGGAGGTGGGTTGAAGTTGGCCGGTGGTGGGTAGCTGGGGGGTGGTGGTGGATAGGGTTGGAGACCGCCGTATTGAGGGGGTGCGGGGATGACGCGCCAGTCGGAGAAGGCGAGGATGCAGGGGACGATGATTCCGCCAATTCCGGGAACCAGGATAAGAAGTGCAAGGGGGCCAGAGAGGCCGGCTTTGGTGAAGATCCGCCAGAATAGGAAGACGAAGAAGACTAGGCAGGCCAGGCCGAAGAGCATGAAAAAGCCCATCATGCCGGCGATTGCTCCAGACATGTGGTTTAGCTGATTAGGATCCATAAGTGCCTCCGGGAGATGGCACAAATGTACCGGAGAAGTGAGGTGGGGCCAAGGGAATTTTTCAGGGGGAAAGGTCGAGCAAGGGCAAGTGCGAATACAGGGATCTCTCCACTCCGCTGCGCTCCGGTCGAGATGACAGGTTTGGGTGGTTCGCTTGGGTGACGCCGCTTGGGTGATGCCTTAGGTTAGGTCGTCGGTGTCGAAGGTGGGGAGCTTGCGGCCCAGGGTGCTTAGGTCTCGAGGTTTGGCTACGGCGGCGAGGGCGGCGTCGATGTCGGCTTCGTCGGGGGCTTCGGCGTGGAGGGTTAGCTTTTTGTGCTCGTTGGGGAGGTCGATGGATTCGAGCAGGACTACTACGTGAGCGACCGCGGTGCCGTCCTGGGGTAGGCCTTCGGGGGTCTTGCCCTTGATGCTTACGTTGTTGACGTCGATGTTGAGAAGGTCGGCTACGCGCTCGCGCATCTCGCCGGCGAGAGGGACGATCTTGGGGCGGTGCATGATGAGGACGCAGTCGATGTTGACGATCTTGAAGCCGACCAGGGCGATCTCTTCTAGGGCGGTCTTTAGGAAAACGGTAGAGTCGGCGCCCTTCCACTTGGGGTCTGTTGGGGGGAAGAAGGTGCCGATGTCGCCGGCGGAGACTGCGCCGAGGAGTGCGTCGGTGATGGCGTGGAGGAGGAGGTCGCCGTCGGAGTGGCCGGCCAGGCCTTCAGGATGGTTGATCTTGAGGCCGCCGATGATCAGTGGGACGTCTTTTTTGAAGGCGTGAGAGTCAAAGCCGAGACCGATGCGCATGCTCATTGCTGTTGATGATAAAGCAGGAGCGGGGGGCGAAGACCGGTATTCGGAAAGCAACGGGGCGCGATCAGCCGTGGCAGGGAGTGGGGCAGCCGCGGTGTGCGGTCTCGGAGCGGCGGTGGGCCTCGCTGGGGGAGGACTGCAGGGCGGCCACGGAGAAGGTGATGAGGACGGGGAGAATGGTGAGGGCCAGGTTGATCATGTGGTTCTCCGGAGGCTAGGGTTGGGTTGTGGTTCGGTGGAACCCGGGTCCCAGAATCGGGACCCGGGGCAACCGGTTGTTTTGCGGGCTGGGAGTTAGCGGGCTCCGCCGGCGGCGTTGATGAGCTGGCCGTTGATCCAGCCGGCGTCGTCGGATGCGAGGAAGACGGCGGCGGTAGCGATGTCGTTGGGCTGACCGCTGCGGCCTAGCGGGGTCTGGGCTACGATAGCGTTGAAGAAGTCGGAGCCGACGAAGCCGGCGGCATGGGTGCCCTCGGTTTCGACGATGCCGGGGTTGAGCGCGTTGACGCGGATGCCCTTGGGGCCGAGTTCGAGGGAGAGCACGCCGGTGATGGCGTCGACTGCGCCCTTGGTGCCTGTGTAGACGGCGCTGGCGGCGGGGGTTACGCGGCTGACGAGCGAGCCGATATTGATGATGCTGCTGCCCTTGGGGAGATGCTTGACGGCGGCTTGGGTAACGAGCAGGAGGCCGAGGACGTTGACGTTGAACTGCTTGTGGAAGTGCTCGGGGGTGATGGCTTCGAGGGGGCCGAACTCGTAGACGCCGGAGTTGTTGACGAGGATGTCGAGGTGGCCGTAGGTCTTGATGGCGGCGTCGATGAGGGCTTGCGCGTCGGCGGGCTTGGAGACGTCGCCGGCTACGGCTGTGGCTTTGCCGCCGGCTTTGGTGATGGCGTCGACGACTACGTCGGCACCGGCTTTGCTGGAGGCGTAGTTGACGACGACGGAGGCGCCTGCGGCTCCTAGTGACTTGGCGATGGCTGCGCCGATGCCCTTGGAGGCTCCTGTAACTACGGCGACTTTCCCTTTGAGGTTGCTCATGTGAATCTCCTTGTGTGCCGAAGATGTTTCGATATTTCGACAACCATCGAATTGATGTGAGAGAGGTGCGGGAGGATTCAGGGAAGGTTGTGAATTTTTGTGGCGGAGGATGTTGTGCTGGTCTAAGACCTGCAAATACAGGGGTCTCTCCACTCGGGCCTTCGGCCTCCGGTCGAGATGACGGTGTTTGGGTGATTCAATCGATGGGGTTAAGCGAGGTCGGACTTCAGGCGGTCCAGGTAGGCGCGGAGGATGTGAGTCTGGGGGAAGTAGTTGACGAACTTGCCGTCTTTTTCGGAGCGGATGAGGCCGGCGGTTTCGAGTTCTTTCATGTGGTGGGAGAGTGTGGCGGGGGAGATGTCGATGCAGTCGCGCATGCTGCTGCAGGGAGTGGCGCAGCGCTTGGCGCTTAGCTTGCGGAGGATCTCGTAACGGCGTGGGTCGGCGAGGGCCTTGGCGATGAGTTGGACCTGGTCTTCGGAGAGGTCGGGATGGACGGCGGTCGCCATGGTAGTTGATTGGATGATACGTGGTCGGGTTTCGGAGCAGGGTGGGTGCCGTTCGCAAACGGGGCAGTTGGGGTGGTGTATGAGCCGGGCCTTTGGCTCTGAAGCAAGAGCAGCGACAAAGGCGACAGCAACTGCAGATCCCTGCGGGATGACAAACAAAAAAGCAAGAGCAAGAGCTAAAGCAGATCCTCAGCCTACGGCTAAGGATGACAACTCTTGGGGTGGAAGGGTTGGGTTGGAGAGTTAGCCGCCGAGGTAGAACTCGGCGATTTCTAGGTCGCCGGGCTGGGTTACTTTGAAGTTGCGGTGGGTGCCCTGGACTACGAAGACGGGGATGTTGGCGCGCTCGAGGAGGCTGGATTCGTCGGTGCCGATGAACTCGTCGGCTGCAGCTTCGGCGAAGGCTCGGCGCATGAGGGGGACGAGGGCGCCTTGTGGGGTTTGGGCGTGGACGATTAGTTCGCGGGGGATGGTGGCGGTGACCAGGGCGCCGTCGGCGGTGCGCTCGACTTGCTTGATGGTGTCGATGGCGGGGGTGGCGACGATGGCTGCGCCGTGCTTTTCGATGGCAGTTATGGTGCGCTCGATGGTTTGTGAATCGATTAGCGGGCGGACGGCATCGTGGACCAGGACGATGTCCTGCTCGCTGGTGGATGGAAGGGCGGCGAGGGCGTTGGCTACGGAGTCCTGGCGGGAGTCGCCGCCGGTTACTACGTGGACCTGGCTACCGTGGGCCTGGGAGAGGTGGTGCTCGGCTAGCATGGCTGAGACGCGGGGCTGCTCGGATTCGCGGACGGCGACGTAGATGGCGGTGACGGAGGGGACGGCCAGGAAGGCTCGCAGGGAGTGGACGAGGATCGGCAGGCCTTTGAGTTCGAGGAACTGTTTGGAGACGCCCCCTGTACTGTGGGCCATGCGGGTGCCGATTCCGGCGGCGGGGATGATGACGTAGACGGACATGGGAATCGAAGTATAGCGCGTTTGAGGAAGGCAGAGTGTAGAGGGTAGAGAGTAGAGCGTAGAGAGAGCGATTACCGTGTGGGGGCGGGTCGGAGGATCATTTCGTTGTTCTGGGTGAAGCCGAATTTTTCGTAGATGGGCTTGCCGAATTTGGAGGCGTGGAGCGTGATGACCTGGATATTGCGGTGTTGGCACTCGTCGACGGCGTGCTGAAGGAGCTGGGTGGCGAGGCCGCGGCCTCGGGCTTCGGGGGCGGTGTAGAAGTTGAGGAGATAGGCGCGGATGGGGTTGGGGTCGAGGAAGTGCGGGGGGAAGTCGGCGAAGAAGATGCCGCAGGCGGCCAGGATGGTGGCGGGGCCAGAGGGGGCTGCGGCTTCTTCGAGGAAGAGGCCTACGTAGCGGCCGTCGGTGAGGCGCTCGCGGACCCATGGTTCGAAGGTTAGATCCATCTCGTTGTAGCGGGCTTCGGTGGTGAGTTCGTTGTCCGCGAACATGTGGTGGCGCTGGGCGGTGATGGTGGGGGCGTCTTCGGGTGTGGCTCGGCGGAGGGTGGGCATAGAGCAGAGTGTAGAGGATAGAGCGTAGGGGGAGTTGTATGCCAACGGCCTCGTGGTGGGGAGACCCGTTGGCATAGATCATGACTCGGGATGGTTACAACGCTTTGGCACCGGCTTCGGCTACTGCCTGGTCCTGTGCTCCGAGGCCACCGCTTACGCCGATGGCTCCGATGACCTTGCCATCCTGCTTGATGGGAACGCCACCGGCGAAGATCATCACTTTGCCGTCGTTGGAGGCGTGGATGCCGAAGAACTGATCGCCGGATTGCGACAGTGTGCCGAGGGTCCCGGTCTCGATGTCGAAGGCACGGGAGGTCCAGGCCTTTTTCTGTGCGATATCGACGGAACCGATCCAGGCGCCTTGCATGCGCTCGAACGCCAGCAGGTGTCCGCCTGCGCAGACGACTGCGATGTTCATGGGCTGCTTGATCTCTTCAGCCTTTTTGGTGGCTGCGGCGATGATGCGACGTGCGTCTTCTAACGTGACGGTTTGATGCGAAGTGCTCATTGAAAAATCTCCTTTGGCGATGGAGGTACTCGCCAAGCCGTTTGGATGCAGCTTGAGCAGAGTGTAGCGGATAGAGGTTGAGGGTAGAGTGGGAGTATGGCGGCGAAGGGGCGGTTGGCGATGGATCGGGGGCTGGTGCGGGCGGGGGAACGGGTGTGCGTGGCGGTGAGCGGTGGGGCGGATTCGGTGGCGCTACTGGTGGGGTTGGTGGAGGCGAATGCAGCGGGTAGTCAAAATAAGGATCCGCTGGGGGTGGTGTTAAGTGCGGCGCATGTGCACCATGGGTTGCGGGGGGCGGAGGCGGATGGCGATGAGCTGTTTGTCAGGGAGCTGTGTAAGCGGTTGGGGGTGGAGTTGCGGGTGTTTCGGGTGGACACGGCGGCGCGGCAGGCGGAGGAGGGTGAGGGTTTGGAGGAGGCCGCGCGGGAGCTTCGGTATGCTGCGCTGCGGGGGATGGATGTGGACGCCATCGCTACCGCGCATACGCTGGACGATCAGGCGGAGACGGTGGTGATGAAGCTGTTGCGGGGGGCGTGGACGGAGGGGTTGGGAGGGGTTTCGCCAGTGGTGGAGAAGAAGCCGGAGTTTGGAGGGAAGGGATTGGGAAATGTGCGGCTGGTGCGGCCATTGTTGGGGGTCCGGAGGGCGGAGGTAGAGGCGTTTTTGCGGGAGTTGGGGCAGGAGTGGCGGGAGGATTCGTCGAATAAGGATGTGAGCCTGATGCGGAACCGTGTGCGGCATGAGTTGATGCCGATGCTGCGCGGGTTCAATCCGAGGGTGGATGAATTGCTGGCGAACGTGGCTACGATTGCTCGGGATGAAGAGGCGCACTGGGAGGCAGAGCTGGGGAGGATTTTGCCGCAGATCGTGATGCTGGGGAAGCCGGTTCGAGGTGGTGGCCGGGCGGTGAGTACGGCGGTGGGTGAGTCGGTTTGCGCGGTGGAGGTGGAGCGGCTGAAGGGGATGGATGCGGCGCTGCGGCGGCGGGTGGTGCGGGGAGTGGCGCGGACGATGGGTATCCGGCTGACGTTTGAGGAGACAGCTAAGGTGTTGGCGCTGGCGGGGTTTGGTGGGTATGCGGGGGTGACGGGGAAGATTGGTAGCCGGTTGGAGTTGCGGGGTGGGGTGAGGGTGGAGCGGTCGGCGCGGGAGATTCGGCTGTGGCGGCAAGGGTAGGGTGGAAAGAAGATGCGTGGCAAAGGAATTTCTGCCGGATGAGGGGTGGCCAGAGTAGAATTTAGATCAAACCCGATGACGCAGGATGGAGATGGATGCAAAACACTGCACCGTATTTCTGCGGTCGGCGTCTAACGGAACAGGCAAATCTTTCGGGAGTCGGCAACGCTCCGAGGGACAAGCGAGCCGCCCGAGGATGAGGGTGGATACAAGGTGGTAGTCGCCGGGAGAAATGGGCGGAGTAGATACGTAGGCAAAGTAACAGAAGGCGAAACGAGGAATCGGATTGAATTCAACAGTCAAACAGTTGTTGATCTGGGTGCTGACGCTGGGCTGCCTGCTGGTGGGCTGGCGCTTCGTCGCGACCAACATGGGCCAGAAGAACGATAAGGCAATCAGCCTGACGGATTTCCAGGACCAGGCAGATGGGGGCAAGATCGCGAGCGTTCTGGTGGACGGTGCGGACGTTACGGGCAAGTACAAGGACGGCAAAGATACCTTCCATACGACGATCCCTGCCAACTATGTGGACCACAACGAAGAGGCCGATCTGAAGGCCCACGGTGTGGATGTTACGTTCAAGAGCCAGCAGGGGAATATGTACTGGAATGCGCTGCTGAGCTTTGCCCCGATCCTAGTGCTGGTGGCGCTGTTCATGTTCATGATGAGGCAGATGCAGAGTGGCGGGAACAAGGCGATGAGCTTTGGCAAGAACCGTGCGCGGCTGCTCTCCATGCAGCAGAAGAAGATTACGTTCAAGGACGTCGCCGGAGTTAATGAGGCTAAGGAAGAGCTGCGCGAGATTATCGAGTTTCTGCGCGAGGCGCAGAAGTTCCAGCGGCTGGGCGGACGGATTCCCAAGGGCGTGCTGATGGTGGGGCCTCCGGGAACGGGCAAGACGCTGCTGGCGCGGGCTGTGGCCGGCGAGGCGAATGTTCCGTTCTTCTCGATCTCGGGTTCGGACTTTGTGGAGATGTTTGTGGGCGTGGGCGCTTCGCGTGTTCGCGATCTTTTCGAACAGGGTAAGAAGAATGCTCCCTGCATTATCTTCATCGACGAGATTGACGCTGTAGGACGGCACCGCGGTGCTGGCCTGGGCGGCGGACATGATGAGCGCGAGCAGACACTGAATCAGTTGCTGGTCGAGATGGACGGGTTTGAGTCCAACGACGGCGTGATCTTGATTGCTGCGACGAATCGGCCTGACGTGCTCGATCCGGCGCTTCTGCGGCCGGGGCGTTTCGATCGGCGCGTGATTGTGGATCGTCCGGACATTCGCGGGCGCGAAGAGATTTTGAAGGTGCACTCGAAGAAGGTGCCGTTGGCTGAGGATGTGAACCTCCCGATTTTGGCGCGGGGAACACCGGGCTTCACGGGCGCGGATCTGGCCAACATGGTGAACGAGGCGGCGCTGACGGCGGCGCGGTTCAACCGGAAGGCAGTACACATGTATGACTTCGAGGTGGCCAAGGACAAGGTGCTCATGGGCGCCGAGCGAAAGTCCATGCTGCTAAGCGAAGACGACAAGCGCGACACGGCATACCATGAGGCCGGGCACGTGCTGGTGGCGGCCAAGCGCGAACACTCCGATCCGCTGCACAAGGTGACGATCATTCCGCGGGGCATGGCGCTGGGCGTGACGATGCATCTGCCGGAAGAGGACAAGCATACGGTGACACGGGATTATCTGAACACGCAGCTGGCTATTCTGATGGGTGGGCGCTGTGCGGAAGAGATCTTTATGAACCGGATGACGACGGGCGCGGGCAATGACATTGTGCGCGCTACGGAGCTGGCTCGGAAGATGGTTTGCGAGTATGGCATGAGCGAGCTTGGACCGCTGACCTACGGCAAGAAGGAACAGGAAGTGTTTTTGGGCCGGGATATTGGGCAGGCGAGAGACTACTCGGATGACACGGCGCAGCAGATTGATAAGGCTGTGCGGCGGTTGGTCGATGAGGGATATAACTCGGCGTACAAGATCCTGGATGAGAATCGTGAGGTGATGCACGCGATGTCGGCGGCGTTGCTGGAGCGTGAGACGCTGGACGCTGCGGAGATCGAGCTGATCATCCAGGGCAAGGCGCTGGGGCCGGTGAAGTCGGCTTTGGCGGCGGCTTCGGATGATGATGGCGACAAGCAGCAGGTGCTGAAGCCGGAGTCCGGACGGAAGTCTGGGTTCGGCGAAGGGCATACTACGCCAGCGTGATACGGGTGTTTGGTTTGGGAAGGGCGGCTCATCGTGAGCCGCTCTTTCTATTTTCGGGGAAGATTTCAAGAGCGATGTGCCACTAAGTTGGGATTGATTCGTCAAAACAAAACTTAGGACCGTGCTGTTTGTCTTCGTAGCTGTTTGTTTTCTTAGAGGAGAGTTAGATGAAGAGAGCGCTTGCGTTGCTGGTGCTGAGTGGTTGTGTGATGGGTAGTGGAGTGGCGCAGGTGGGTTCGACGCTGCCGAAAGTGGGGAGCGTGGCGCCGGCGTTGAGCTTTACGAAGGTGCTGCATGCGCCGGCGGGTGAGAGGGTGAGTCTGCGGACGATGCGCGGGCGGGTGGTGGTGCTGGAGTTCTGGGCGACGTGGTGCGCGCCTTGCGTGGGGGAGATTCCGGTGCTGAATGCACTGGCTTCGTCGCTGGACCCGAAGAAGGTACAGTTTATTTCGGTGGATGACGAGGATCCTAAAGTGGTGGAGGCGTTTCTTAAGCGGAAGCCGATCGATGGGTGGGTGGGGCTGGATGGTACGGGCGGGATGTTCAAGCGGTATGGGGTGGACTCGCGGCCAGCGACGGTGGTGATTGGGCCGGATGGACGGGTGGTGAGCAACTCGGTGCGGCCGGAGGCGCTGCAGCGGGAGAAGCTGTTGGAACTGGCAGCGGGCAAGAAGACAGAGGTGGGTGGGAAGGTGGACGCGAAGGTGCAGGCGCAACTGGACGCGAATGTGAGCAAGGCGTTTGCGGCGGAGATTGGAAGCGCGGCGGGGCCGGCGGATGCGCTGTTTGATCTGCGCGTGTCGGCTGCGGAGAAGAGTGCGGAGAAGACGGACACGCATGTGATGATGATGGGGAAGGGGAAGCTGGATATTACACATGCGGATGTGAAGACGCTGCTCTCGATAGGTGCGGGCGTGGCGGAGGGGCGGCTGAAGGTGGAGGGGAAGCTGCCGGATGGGGAGTTCAATCTGCATGTGAATGCTCCGGGAGCGGAGAAGAAGGAGTTGGATCGGGCGGTGGAGATGGCCGTGGCCGCGGCGACAGGGGTGCGAATTGAGCATGAGACCAAGAACGAGGATGCGTTGGTTTTGACGGCGTTGCCGGATGCGAAGGGAAAGCTGGCGGGGGCTGCGATTGGCTTCGCGGCATACCAGAAGAAGACGCATATGCTGCGGTGTCTTGGCGCAAGTGTTGACCAGGTGGCGAGCGCGCTGGAGGAGGCGTTGGGGAAGCCGGTGGTGAACGAGACGTCGTTGACGGGGAGCGTCACGATGGATATTCCACTGGCGGAGGGGGATGTGGCCGCGGCGAATGAGGCGCTGGGGAAGGCGCTGGGATGGAAGCTGACGCCGGCGCTGCTGCCAATTGAGCGAGTGGTGGTTAAGGCTGCGCCGGCTGGGGATGGAAAAGGCGTCGCGTCAGGGTCTTGAGGCGGATGAAGATCCAGCGCAGGCTGAAGATCAGGAAGATGATGGCGACGATGGCGATGCCCGCGGCGGCGTAGGGGTGGTGGGTTGCTAACCAGGTGAGAGAGATGGCGGCGACGTCTTCGCTGGCGGAGAGGGCGATGTTGGAGACGGGCTCGGGGCTGGGGGTGACGAGGGCTCGGGCGGCGGTCTTGGAGGTGTGCGCGATGGCCGCGATGGTGGCACCGGCTGCGGCGGCGAGGAGCTTCATCTCGGGGGAGAGTTGCGAGGCGGCCTGGTAGGCGAGCAGAGCGGCGACGGGAATGCGGATGAAGGTGTGGGCGGCGTTCCAGAAGAGATCGAGCGCGGGGATTTTGTCGGCGAAGACTTCGACGGCGAAGAGGAGGCTGGCGACAGCGATGATCCAGGGGTCTGAAAGAGAGTGGAGGCCCGGAGGGAGGGTGACCCAGTGGAATCGCGCGAGGAGGCCTAGGGTGGCGACGGTGGCGTAGACGTTGAGGCCGGCGGCGAAGCTGGTGGCTACGATGAGCGCGGCGATGGTGGGGGGCGTGAAGGTCACGGCGGTCTCTGATGCGCCAGAAGGGTTTGGATAAGGCTTGGGGGGAATGGTATCGCAGATGAGGGGCGGGGTGCGATAGGCTTAGCGCATGAAGATTTGTGCCTGTTGGTGCTTCGGTTTCGCGTTGGTTGGGTTGGTCGCGGGTGTGGGCGGGGCGCAGACGCAGGGCGCTCAGGCTTCGAGGACGAAGATGGATTCGGCGCAGAGCTCGACTACGACGCCGGGGGTGACGGTGGGGCAGGGGGCGCAGCCGCCGAACTCGGGGCTGATGCCTACGGAGGAGGATCGGCTGCGGGGTGGGTATGGGCCGTTTCGCGCGAACAATGATCTGCTGTTCTATCACCTGACGCTGAAGGTCGATCCGGTGGCGAAGAGCATTGTGGGGACCAATGTGGTGCGGTTCCGGATGCTGAAGGATGGGCGGAAGATTCAGCTGGAGTTGACGCCGGAGCTGACGATGGACAGCGTTACGTTTGAGGGCAAGCCGGTGCGGTATGAGCGCGCGAAACTGGCTTCGGCGACGGAGGTTTCACGGACTTTTTATGTGGAGTTTCCGCGCTTGTTGAAGGCCGGTTCAGTGGATGAGGTTACGGTGGCGTATCACGGGCAGCCGGTGACGCAGGGACGGTTTGGGTGCTTCTCGTTCGATAAGGACAAGGAGGGCAAGCCCTGGATTACTACGGCTTGTGAGGGTGAGGGGGCTAGCGTCTGGTGGCCGAATAAAGATCAGTGGAGGGATGAGCCGCAGGATGGGATGGAGATTGATGTGGCCGTGCCGGATGGGCTGATGGATGTGTCCAATGGACGGTTTGTGGCTAGCAAGGAGCTAGGGGATGGATATACGGAGTGGGAGTGGCGGGTGCACTATCCGATCAACAACTACGATGTGGCGCTGAATATCGGGGAGTATCAGCACTGGTCGGGCTTGCATGTGAACAAGGAGACGGGCGAGCAGACTACGCTGGATTACTACGCGCTGCCAGAAGACCTGGCGAAGGCTAAGGTGCAGTTTGAGCAGGTGCCCACGATGCTCGATGCTTATGAGCATTATTTTGGTGAGTATCCGTTTGATAAGGATGGGTACAAGTTGATTGAAGTGCCGTATGCGGGGATGGAGCACCAGACGGCGGTGGCGTATGGGAATCACTTTGAGAATGGGTACTATGGGCGCGACTGGACGGGTGTGGGGATCTCGCCGAAGTTTGATTTCATCATCATTCATGAGAGTGGGCATGAGTGGTTTGGGAATTCGATTACGGCGGCGGATAAGTCCGATATGTGGATCCATGAGGGATGGACTACGTATATGGAGTCGCTGTATGTGGAGTATCGGTGGGGGAAGGCCGATGCGATCAAGTATCTCAATGGGTTGAAGCCGAAGGTTAGGAACCGGCAGCCGATTATTCCTGAGCGCGGGATCAATGCGGAGCCTACGGAGGACCAGTACTTTAAAGGCGCGTTGATGATCAACACGCTGCGCAGTGTGATCAATGATGATCCGGCGTGGTTCAAGGACATTCACGACTTCTATCAGCACTTCAAGTATCAGAACATCATGACGGAGGACGTTGTGGCCTGGTGGAATCAGAGGACGGGGATGAATTTGACGCCGTTCTTTGATGAGTATCTGCGGCATGCGGCGATCCCAGTGCTGGAGTTGAAGTTTGATCGAGTGAAGGGGACGGTGGCGTATCGGTGGAACGCGGATGAGCCGGGATTTGCGATGCCGATACCGATTGGGGTACGCGGGCATTTGACGCTGGTGACTCCGGTGACTACGGAGTGGAAGACGATGCCGTGGACGGCGGACCCGGATACGCTGGTGGTGCCGCATGATCTTTATTATGTCGGCGAGAAGACGGTTGAGGCTGGACGATGAGGCGTCTGTTGCTGGCGGGATGTGCGGGTTTGGTGCTGATGGTGGTAGGGTGCGGATACCATCGGGTGGGAGCGGCTACGCATTTGCCGCCCAATGTGCAGACGCTGGCGGTGCCGATGTTTGCGTCGAAGGTGCAGGCTTACAACACGGAGGTTGCGTTTACTCGCGCGGTGGTGCGGGAGTTGAATACGCGGACGAATTATAGAGTGTTGACGGGTGCGGATGGAAAAGATGCGGATGCGGTGTTGAAGGGAACGATTGTTACGGAGACGGTGTCGCCGCTGACGTATGACTCGTCGAGTGGACAGACGTCCAGCTATCTGGTGAATGTGACAGCGAAGGTGGAGTTGGTGTCGCATGATGGAAGGGTGTTGTACAGGAACGATGCGTTTGCATGGAGGGAGCAGTATCAGTCGACGCAGGATATCAGCGGGTTTGTGCAGGAGGATGGGGCGGCGGTGCGGAGGATGAGTGGGGACTTTGCGGAGTCGCTGGTGAGCGATATGCTGGAGAGCTTTCGATGAGTGAGCGTGAAGTTTCACAAGCGGGCGCTGCGCGCAGCGGGTTGAAAAGTTTTGCTGGGGTGGAGCGGTTTCTTGCCGAGGTGTCGGGAGACGCGCGGCGAGCTGGTTATGTGCTGCTGGGGGATGATGCGTATCTGATGGAGATGTGCCTCAAGGGTGTGGTGCGGGAGTTGGTGCCCGTGGAGATGAAGGATTTTTGCCTGCATGATCTGGATTTGGCGCAGACGTCGGTGTTCGAGGCGCTGGATTTGGCGCAGACACCGTCGCTGATGGCTCCGTTCCAGGTTTTGTTTCTGCGCAATGTGAAGACGCTGTATGGGCGGGGGCAGAAGAAGGAAGAGTTCAAGGCGATCGATGAGTATTTTCGGCGGCCGAATCCGCAGGCGCTGGTGATCTTTATCGCCGATCATATTGCGTTGCCGCAGGACCTGCGGCGGATGGATATGACGGATAAAGATCGGGCAGAGAAGATTCGCGAGACGCTGGGTGATGTGTGTGGAGTGGTGGAGCTGCAGCGGGTGAGCGAAGAGGATGCGGTGCGGTGGGTTCGGCGCGAGGCTGAGGCGCGGGGCGTGGCGTTCAACGAAGACGCGGCGCGGGAGTTGGTGGATGCGCTGGGGTCTGGTGGGGGCGCGGAGATGATGCTGGTGGCTAGCGAGATGGAGAAGCTGCTGCTGTATGTGGGGGGTGTTGGTAAGACGTCAGTCGAGGTGGGGGATGTGGAGACGATGGTGTCGGCGGCTAAGCAGAGGAGTTTGTATGAGCTGACGGATGCGATCAGTTTGAAGGATGCGCCGCGGGCGCTGGCGTTGCTGGCGGGGTTGCTGAATGCGTCGGAGGGTGGAGAGGACGCGGCGATTGGGCATGTGTTTTCGCTGGCGAAGACGTATCGGCAGATGCTGGTGCTGAACGAGAAACAGGTCAAGGACCAACGAGCGATGTGGTCGGTGTTGTGGCCGGGGTTTCGCGTTGCTCCGTTTGCGGCGGATGCGTTGATTGCGCAGGCGCGGCGGTATCGGGACCGAGGAGAGCTGACGCGCGGGTTGCGGATGATTGCCAAGGCGGATGTGGAGCTGCGGTCGAATCCGGCAGACAAGAGGCTGGTGCTGGAGAGGCTGGTAATGCGGCTGGCGGGCACGGCGAAGGAGATCGAGATGGAGAGGGCGGGGGTTTAGGTCAGCGGTTGGGGATGGCCGGAGGCACGGCTTGGGGTGAGATGGGGATGGTGGGGGGCGCTTCCGGGATGGGCACGATGGGGATGCCGGAGGGCAGGGCTTGTGCGTCGCTGTGCTCGATGGTGACGTTGATGATGTGGTCGCCGGGGAAGTCGAGAGGGATGGGGAATTCCAGGATCTCGCGGTGGCGCAGGGTTGCGATGAACTGCATCAGGCACTGCGGTAGGAGAGTGGACGAGGTTCTGTAGACCAGGCCGCCGGATTGTCTTGCTAGCTCGTCGAGGGGAATTCCGATGTTGTAAAACGCCATGGCGGGGGAGTTGATTCCGAAGACGGTTGTGGCACTGCCTGTGGCGGTGTCTGTGAGGCCAAGCCAGGACCGGACGCTGCCGCCGTCGTAGCCACCGGAGAGTACGAGGAGGACGTGGCGGCCGGGAAGCGGTGCTAGCGTATTCATGATGTAATCCATGGCACTGCGCAGGCGCAGGGAATAACCACAAGCAGGGCGGCCCTTTTTGCCGTGGCTGAGTGGAGAGGAGATCGCTGTGTCGAGATCGCGTTGCACCAGGGAAGGAAT
>JBAVDD010000189.1:0-11763 GCA_049587035.1 Acidobacteriaceae bacterium | reverse complement strand
ACTGGTCCCGGAGGTACCGGTCCGGGGTAAGGTCCGGGAGGTACTGGTCCCGGAGGTACCGGTCCGGGGTAAGGTCCGGGAGGCACTGGTCCGGGGTAGGGTCCGGGAGGTACCGGGCCGGGGTAGGGTCCGGGAGGCACCGGTCCGGGATAGGGTCCGGGAGGCACTGGTCCGGGATAGGGTCCCGGGGGCACTGGTCCGGGATACGGCCCTGGGGGAACTGGTCCGGGATATGGGCCTGGGGGAACTGGTCCGGGATATGGGCCTGGGTAGGGTCCTGGATAGGGGCCAGGATACGGCGATGGGCCGGGATACGGAGCCGGTCCAGGGTAGGGGCCAGGGTACGGCGCGGGTGGTGGAGAGCTCGGCTCCGCGGGATACGGCGGATAGGGCGGATAGGGCGGATAGGGTGGGTATGGCGGATAGGGCGCGCCGCCCGGGTAGCCTCCACTGGGTGTTGATGGGTACGGGGGGGCAGGAGGATTGGGGGTGTAAGGAGGATAGGGGGGTCCCTGGCTCACGGCGATCACCTCGGCTTTGAAAGTGGTGCGAGATTACCGACAAAACCTGGAAGGAGGGCGTGCTGGGCAAGGATGGAGAGCGTACAAGCGAACCAAAGGTGAGAATAGTAGCAAAGTATTTTGGCGAGTACAAGCGAAAAAAAGAAAATAATTTCCGCGAAGGATGAGAGCGCTCGTACGGCACACGAGCACCGAATGGGAACTGAAAAACTTTGTGTCGTGAGTACCTTCGCCTGAACACTTTTGACGTTCTACGTCCAGTGTTCACCGTCCTCGTCGAGGATGAGGGTCTTTCCCGTCACATCGCTTTCCGATAATTTCACGATGCCATCCGCTGCGGATTCGGTGGGGATCAGGCCTGGAAAACTATTCGGCGCGAGTGCGTTGGCCCGTACCCCGATGGACTCAAACTCATCTGCCATATGCATCGTCAGGTAGTTCAGCGCGCCTTTGGACGCGCTGTATAAGCCTTGACCCGATCCTGGATAGATGAAGTAACCCGCCGTACTCGAGATGTTGACGACGGAACGATTCATCAAGCGATTTTCGTCCCTGCGATACTTCCAGAATTTATTCGCCACGAGCATCGAGAGCTGCAAGGGAACAAACGCGTTTATGGTGAAGTGATAGTGGAAATGAGCCTGAAGGTCGTCGTTATGAAGCATCGGCGTCCAGTTACTGAAGGCAGCGGAGTTGACGAGGAAGTCTATTCGTCCAAACCTCTCTAGCGTTGTATCAACGACGCGCTCGGGCTCGCCTTCCTGCAGAAGGTTTGCTTGAATCGCGTGGACGGCGCACGCATTTTCGGGAATGGTCGCGGTTGGATTTAGCGGGTCGACGAACCAGTGCAGCTGCGAAGGTGTCCTCGGCACGTTTTGAGAGAAGACGCCGACGATATCGTAGACGCTGCCGAACCTTTGACAGAACATCTCTCCGAGTTGGCCGCTCACGCCCGTCAGCAGGCACAGTTTCTTTGGGTGATTGGTTGTCATCGGGTCGGGCTCGCGGGATTTGAGGGCCAGTTTACGATTTCATTTTCGCCGAAGCGCTGAACGGCGTCCTGGATGGGACGATGCAGCCACATGATCATCGAATTGCGCGGGCCAGCCTGATTTGAGATGAAGCTGTGATAGGAGTTTGGCGTGCACTCGAATATGAATATCGAATTATTGATTGGCGGAATGGCCTTGGTGGGTTGGTGGACAGGCTGATCCGGCCGGCTATAAAGGCCGGTCTCTCCACCGTCGCCGGGGCGCCATGGGGGATTGTGAAGGAACATGAGAATGGCGACGGCGCGCGCCGTTTGATGAACTTGAATCTCGTTGGCCGGGACCTTTCCGGTCGTGTACTGGCAAAGCTCTTCGTTCGCCAGATTTATAGTGCCTGGATACGGTGGGTCGATAAACCAACCGGGATTCAGATCGTTATGCACGGTTCCGTTCTTGCTGGCAGTGCGGTGATGATGGAATCCTCCATTGACATCTCCCGTGGCTGGAATGCCCATGAGAGCAGCTAGCATGTCGTGCCATTCGCGGCTTGCGAATACCTGGAGAGGCAATGGCATGTCGTCGGTGAACGCCATAGCATGTGCGTCGAAGTTTGCATCCGGGCGCAGCAATCTCCCCGGGCTATTCCTCTCGGTGAGTCGTTGACGGAGAAGTTCCGCATAGGCGTTCTCCACCCATGTGTAGAATTCCGGCGTGAATACGTTGTAAGCGGTGATGTGCAGGAACGGCTGAGAGAAGACTTGCCAGCGCCGATGTTGAAGAACCTGCGAAAGGCGATAGAGTGTTCCGAATTCTGGCGTCATCTGTGGATGTCCTCCCGCCAAATAACAGAGTGCCATTGTCGTATACCGTTCGGGTAAAGGCAATATCTGCCGGTCGCCGAACTCGAAAATGGATGCTCGAAAAACGAGTGAACTTTTTCCGGAAGCTAGCTATGAATCCAGCCGTTCAGGGTAAAGCGGCTATCTGCAAACTGGCGCGAGCGGCAATGTACAGGCAAGACTTCATGAAGGCGCAGACTTGGGAAGAACACAATGGAATTCTGTTCGGGCGTAATTCGCTTCTCTTTTCCGGTCGTCCAAGACTCGCCGTTCTTACTTCTTGATTCGTAGATGACGAGTTCTCCACCAGTAAATGGTACCGGCTCGCGATGGAAAAAATACACGAAAGTGATTTCTCTGGAAGGCGCCTTTGCGTGGGTACTATCGTTGTGAATCTTGAAAAAATCACCGTCATTACTCGCTGTAATCTGTGGCTCAAGTCGAGTGATTTCGAACATCGGATGTTTTAATGCCCGCAAGATTTGCGGAAAGTAAAACCTAATTCGCGCGGAAATGAGATGGGTGAAGGGCCCTAAATCCAGGGTCACGTGAGAACGTCTATATTCTTCTACCGAGGCATGCTTACGATCATCGCGTGAGTGAAAAATTACGCTGCTCGGGCGTAGTTGGTCCTCTCGATCATTTACAAAGTTTGTTAGATCCGATAGCTCAGGCCACGCTAGAAACTCATCGAATTTGACGAATTGTATAGGTTCAATCACACCGATATTATCGTGCTCTTCCATAGAATCCCTCTATGTTGGATCGCGCTCGACGGCCACTTCGCCTCGTTCTGCGTAATGAAAAACAACCGAAGTTGATGTCATCCCCCGCGGGAGCGCGGTGCGGTAACGCTTCACGTCCATACTTCTGTAGAGAAGCGCGTCCCCAATGTTCTGGCGTATGCCAATCGAACTTACTTTCCCATCGAGCCGCAGTGGCCACGCCGATGATTCCTTTGATTCTGGGGTGCAATCGAGAAGTAGATCCAGTGAATATTTCGCGTCTTCGTCGCCCGTTGTGCCGGACAGTTCCGCGCCTGGCTTGTAACAGGTGGCATAACAATAGGAGGGCTCGACACTGGCTCCGACAAGGTTGGCAACGATGGGTGCAAGTTGTCGGTGAAAGAAAGCCAGCACGCTATCACCGCGAATCGCGAACTTGAGCGCACGACGTGATTCATCTGATTGCATGGCTTCTTTTCGGAAGCGTCGACGTGCATAGCGTCTCAACGAGCCGAGGTGAAAGGGATGGATTGGTTGCCCAACTCCTACATATCCGCGCTGCTTGAACCACCATCGACCTCGGGGAGTGAGGTTCGCTTCATGAGGAGAGTGTTCAGCTTCGTTCATATCAACCACAATTCGCGACTGCCTTAAGGCGTCGACTATGCGATGTGGAAGGGCCGGGGGTATCGGCTGTCCTGGCTTCAGGCGATAGAGAGAGGCGCTGAGGCGCGGTCCCATCCAAAAGGGAGTTGCTGTATGGCTGCGCAGATCACGTACCCAGACCATGTACTTGTCTGAAGTGAATCGCTCAGGCCAGGGGTATGTAGCAGAGACTTCGGCGGGAGCGCTGTCTTGCCACGAGAACCAGCAGTTGGGATTCAAGACGAGGTTGGCTCTATGGTTAGAGGTGTCGGGCAGCCGTTCCATAGGTACCAGGAAACCAGGCTGATCGGAAACAACGCACTCGTACTGATCCGACCGCGACGCATCGACTGTAAAAGACGTATGGTCCATAGGGCCGCCAATTCGCTGCTTAATGAAAGCCGAGGTCGCTTAATTTGTCAAATTCTTTCGGAGTCGTAATAAAACTTCTCGCAAATACACGCGGTCTAGAGGTGGTTACTTTTTTCAGGAACGTTGAAACCGGCACGTTGGCGTAACCATCTGGTTCGAGTGAGGATGGTGGCTGCGATCTCCTCGTAGTTCGACACAACGTAGTGCGGGCCTTCGGAGCAAATGTGCCAAGCGTGACCACCCATGGCTTCCTCAGCGGCCACCACTGCTTTCGGAGGCTGGCCCTTGACCGCTACGGGGAGAAACGGTTTGCCGTGAACGGCGGCAAAGATGCATCCATGAAAACTGCTCGTTATCACAAAGCGGGAGGAAGCGAAGAGCTCAAAACACTGGTCAGCCGAGGTCGATTTGACCGCATCGGCCGGCGAAAATCTTGGGTAGAAATCGTTGCACAGAACGACCTCGGAGCACTTGAGTGCACTTGACCATTTCCGGATTAGATTTTGTTCGGGTGGGCGTAAGCCGGAGCAAATGAGGAGACGATTTCGTTGCTTCGCTTCTGCTGGAGGAGACAAAAAGCTGCAATCGGCAGCGAGACGTGCCGAGATGCCAAATTGCGCCAGGTATCCTTTGCTGGAGATATCTCTGACTGCAATGAAGTCTGCGTGCGCGTAGTTGGGGATGAGTTCATCACAGTCCCAGCATGCGTGATTAACGATCCAAACGGGGATACCGCGCTGATTCGCTGTTACCAATGCGGAGAGAATCGCCACAGCGGTTCGGGTGCGCGAGTGCACACTGCCTTCGCCATTGACTACCAACATGTCCGCCTTCTCGATGCGATTCCAGATCGGTCCGTCCGGCTGAAGCTGACCAAGACCAAGGTTGTCGACGACGGTCACACCCGAGCGGTTGAGGAGAGCTTCGAGGTTGGTCGTGGTTCGCCACGAGCCCCAATGCTCACCAGGAACTGATCCTCTCGTGTCATTTGCGAGTAACGCGTTCATAGGCTCGAGGTCCCTGCTGCGTCCTGACTGAACATATTATCGGAGGAACCTGGTCAACGTCGGGGTTTCGAGAGCGGATCATACCAAGCGACTTTTCTCTCCTGAACTAGAACGTTCAGTTGATTGCTTGAAAAGATGTGACGCTTCCAAAAGCCTTTCGCTGGGGCGAAACTCCCTTCGCGGAGACATTGTTTGTAGATATCACGAGATTTTAGATGGAAGGAGAGTTCAATCGGATAGGCGGGATCATCCCACCAAAAATCAGAAAAATCTCCGAGCGTCGCATATTTCCTGAGCCATCGATCATAGGTGGCACACGCGTAATGAAGTACTGTCAGGCTGGTTGCCTCTCCAGATTCGCCTTGGTAGCCGGCAAACAAGTGTGGATCGAGGGCATGCACTCCTGGGTGGCATCGGACGGCCGACTTACCATTTCCGTAGAGGTCGAAGGGGACTTTGCCGCTGAGCTTGAAATAGTGACACTGTCGAAAAGGATTGGTCGCGGCCCATTGCGAGCACACCTCATGATTCGGGATGGTTATATTTCCGAAACCAGTTGGGAGGTTCCGATGAAGGATTTTCCTGGTTGGCGTGGAGAGAAGTTCATCGGTGTCTAGATGGATGAGCCAATCGATGCCGCGCTTACAGCACGAGTGCAATGCACGATTGGTATTCTCGTTCTGGCGAAACATGAGATCGCCATGCCTGCTATTGGCGGTGCATTGAGCTCCGACTCTTACACGAATGCGGTCATCGGATGGAATTACGGGGCTCGACGCCTCGCGCGGATCATCGAGCCAGAGGTATATCCGGTCGACGGCACTGAGATGATAGCTGCACCAGTCGCGCAACGTACTATCCAGGTTTCTCGCTGTCGCAGTAATCGCGATGCTGACCACGTGGCACCATCCGCGTCTGAGTTTTAGATTCCGCCATGCACATGGAATCGCCCTCCCGGGCATTCTGTTTGTATGTATCCTCGAAAATTCGTCTCTACGCCTGCCACATGCAGGTTCAGTCCCAGCGTTCCGCGGCCCAGCCTACGGCCATGACTGCGAGTGTGGCTTCAACGCTGTCGCTCACTCCGTCCTTTGAGAAGATCATGCGTACGCCACCAGACGTCTTCTCGAATGATTCGATGGCTCCGATGCAGTACTGGCCCGATCTCTTCAGAGTTTACTCTTGGCGGCGTCAGGTGCCGGAATCGGTTTTGAAAGTATAGGCGTCAGCAATGGCGCAGTCACCTATGAGAAAGGTATGGCAAAGCGACCGGCGTCGTCTGGGATTTTGCGCAAAGCTTTATGTGAAAGTATCTCGGGTTGCCTCGCAGAATTATGCGCCCCGGGCGTCCTGAATGCAATGTTGAATGTTTACGTCACAGTCAGCTTAATCGATATTCCTCCGTCAGAGACAGACTCAGCCCGTCAATACGAAACCAGGCTTGCACCCTCCCGTGACACCCACAGGATGCCGCTGGCAACTCTTGCCTTGCCTGTGAAAACGCCACATGCTAAACTCGCTCCTCGAACCCCAGTCACGTCTCTACCTTCGGGCCCGTTACCTTTGCTTTGCACTCTGGAAGGCCTATTTGACTTTGCGCCTTGTTGTTCGCCCTCGATATGGCTGGCTGGCACTTGTTGCGGTGGCTCTTGCCTCGCCGCCTTCCGCTCCCGCAGCAGTGGGAGCAGCGGTGGCACCTGTCGCGCAGCAATCCGTGGAAGTTGGAATGCCCGTCCTCGAGAGCCATGCGGTAACGGCATTCAATGTGTTCGGCCAGATTTGGACGATTCTGCAGGATCGCAACGGTGTGATCTACTTTGGTGCCGACGGTGGAACGGTGGTGGCCTACGACGGGGTCAATTGGCGGAAGATCCAAACCGGGATGGATAACGCCCGTTCGCTCGCCCTGGATGATTCTGGCAGAATCTGGGTGGGCGGCGATGGCGGCTTCGGCTACCTGGCGCCGGATGCGAATGGCACCTTGCGCTATGTCTCGCTACTCGACAAAGTCCCTGAGAATGCCCGCAGCTTTACCGACGTATGGCAGACCGTCGTCACACCGCAGGGCGTCTTTTTCCGTTCGTATGATCTTCTCTTCCGTTGGGACGGCAAGACCATGCATGTCTGGAAGCCGGAGGCCCACTCCAGATTTCAGGCGCTCTCGTACATTCGCGGCCATGTCTATACCGCGCAAAACGGAGTCGGCCTGGAAGAGATTGTGGGGGACGAACTTCGCAGTGTGCCGGGCGGCGACGCCTATAGCAAGGCGATCAAGCTGTTCCTGAACCCGTTCGACGACCATCAAATTCTCGTCTCTCAGCGCGGCGGACTTCTCTCGCTCTATGACGGACAGAAGGTCACACCGTTTCCCACGCAGGCAGACGATTACCTGAAGGCGCATAAGGTTTACACGTCCATCGTGCTGAAAGATGGAAGCATCTGCGTTACGACTCTGAGCGGCGGTGCGGTCATCATTGGGCACGACGGCAAGCTGCGCCAGATCATCGATGTGGCAGAGGGGCTTCTGGATCCAGATGCTCTCAGCGCCTTTCAGGACAGAGACGGCGCGCTTTGGCTAGGGACTACCGACGGCCTCTCAAGGGTTGAGATCTCCTCTCCGGTTTCGATCTTTTCTCGCACGGACGAATTGGATGCTGCCCGCTTCCAGGGATCGATCTATGTCGCGAACGGCGGGGGCTCCTTTCCTGTTCAAAAGCTGGTCTTTGATCCCCACACAAATAAACCCTCCCTTTTGATGATTGGAGGTGCTACGCAAGGCTTTGCCCTGATGGTGTTCAAGGACCCTTCTGGCAAGACCCCCGACCAACTGCTGGTTGCTACGAGCGAAGGTGTCATGAAGGTTATGGGCAACACGCTTGTGCCTGCGGTGCCTTCGGTCCACGGCCTCACGGAGCAGATATATATACTGCTGCAGTCAAAGAAGACGCCCGATCGAGTCTTTATCGGACATGGCGATGGCGTTGCTTCCATGCGCTGGGACGGGCGAACGTGGATTGATGAAGGGAGACTCCCGAACACCGTCTACGTGGCTCATACCCTGGCCGAGGATGCCAATGGCGATCTCTGGGTAGGTGGCAACCGAGGCACTGTGCTGCGCGTCAAGGTCGCAGCAACTGGAATGCGCGACTCGAAGGTCCAGGTCATCTCAAGCAAGCAAGGGGTGCTGAATCGTGTGGCCAACGTCGCTGCCGTCTTCGGCAATCTTTACCTGGGACTGGACCGGGACGAGGATATCCTGCGCTGGGATGGTACGCAAAACCGATTTGTGATCGACAACCAATTCCAGTTGCCCATTGACGCACCGGACGCAGCCCCAGGCCTCTTCCAACTCGCTGACGGAAGCGTGTGGACCATGATGACTTCGTCCGATAGCCGCCGCCTTGCGCGCATCTTCCCGCAGCCAAATGGATTGTTTCGCGTAGATGAGAACACTTACCGACCGCTCACACGCTTCAAGGTCGGTCCCGCTTTTGTTGACCCCGATGGCGATGTGTGGGCAGCTGGAGAGGAGTTGATTCGTTTCGATCCCCGCGTAACGTCTGTCGCCACGGTGCAGCTACCGGCGCTGGTGCGGGAGGTGCATGCGGGCTCGAAGATTGTCTTTGGAGGAACAAGCGTACCCGGGGCGCGGGAACTCGAGCTCCCACCGGGCAGCAGCGCCGTCCGCTTCCAGTTTGCCTCGGCGGTTTACGGAGACACCGCCGATGTGAACTACCAGTTCATGCTGGAAGGCGCTGATAAGGACTGGTCTGTGTGGGGAAAGCAGACGGAGGCGAACTACAGCGGACTGGGGCCCGGGAAGTATGTGTTCCACGTTCGCTCGCGCGGATACGACGGCAAGGTTGGACCGGAAGGAACTTACTCCTTCACCATCCGGCCACCGTGGTATCGCACTACGCTTGCCTATCTGATTTATATTCTGCTGCTGTTGTTCGCGGCTGTGGCAGGCTGGCGGATGATCAGCATCTACGAGCGCAAGAAAGGCCTGCGTAGAACGGAAGCCCTTGAAGCTGAGGCAAAGGTGCTTGAAGCCACGGTCAACGAGCGTACGGAGGAGATTCGGACCCAGGCCGCGGAGATATCCGCGCAAAAGGACAGCATCGAACTGCTCAGCGAGATTGGCAAAGAGATCACCGCATCGCTCGATCTCAACGTCATCCTCTTCAAACTCTACGAACGCGTCAATCAAATTGTGGATGCAAGCGTCTTCGGGGTTGGCCTCTACCGGCCCAGAAAGCAGCTGATCGAGTACAGCCTGGCTATTGAAAATGGCAAGCGTTACGCACCTTACACGCGCAGTACGGACGACAAAAATCAGTTCGCGGTGTGGTGCATCGATCATAGGCAGCCGATTCTGATCAATGATGTGGAGAGGGAATCGTCAAAGTTTGTGGCTGACTACAAACACACCGGAGGCAAGCTGGACGATGGAACGGCAGCACTGCCGCCGATGTCGATGATCTACCTTCCTCTGGTCGCGCAGGAACGCGTGCTCGGCATTCTCACCGTGCAGAGCTTCAAGAAGAACGCTTACACGGAGCAGCACCTTAGCCTGCTGGAAAACCTCGCCGCCTACACCACCATTGCGCTGGACAATGCGAACGCGTACCTCACGATCAATGAGCAGCAAAAGGCGGTGAGTGAGCGCGCTGTGGAGCTGGTCACGATTAATCGGATCACCCAGGCACTGGCGAACGAGCTCGACAAAGACCGCCTCATCGAGTTTGTGGGTGACCAAGTGCGCGACCTGTTCCGTGCGCCGATCACCTATGTAGCGTTGCTGGATCGCACGGCGATGATGATTCGTTTCCCTTACATGTTTGGTGAAGAGGCGACGCCGAGACCTCTCGGAACTGGACTCACATCGCAGATCATTCGCAGTGGAGAGCCGCTGCTGATCAATGAAGACATGAAGGGTAATCAGGCGCGGCTGGGAGTGGAACAGGTTGGACGGAGCACGGCTTCGTACCTCGGCGTTCCAATCCCTTCGGGCGGTCAGGTGATTGGAGTCATCAGTGTGCAGTCCATCGACCAGGAAGGGCGCTTCACTGAGGCCGATCAGCGCCTGTTGTCGACGATCGCCACGGCCCTCGGAGTTGCGTTCCATAATGCGAAGCTGTTCGAGGAAGCGAGCCATGCACGCGCCGCCGCGGAGCAGGCCGATGCAGCCAAGAGTTCGTTCCTGTCGACGGTCAGCCATGAGTTGCGCACGCCGCTAACTTCCGTTCTGGGCTTCGCGAAGATCATTCGCCGCCGCCTTGATGAACGCCTCTTCCCGATGATTCCCGAGGAGGACCGCAAGGTGCAGCAGGCCAAGCGCCAGGTGATCGAGAATCTGGACGTCGTGGTCAGCGAGGGAGAGCGCCTGACCAAGCTTATCGACGACGTGCTCGATCTGGCCAAGATCGAAGCCGGAAAATTCAGCTGGAACATGGGCAGCGTCTCTCTCAAGGATGTGATCGACCGCGCAGTCGCGGCTACGGCTTCGTTGTTCGAGGCTAAGAAACTGAAGCTGGTTCGCGACATTGAGCCGGATTTGCCAGTCATTACTGGCGACCAGGACCGGTTGATCCAGGTGGTCATTAATCTCATCTCGAATGCCGTGAAGTTTACGGATGCGGGCTCCATCACCTGCTCGGCACACCGCCAGGACCATGAGTTGATCATCGGCGTCAAGGACTCCGGGATTGGAATCGCGCCGGAGGATCAATCCAAGGTCTTTGAGAAATTCAAGCAGGTGGGAGACACGCTGACGGACAAGCCCAAGGGTACCGGCCTCGGGCTTCCTATCTGCAAGGAAATCGTCGAGTATCATGGAGGGCGAATCTGGGTACAGAGCAAACCGGGTGAGGGCAGCACGTTTTCGTTTACGCTTCCCATCCTTGCGCAGTCAGCGCAGCTTGATCTGCTGCCTGTTCGCCACTCGATCGACATCGAGTCGCTCGTCCGGCAACTCCGCGAGACGGTGGTTCACCATCCGACGCGCGACAAGTCGGTCCTGGTCGTCGATGACGACTCGAACATACGCTCTCTTCTACAGCAGGAATTGACCGAGGCCGGCTATTCGGTTCGGTTGGCCGAAGACGGGCGCAAGGCGCTGACCCTGATCCGCGAAGAGACCCCCGGCCTTGTCATCCTGGACGTAATGATGCCGGAGATGAACGGCTTCGACGTGGCAGCCGTATTGAAGAACGATCCGGCTACGATGGATATCCCGATCATCATTCTTTCCATCCTCGAGGACAAGGAACGCGGCTACCGCCTGGGCGTGGACCGCTATCTCACCAAACCGATTGATACGACATCGCTATTTCGCGAAGTGGATACGCTGCTCGATCAGGGGAAGTCGCGCAAGAAGGTCATGGTGGTTGACGAAGATGCATCGACTATACGCACCCTTAGTGACGCACTCGAAACGCGCGGGTACCAGGTGGTTGAATCGCGAGGCTCAGAGCTGGTGTCTAAAGCTGTTGTCTCCAAGCCTGACATCATTATCCTGAACTCGCTTCTTTCCAGTGACGAAGCTGTGCGCGCCCTGCGCTTCGAGAAGGGAATGGAGAACGTACTGTTCCTCATCTACCAATAACGCCTATGAAAATTCTTATCGTTGACGACGAACCCCATTTGCGCACCCTGATCCAGCA
>JBAVDD010000188.1:0-22629 GCA_049587035.1 Acidobacteriaceae bacterium | reverse complement strand
GGTCACGGCCGCGAAGCCCTCAACGGCGCCGTCGATCTCGCGCTGCAAGTCTGGCCGGCAGCAACCTCAGAAACATCCTCCAACGCATAAGAAAAGCCGCCCGCATAAGCAGGCGGCTCTTCGTGATACGCAGCCGCTACTTCCTGGTCGTCCTGTGGTGCGCGGGTGTCGCGCCGCCAACCATCGCCTCTGCCTGATCAATCGCCTGGTAAAGATCTGACACGTCCTTCACCTGGATCCACCCCTTCGGAGTCGCCACGACGATCGTCGGCGTCTCAACCAGGCCCAACTTCTGCCCAAGGGCATCGTCTGCGTCAACCTCACGCGCCAACTGGCCGGCTGGGTCGATGATGAACGGCAGCTGCTTGCCATTATGGGTGAAAAACTCCTGTGTGAACCGGTTCAGATCGTCCGGGCTCGCGATCTTGAACTGCGAAGCAAACACCTCGCGGCGGTACTCTGTTGCCAGTTCAGGCGAGACCTTGTCCTGTAGATACCGCGCAATAATGGAGGCCTGACGGCTCCACATGTGGCCCGGAATGTGGAAGTCATAGCGCAGGTACGGGATATGGTAGTGGTCCAGCGCCATGTGGACGAATGGGAAGGCGTGCGCACACGCCGGGCACTCCAGGTCTTCCCACTCAATCAGCGCCACCTTAGCTCCCGGCGGCGGCACAAGCATCGACGTATCACGGAAGTGGTCCACCTGATTGGGCGGGACCGAGGTCTGCGCTGTCGCAGACACCGCGGTGAATGAGAACAGGAGAGCAACAGGCAGGAGAAACCGAGACATACCAGATAGACGCAAGCGCATGACCTTTGCGAGCAAGTGTGCTCGAATCCTATTGAATCACCAAGCCGTCAAATCGCCAAACGATATAAACGCTTCCCATCGCAATGCACAGGTGGTTCCGTCACCCTCGTCTCCCCGCGATGCTATCCTCCAAGCGAAGGAAAATCGAAATGATCGCCGCCCTCATCGCCCTCCAGATCGTCACCCTAATCGTTGTCTTCGCGCTGCTTCTGCGCCGCAACACTCCCGCTGTTCCAGTCGAAGATCAGCGCCTCACTCAACTTCTCGCAGCCGACCTTCCCGCCCAACTCACTCGCACAGACGCCCGATCGCAGAGCTTCGAGGAGCACCTGCGAAAAGATATCTCCCAGTTCCGCGAGGACACCAGCTCCGCCAGCGCTACGCTTCGCACCGAGGTGCTCAACAGCGTGAACACCCTAGGCAACACCCTGCGCACCGAGCTTCTCCAGAAAATGGACTCCGCCCGTCAGGAGAACGAAGCCGCGGCAGAGCGCCTCCGTTCCCGCGTTCAGGAGGGCCTCCAGCAGCTCAGCACCAACAACGAGAAGAAGCTCGAAGAGATGCGCGTCACCGTCGACGAGAAACTGCACGCCACCCTGCAGAAGCGCCTGACCGAAAGCTTCGGCGAGGTCACCAATCAGCTCATCCAGGTCCACGCCGGCCTCGGCGAAATGACCAAGCTCTCGGCTGGCGTCAACGACCTCTCGCGCATCTTCACCAACGTCAAATCGCGCGGGACCATCGGTGAGGTCATGCTCGAAACCCTGCTCAAGCAGATGCTCGCTCCCAGCCAGTTCGAGAAAAATGTACGCGTCAAACCCAATACCCAGGAACTCGTCGAGTTCGCAGTCAAGCTGCCTACCCCCAGTGGCGACACACTCCTGCCCATCGACTCCAAGTTCCCACGCGAAGCCTGGGAACGCCTCGAAACAGCCTATGAAACAGGTCTCGACATCGCGAGCGCAGGCAAAGCCTTCGAGACCGCCATCCGCAACGAAGGCCGTAAGATCTGCGACAAGTACATCGCCCCTCCCACCACCACCTCCTTCGCCATCATGTTTCTTCCCACCGAAGGCTTGTACGCCGAGGTCATGCGGCGCGATGGGCTGCAGACGGACATTCAGCAGAACTGCCACGTCACCATCGCCGGCCCCAGCACGCTCTCTGCCATCCTCAATAGCTTCCAGATGGGCTTTCACATGCTTCAACTGCAGCAGAAGGGCGACGAGGTCTGGAAGGTGCTCGCCAACGCCCGCACCCAGTTCGGCAAGTTTGAAGATCTGATGACCAAGATGGACGACCAGGTCAGCAAGGTGCAGAAGACGATTCAGGACGTCGGCACCCGCACCCGCGCCATCAATCGCACTCTCCGCGACGTCAGTGTGGATGCTGCCCAGGCGTCGTTACCGTCCGCATCCTCCGCCGGTTTCGATGGCCTTCTCCCCATGCTCGCAGCCAGCGAAGACGACTAAGCCTTCACGCAACACTAGCCGATCTTGCGTCTTCTAGCCGATCTTGCGTCTTAATGTCTTGCGACGACAGATCGCGCACTCCCACGGATACCACCCCAGCGTGGTGAGCACATATCGCTGAAACATCCCGCGCCGATTAACCCTGCGGAACTTGGTCGATCCGCACCAGAAACACACTCTTACCGCCATGGATGTACTAGTCTCTCTCCCCCGAATGGCCCGTGTCCTGCGCCGGACGATTCACGCTAGAATATACCTGAGATTTGTTCGCCGAGTATGTTTCCATGTTGCCTGCGGAATGTCGGCTCTGGATCCTTCCACAGTCCCCACGCCCTAGGCTTCTTTACACCGTCCAAACGCGTCGGTATGCTTTCACACTGGGGCAGTCAGCCGGGTACCTCATCATGAGAGCCCTTGTCCGCACCCAACTCAGGACTTCATAGGAGATCGCACGATGGCAGCAGTTGATGAGAAGGTTAAGCAGATTATTGTCGAGCAGCTTCAGGTGGATGAAGCCGAAGTCACTCCCGGCGCCAGCTTCCAGGAAGACCTCGGTGCCGACTCGCTCGACGTCGTCGAGCTCGTGATGCAGTTCGAAGAGGCTTTCGACATCCAGATCCCCGACGAAGACGCCGAGAAGATCAAGACCGTCAAGGACGCGACCGAGTACATCGAGAAGCACCAGAAGGCGAAGTAGTCCGCCGCGGTCCGCATCCCAGGGACAACAAGGAATGAGAGTAAGATGTCGCATCGTCGTGTCGTTGTAACGGGTATGGGCCTCCTCTGCGGGGTCGGCAATACCGCTCCGCAGATATGGGAGGGCCTGCTCGCAGGAAAGAGTGGCATGGCCGAGATCACTGCATTCGATCTCACCGGTCACTCCGTCCGCATCGCGGCCGAAGTGAAGAACTTTGACGTCCATGACTTCGTGGAGAAGAAGGAGGCCCGCAAGATGGGCCGCTTCATCCACTTCGCCATGGCCGCCGCGCAGGAGGCCATGCAGCACTCCGGCCTTCCAGTCACTGATGAAAACGCCGAGAACATTGGCGTCCACATCGGCTCCGGCATCGGCGGATTCGATGTCATCGAGCGCGAGCACACCGCACTCATGAACGGTGGCCCGCGCAAGATCTCCCCGTTCTTCATTCCCGCAACCATCATCAATCTCGCCGCCGGCCACGTCTCCATCAAGTACGGCGCCAAGGGCCCCAACGAGGCCACGGCAACCGCCTGCACCAGCTCCGCCCACTCCATCGGCGACGCCTTCCGCATCATCCAGCGCGGCGACGCCGACGCCATGATCGCCGGTGGCGCCGAGGCTGCCATCACCCCTCTCTCCGTCGGCGGCTTCGCCGCCATGAAGGCCCTCTCAACACGCAATGACGACCCCACCCACGCCTGCCGCCCCTTCGACAAGGACCGCGACGGCTTCGTCTGCGGTGAAGGAGCCGGCATCCTCATCCTCGAAGAGCTCAGCTTCGCCCAGGCCCGCGGCGCGCACATCCTCGCCGAAGTCATCGGCTACGGCATGAGCGGCGACGCATTCCACATGACCGGCATGGCCCCCGAAGGCGATGGCTGCCGCCGCGCAATGCAAGCGGCTCTGCGCGTTGCCGGCATCACGCCGGACAAGATCGATTACGTCAACGCCCACGCCACCTCAACGGCCGTAGGGGACGCCCTGGAGTCGCAGGCTATCGAAAATGTCTTCGGCGAAAAGGCAAAGAGTCACGAGCTCCTCGTCAGCTCCACCAAGTCCATGACCGGTCACCTCCTGGGCGGAGCCGGCGGCCTTGAAGCCGGCATCACCATCATGGCCATGCAGAACCAGATCGCTCCTCCCACCATGAACCTGGAGAACGTGGACCCGGCCTGCCGCCTCAACTACGTCCCCAACAAGCCGCAGCCCGCGAAGATCGACTACGCCCTCTCCAACAGCTTCGGCTTCGGCGGCACCAACGGCTCGCTGGTCTTCAAGCGCTGGGGAGCGGAGTAAGCTTTCCAGCAACGGGTCTTTTTATCTCCGCACGCCCGCGCGTTATCCGCGAGCCGCCGTAATTCCGGTCAGAATCAGCAAGCCAATCAACCACCATCCCACCGCAACGATAGCGGCCTGCCCCTTGGTCTTCTTCGAGATAATCGCCAGGCCAATGACCGTCAGCGCCAGCGTCCACAACCCGAAGATGTCAAAGAAACTGAGCGCCATACTCAGCCAGTGCGCCGAGCCTGACATGTAATACCCGATATTCGTGCCCACCGGATTATTCATGTCGAAGTTTTCCGTATTCACTCCCGCATACACAAACACAATGTTCAGCAGTGCGATAAATATCTTTGGCAGTCCCGCATACATGCACACCGCAAAGTTCTGCCCATAGGTCGTCTTCGCTCCCAGACCAAAGTTGAGGCTCGCCCAGTTCAGCAGCGCAATGATCGCCACAAAGATCAGGATGATGACCCCTCCAGCGTATGCACTGGCTTTCGTGATGGTCCCAATCCGGTGAATCGCAGCGGCCCGCGCATCCGGCGTCAGCTGCGACATCTGGTCTGTAGCCGACGCGCTCTGCGCAACCGTCTGCTCCGCAACCCGGTCAAACCCAATCTTCTGATCAATCGCGAACGTTGACGCCATCGTCGCAACCAACAAAATCAGAAACGGCAGCCACCAGCTCGCACTGCGCAGAATATCGGCAAACGTCTTGCTGGGTTCTACAAATGTATCCACCACGCGCTCCACCTGCGACAATCCCTTCGCTTCAGGAACGGATACTCCACCAACCGCAACTTCTCCCATGTCATAGCTCCTTGAATTCTCACTGCATCGGATGTACGGCAGTGTACCCCGCCCGGCATGCTGCGTGCATAAATTTCTATTTCCCCGCACACATCCGAGCCCACATCATCGAAGCAGCAATAGCTCCTCACCTACTCTGGAAACATCTTCCGCACCAGCCGCAGCGCCTCGTTCTTCGTCCTCACCGAGCCCTCCAACTGCGCATCTTCGGCCGCCTCCAGCATCCCACGGAACCCTGGCCCCGGCTTGTAACCCGCCGCAATCAGATCGTCCCCTGTCAACAGTAGAGCAGGTCGAATCTGTTCCTCGCCCATCTCCTCCAGGTGCTTCTTCGCAAACGCATACATCTCAAGCTTCCTATGCGAGCTCAAGCAATCTGCCTTATGAAGCGCAAGATGCTCCTCAAACTTCGGCAGCCGCAAAAACCGCTTCAGCGTGGACTGCTTCATCTGCATCACATCGCCAAACTGCATGTGATGTTTCACCAGCGCCAGGATCTGCTCCGCATCCTCACCGCTGAACCGCAACCGCGTAAGGATCGCCCGCGCCACAGCAACGCCAACATCCACATGCCCGTTGAACCGTATCCTATCGCCCGCACGCTTCGGATCCGGCGGAGTAAACGTAGCCGGCTTGCCCACATCATGCAGCAGCATTCCCCACGCCAGCGTAGGGCTCACACCTGCCGGAAGCTGCTCCAGCAGCATCAGCGTATGCACCCACACATCACCCTCCGGATGAAACTCCGGCGGCTGCTGCACGCCCTGCATACGCTTCACCTCAGGCAGCACCTGCCCCAGCAGCCGAGTCTCATCCAGCAGCTCGAACCCCCGCCGCGCCCCTCCCTCAGTAAGAATCTTCGTCAGCTCATCACGCACGCGCTCAGCAGAGACCACATGGATCGACGCAGCCTGCTCCCAGATCGCATCCATCGTTCGCCGCTCAATCGCAAACCCCAGCCGAGCCGCAAACCGCACCGCGCGCAGCATGCGCAGCTTGTCCTCTGCAAAGCGCACGCGCGGCTCGCCAATTGCGCGCACCAGCCGAGCATGCAGGTCTCCACGCCCGCCCACATAATCGAGCACACAGCTCTCCAGCAGGTCTCCTGCGTCATACGCCATCGCATCCAGCAGCAACCCATTGATCGTAAAGTCCCGCCGCAGCACATCCTCGCGCGGATCCAGCGAAAACTGCACGCTATCCGGCCGCCGCCCATCGCTGTACGCCCCATCATGCCGAAACGTAGCCACCTCGGTCGTCACCCGCTCCTGCGCCAGGTGGTCGATCACCAACACCACTCCAAAGTGCGCCCCCACCGACTCAGTCCTCGGAAACGCCGCCAGCACCAACTCCGGCGTAGCTGAAGTCGCCACATCAAAGTCCTTCGGCACAACCCCCAGCAGCAGATCCCGCACGCATCCACCCGCAAAGTATGCCACATGTCCCAACGCGCGCAGCCGCCGCACAATCCGAAACGCCGCCTCATACCGCGGATTATCCAACCTGCCCATCCAACCCTCTCTACGCTCTACACTCTATCCTCTACACTCTCTTTAGTGTCCGGCAACCTCATCCTCGGTATCGAAAGCTCCTGCGACGAAACCTCCGCCGCCGTCCTCCGCAACGGCACCGAAGTCCTCTCCAACGTCGTGGCATCGCAGCTAATCCACAGCAGCTACGGCGGGGTCGTCCCCGAGCTAGCCTCGCGCGAGCACCTCCGCGCCATCGTCCCCGTAGTCCGCGAGGCCATGCAGCGCGCTGGCGTCGCCTACTCGGACCTCGCCGCTATCGCCGTCACCGAAGGCCCCGGCCTCGCCGGAGCGCTTCTCGTAGGCATCAGCTTCGCCAAATCCCTGGCCTTCGGTGCAGACCTCCCACTCATCGCCGTCAACCATCTCGAAGGCCACATCCACGCAGTCCTCATGGACACTCCCGACACCTTCGCCGGCGTCTCCCCACTCCTCGCCCTGGTCGTAAGCGGCGGTCACACGCACCTCTACCTAGCCACACGCACCCCGCAGGAAACCTGGCACTACCGCAACGTAGGCAAGACCCTCGATGACGCCGCCGGCGAAGCCTACGACAAGGCCGCAAAACTCCTCGGCCTTCCCTACCCCGGCGGCCCCTGGATGGACGCCCTCGCCGCCCACGGCCTCGCCGACACCACGCTCTTCCCCATCGCGCAGATCAAACAAAAGGTCACCGGCAATACCGCCCCCAAGCTCTCCCGCGAGTCAGCAGCGGCCCTCGATGACATACGCTTCGACATGTCCTTCTCCGGCATCAAGACCGCCGTCCGTCGCTACGTCGAGCTCCAAAAGATGCATCCCGTCATTGCCGCACGCGAACACGCTCTCCGCGAAATGGGCTTGCACAAAGCAAAGCCGGATGCAGCCAACATCGCCCACGCCCTCCCGCACTTCGACGCACAAACCCTTAACCTCATCGCCAGCTTCCAACACGCGGTCGTCAGGAACCTCGCCCGCTCCACCTTCCGCGCATCCGAGCACTACGCCGCGCGCGGCATCCTCGTCAGCGGCGGAGTAGCCGCCAACAGCCACCTCCGCCACATCTTCACCACCTCAGCGGTCCAGGCAAATCTCCCCATCGCCTTCCCCACCATCGCGCTCTCCACCGACAATGCCGCCATGATCGCCGCCGCCGCCTGGCCCAAACTCCTGGCCCGCGACTTCGCCCCCGACACCCTCGAACCCACCCCTCAACTGCGTCTCGGTTAGTAACTACGCCTCGCTTTGTTACCCTCAAAAGGACACCGGGAACATCTATGATCGACGTCCATCCGCCGCACACATCCATTCATAACTGGAAAGAGTTCTGGATCCATCTCGGCACCATCACTCTTGGGCTGCTGATCGCCATCGGCCTGGAGCAAAGCCTCGAAGCGCTGCATCGCCACCACCAGCGCCACGTCCTCCAGCACGACCTGCACGACGAAGCCCTCCGCAACGAGCAAATCCTCACCCGCGACATCCATCTGCTTCAGACCAGGGTCGTTTACTTCGCCGCTCTGCGCAGCAACCTGGACGCGCTGCGGCGCGGCGCACCCGAAGCCTCTCTGGCGCAACCTACGGAACCCACGAACGACGATCCCTTCCTGCCCAGCGCCGGCACCTGGGCCTCCGCCCGCGACAGTTCGCAACTCGCCCTCCTTCCGCGCGAGCAGGCTTCCGTCTACGAAGAGCTCTACGCACAACGCGACTTTCTTCAGCAGGACATCGTCGAAGTGGGGCGGGCCGACGAAGAGCTGGTTAGCTTCGTCTCGAACAACGAAGCCTCCGAGTCGGCCACGCATCTTGACCCGGCAAAGCTCACGCCCGCCGAGCAGGACGAGTACTCCAAACTCTTGAGCCAGCAGATCATCAAGCTCAACAACGCCATTGGTAATCTGCAATTCTATGAATCGGAGAACTCCGCCGTCATCCAGGGCATCACCAACGTCGACGAGCTCCACCAGCAGGTCCTCATGCGGGAGAAATCCACGCCTCCATCTACAATCAAGAAGGACGACTCTCCACGAAAGAACCCGTAACCTTGCCGCTAGAACTCTTCAACACCCTCTCCGGAAAGACCGAGCCACTCTTTGCCTCTGACGGCAACGCCCTGCGCTTCTATTGCTGCGGTCCCACCGTCTACGACTATGGCCACATCGGCAACTTCCGCACCTTCCTCCACGTCGACGTGCTTCGCCGCGCCATCAAACTCCAAGGCCTCGCCGTCCACCACGTCATGAACATCACCGACGTCGACGACAAGATCATCCGCAACTCCTCCGCCGCCGGCAAGCCCATCGCAGAGTACTCCGCGAAGTTCGAGCGCGCCTTCTTCGAAGACATGCAGGCCCTCAACTGCGAGACCCCCGAAGATATCGCCCGCGCCACCGAGAACATAGCGGAGATGGTCGCGCTCATCCAGTGCCTCGCCGCCGACGATATCGCCTACCAGGCCGAAGACGGCAGTTGGTACTTCCGCATCAAGCGCTTCCCAGAGTACGGCAAGCTCTCCAAGAAGGACCTCGACGGCATCGAGGACGGCGCGCGCATCGACTCCGACGAGTACGAGAAAGACTCCGCCCGCGACTTCGCCCTCTGGAAGGCGGCCAAGCCTGAAGACGTATCTAGTGACGCCTCCTGGAACACCGCCATCGGCAACGGCCGCCCCGGCTGGCACATCGAGTGCTCCGCCATGGCCATGAAGTATCTCGGCAACTCCTTCGACCTCCATGCCGGCGGCGAGGACCTCATGTTCCCGCATCATGAAAACGAGATCGCGCAGTCCGAAGCCTGCACCCACAACCAGTTCGCGCGCCACTGGTTCCACGTCCGCTTCCTGCTCGTCGAAGGCAAGAAGATGTCCAAGTCAGAGGGCAACTTCTTCACCCTCCGCGACCTCCTGCTCAAGGGCTACCGCGCCTCCGCCATCCGTTTTCTGCTGCTCAGCGTCCCCTACCGCCACCAGCTCAACTTCACCTTCGACGGCCTCACCGAATCCACCAACGCAGTCGATCGCCTCCGCACCTTCAACGACCGCATCCGCAAAGGAACGTGGCCGGACGCAGCCCCCGCCGACGACTCGCTCACCCAACTCATCCGCAAAGGTGACACCGACTTCACTGCCGCGCTGGCCAACGACCTCAACACCGCGGAGGCCCGGGCCGCCATCTTCGACGTCCTCCGCGCGGTCAATACCGCCGCCGATCATTCCCGTCTCACGCGCTCCGACGCCGGAGAGACCCTCGCTCTACTAGACAAGTTCGACTCCATCTTCGCTGTCCTGGAAGACCGCGACGCCGAACTAACCCGCGCCGCTCTAACCTGGGCAGAAGCCGAAGGCCGCATGGCCGACGTCTCCCCCGAGGTCCTCGAAAAATTCGGCACCAACAGCCTCACCGACGCCAGCATCGACGCACTGGTGGCCGAGCGCACCAAAGCAAAACAGCAACGCAACTTCGCCCGCGCCGACGCCATCCGCAAAGAACTCCTCGAAAAGGGCATCCTCCTCGAAGACTCTAAAGAAGGCGTCCGCTGGAAACGTCAGTAATGCACAGAATGAAAATCGTCCTCCCGTCAGCCTGAAGCAAGGACGGGCAACTTGGGATCGAAAAGAAGACTCGAAAACGCGAACGAATCGCAATCAGCCTACCTGGCAGATCAACGCGAAAGCTAGGGCTTTGCTCGTGGCAGATAGCGGACCGCGTAGAGGGTGCCCGGAGTGCTGTAGGGCCAGCGCGAGTAGTGCACGGGGGTGAAGGGTGCTGGGCCGTAGCAGACATCTGGCGAGAATGCGATGCCGTAGATAGGGCGGATGTGGATGGTAACTTCGTGCATGGGCATGAAACAGGTGCCAGCGGGAAGTGACGGTGGGGGGATGTAGCCATTCTCGGACGTCCGCAGATGGGGATCATTTAAATGATTGGCGTGCTGGAGTTCGACCAAAAGGTTGTACTCCCAGCCGTTGTCGACGGCGGTGTTCGGAACGCCAGCGGAGGCCAGTTCGGCAGCGATCTCCACACGAGCCCGATAGAACGCGAACGAATTATGGACGACCACCATGCCGTAGATCGCCATGATAAATACCATGAGCACGCCGGCTAGCGGAAGCCGCGACTGGATCCGCTCCTGGTAGTACCGGACAAGGCAGACCACAGCAACGACGAGCATAGCCAGCAGATAACGGTTACCGACTCCTGTTGATGCAGCTCGTGGAAAGAGAAGAAGTGAGTATGCCAGGGTAAATGGAGCCAGCAGTACGCCGAGTTGCGCCCAGGAGAGTACGGCGTGGGAGTCCCCTGCAAGAGCGCTGCGCCGGTTGCGAAGCAATGAGACGATCAGGCCAAGCATGCCCCCAAACGAGACAAAGGTTAGCAAGACCCGCATGTCCGTGCTGAGAAAGATCGACGGCACTCCTTTCATGAACGCCCACTCGAATACTCCATGAACATTGCCCCAAGTGCTGAGGATTGGCTCGAGGGGGAAGTGGCCGCGGAGGCGGTTCGGGCGGATGGCCACGAAACAATAGCCGATGAAGAGCATAAAGAGTAAGGCGATAACGCGAGGACGAAGCTTGAAAAGTTGAGGGGAAAACAGAATTACGATTGCGAGCAGGATGAAGGAGATGTCTACGTAGGAAATGGCGAGGTCCCAGATACCTTGGCCAACGGAATAAGTCTTGGGGATCAAGTGCTCCGTGACATGGTAGCGCTGGAATTTGAGCCAGTGGAGGGAGGCCAGGACAAACAGATCACCAACCAAAGTGAAGAGGGCACCACTAAGAAGGACTCGGCGCCGGGCGCGAAGGAGCCACAGGGCAGACGGGACCATGACGAGGACGCCTAGCCATGCGATCTGACGGGAGGTACCACAAAGAGCGTTGGTGAGGGCAGCGAAGGCGATCCAGGCGATGGCAGCGCGGGAGCTGGAAGCTCGCAGGGCGCGGAGGCAGCCGTAGAGGCAGAGCACAATGGCGAAGAGCCCTGTGATGTCGGACATGAAAGTGACCGAGAGCTTGAGGTAGAGCGGGGATAGCACCAGGGCGAGGGTACCGATGATGGCGTTGCGTTCGCTGATGCACGCACGAACCAACGTGCGTTGCAGTACGAAAGCCATCAGTACTGCCACCAGCAAGGTACTCATCCGAACAGTGGTTAGGGAGAAGCCGAAGAGCTTGATGAAGGCGGCACCAAGGTAGAGTTGCCAACCCAGCATGGGAGCGGCCCATCCGTTGTAGGCGATATGGCCGGTGGTGGCGAGGTGCTGGGCCATTAGGATGTAGGGCCCATCGTCGGAGATGCCCATGTTGGCATAGGGGCGGCTAATGAGCTCGCACAGGAGCACAGCCAGGGCGCAGAAGATGGCGGGGAAACGAACACGGCGTGCGAGTTGCAATTTTCCTCCGGCAATAGTCGTCTAGATCACACTGCGAATCGGTCTGCGGCCCAAAGCATCGGGCAAAATCTGCTGGTGCGAGCGGTAGCCGTATTCAAACTGACACATCAACGAAGTCCTCGCATCGCAGAACTTACCATCATGCAAAATCATCGCAGAGTTGCGCAGGATAGGCCGTAGTATATCGTGGCAAAAAAGAAATGCCCTGCTCCGGAAGTAACCGCTCTACTCCACAGCGTCCCCGGCCATCCCAACAATCTCACGCTTGCCCCGATCCACGCGGCTATACACCACCATCGCCACCGCGCACACGATCACCGCCATCCCCGCGATCTCGGTCTTCACCAGTCGCTCATGCAGCAGTACGACGCCAATCAGCACAGCAATCACTGGATTCACGAACGCATACGTCGACACCTTTGTCACCGCAACATTCTGCAGCAGGAACGTAAACGCAACCAATCCAAACAATGATCCAAAAATCGATAAATACAGAATCGATCCGAGCCCCGGCCACGTCCACACCGCCCGATGCCATCCCCCCGTAGCTAAAGCAAACGCCGAATTAAAGATTCCCGCCGCCCCAATCTGCCAGCCCGTTGCGACAAACGTATCGGCCGTAAACCGAAATCTCCGCGACAATACCGAACCAATCGCAAACGCCAGCGCCGCACCCAGCAGCACCGTCACACCGAGCAACGCTTTCGATCCCATCGTGCTCGGCGCTCCATGTGCCACATGCAGCGACGGCCATAACAGCACCCCAATCCCCAGCGTTCCAAGCACTGTCCCCGCCCAGCCGCGCTTATTCAGTGCATCTCCTCCCGGCAGTACCATCTCGATCAACGCAATCATGATGGGCATCGTCGACACAATCAGCGACGCAAATCCTGACGGCACCAACTTCTCGCCCCAAGTCAGCAGCATGTTGTTGCAGGACATGAACAACAGCCCCACCACCACCAACTTCCACCACTCGCCCGTCGGCACCCGCAGGCTCTTGCCGCGCAGCAGGCAGATCATCACAATCAGTGTCGCGGAGATCAGCGACCGCGTCGCCGATACCACCGGTACCGGAAGGTTTTCTCCCGCGATATGGATCGCACTATAGGTCGATCCCCAGAAGAGATACACGCAGGCAAAGGCAAGCAGGACACGCGTCGATTTCGGCAAGCGAGAAAGCATTTCTTAACCATGCTACGGGACTCTCGCGTGCAAACAACCAGGCTCGCCCCAATCTAGGCAAGCCTGGTTGTTCTTCTGCACATTTCTCTCTAGAAGTGCAGCGACACCTCCGCCGTAATCGACCTCGGCGTCAGGTAGTGCGTACCAGAAAATGTCGAGAGGAAGTTGTAGAGCGCATACTTGTCGGCAATGTTGATCGCCGTCACGCGCGCGCCGATTCGATAGTGAGACTGCTGCCCGAAGTGCGCCACATCATCATCGCCAAACGCCATGTCGAACACATTGCGCGGTTGAATTCGCTGCGGATTCTTGTCGTCGTTCTCCGTGCCTGGAGCGGGGATCACAAGCAGATTCGACGTAAGCTGAGATGCCAGGCACTGCGTCAACCCCGAAGTTGGCGTAGCTTTCACGCCGTTGCAGGACAGCCCAGCCTGAAACTGTTGGTCGGGACTCAAGTAGCTCAGGTTGACCCCAGGCTGACCATTGATCGTAATCGAAGGCCCTCCGTTGATCGGATTGCAGATACTGTTCGGGTCGGTGACGTCATAGCAAGGCGAAGCTCCCGCGACCATCCCCGAGTCATATCTCCAGTTGAACGAATAGAACATGCTCTTACGGAACGGCATCGCATACTCTAAGTGTGTCGTCTCGTTAAAGTGCTCATCGTGATCGATGCGGAAGGGGAACGTGCTTCCAATCTGCCCTGGCGTAGCACCGACGCCCCCAAGCTGCGGATTAAAGAATCGCGCCGAAACCGATGATGCATTGAACCGCACGGAGAGTCCCTTCACATTCGTGAGTGCCGCGCTTAACGCATATCCCGGAATCTTCGAGTTATGCCATTCAATCGGGAACGTGATCGGTGTCGTGCCAAAGACGCTGAAGTCATACGCGTTGTGCGTGTACTTCCAGACGTACTCCGCATCCAGCACGAAGTGCCGCCCAATGGACTGCCCGAGCCCAGCGTGGAACTCATTGCGGAATCCCGGATTGAAGGGCGTCACTGCCTTCGTCGCACAACTGCCCGCCGACTCCGTCGCAAAGATGCTGTACAACACGGGATCTGCACAACCATTGGATGAGAGCACGAGATTTTCATTGAACGGAGTCTCCTGGGTACGCGCATAGCTCGCGCGCAACACCGTCCCCGTCTTCTTCACCTCGTAGGACAAGCCCGCGCGCGGCTCCGCCTGGCGCTGGATCGTCAGGCCGTTATACACGTCACCGCGAATACCCAGGTTGAACATCCAGTTCCCCGCCGTGATCTGATCTTCGCCATACAGCGCGAGCTGCTTCACGTCGGCGCGTCCCTTCCACGCATACGCCGCCCCGCCTTGCGTCAGATCGTACGGAGCCAGCACAGGGTTGTACTTCGGATTCGGAACACCCAACAGGCTGTTGCAGCTCACAGGGTTGCCGCTCACGTCAATGCACGGGGGATCGACCGTTGGATCCACCACTCCAACGTTGTCATTCTCGCGCAGGAACGTCTGTTCGTACATGCCGCCGAGCTTCGCATTATTGATGCCCTTCACATAGGAGACGTCCGCATGCACGCCCGCGTTCGTCAGCGTGCGCATCTGGCCAATCGTCTCCTGCTGCTGCTCCGGCGCATAGTCCGCAAACGGATTGTTGCTGGGATAGTAGTTGTACGAGTCCTGCCGAAAATAAAAACCAAGATTCGCTACCGAACGCGTGCTGAGGACATGCGTATACGTCGGCGCAAGATTGACCGTGCCAATCTTCGACCGCTGATCCGTATTGCCCAGCCGCTGGCCATTCGGTCCAATCACACCGACATTCTCAAAATCATTCGGCGTCTGAAACCACGAACGAGTGTACTGCGCATCCAGGTGCATCGAGTCCTTCAGCGAAAAGATGAAGTCCACCCGGTCGAAGAAGTTCTCCTCATTGCCCTTGTCATGGAGGACAGTGAACTCCGGCCCATCCAGAAAGCGACCACTCTGCAGCCCGTCCACTGCGATAAAGTTACCCCACTTCTCGCGCCCATACGCCACGTTGAATGCGAGATCACTGCTTCCAAACGATCCATAGGAGGCCGTAACACTTCCCGTCGGCTTCGTCACGCCCTGCCCTGACCGCGTCGCCACCTTCACCACCAGCGACGTCTTGTCGCCGTACTCAGCCGGCGGGGCCCCATCAATCACCTGCAGCGACTGCACCGCCGAGGCCGGTATCTGGTTGGAAAATACCTTGCTCTGCTGGTCCGTAATTGGCTGGCCATCCAGGCTGAACGAGTTCTCCGCATGATCGCCCAACCCATGCATCTGCCCATTGGAATCGGCCGCCACGCCAGGTGAGGCCAACGTCACAATCGAGCTCAGCTGGCTCGACGCGCTTTCCACCGGCAGGTGTGCAATCTCCGATCGGTCCACGTCAGTGTGAAAGGTGGGCGCCACCTCCACCGTATCCGGTGTGCTCTCCACGGTGACGCTCGACGCCACACTGCTCAACTGTAGCGGCACGGTGAGCGAGAGCGGCACCGTGGACGAGATATGAACCGGCTGGCGCGATGTCGCAAAGCCCGGGTCGCTGATCGTCAACGTGTACTCGTCGAATGGTAGGTTGTAGAAGTGGTAGTTGCCACTCGAATCCGTAACGGCGCTGTGCGAATAGCCGCTCACCGGATTGGAAATCTCCACCGTAGCCCCTGGTACCAGCGCTCCATTCGGATCAGTCACCGCTCCACTCACGCTGCCCGATGTGCTCTGGCCACAAGCCGCTCCCACCGCAAGCACCATCATCAGGCCCAGCGCAAGCGCGCCAATGAGTCGATTCCAAAAAACTTTCTGCATATCCAAAACTCCTGTCTGTTAGCACCAAAGACGCCGCAACCCTTAAGCTGTTACGACGGGTCCAGCATCGCCATCATCCTGGCGCAACTGCTGAACACCTTGAGAAGACTGGCCCAGGCGAAACACCCGGCGAAATGCACTTCGACGCGCTCAAACGTGCGCGGCCATCTTCTTATTTGATCTATTAAAGGAGCTCTACAGGCGGGGGCCTGCTGAACATCGCATAGTGCCACTGCGTCTCCGGCGCATGATTTACCGCCAGCAACACCCTGCACTCCACCAGTACCAGCCGCATCACTTCTACATGGGCAGCCACAGGCAGCGCCGAGTGCATCGCCATGCACAGCGGACAATGCTCCTCACCGCCAGGCACCTGCGAGCCGTTCGGCGGCGGCGTGTAGTGGGCCGCCTTCTGCGGAAGCCACTGTCCATGGATGTGAATCGCCTGGAACGAACTCGCCACCACCACCAGAAGCAGGCAAGCATACGCCAGCACACGCAGCTTCAGTGGATGCGCGTGCTCAACAGATCCGCGTTGGATTCGCTTGGTCAAGGTTCGGGGCAGAGAAAAGTTCGGTTGCGTCGATCTATCCCAGTATGACGCATGTCCGTCTATTCAAGTCTCATTTTAATTTGCCGCAGCCTCGAACCTATCCGCGGATCGCCTTGGTCAGCGCCGGCACCACCTCAAACAAATCACCCACCACACCAATATCCGCCACCTCAAAGATCGGCGCATCCGCATCCTTGTTGATCGCTACCACCGTCTTTGCGCCCTTCATTCCCACCAGATGTTGAATGGCTCCCGAAATCCCAACCGCCAGATAAAGCTTTGGTGCAACCGTCTGCCCCGAGCTCCCCACCTGCCGCTCCATAGGCAACCAGCCCGCATCGCAAATGGGCCGCGACGCCGCCAGCTCCGCTCCCAACGCACTCGCCAGCTCTTCCACCAGTTTCAAATTGTCCTGTTCGCCAATCCCTCGCCCCACACTCACAATCAACGGCGCGGTCGAAAGGTCCACCGTCTGCGCCGCCTCGCGAAACGCCTCACCCGGCTTGGTCCGAATCTTCTCCGTATCCAACTGCGGCGCGAACGCCTTCACCTCACTCGTGCCCTCCTGCACCGCATCCGCGCGAAAACTTCCAGCCTGCACCGACACAAAGCACACACCGCCTTCACTCCTATGCCGGTACTCAGCGTTCAATTTGCCCTGCATCCACTGCCGCGCAAACACCGGCCCACTCTGGCCGTCCGCAATCTGGATCGCGGTCACATCGCCAATCAACACCTCACCCAGCCGCGTCGCCAGCGCCGGCGCAAAATCCCGCACCTGGTACGAATGCGGCAACACCACAAACTTCGGCTGAGCCTCCGCAATCAACTGCTCCAGCGCCGCAACCCAACCATCCGGTGTGTACTGCGCAAGCAGTGCATCGCCCACAGCCCACACCGTCTCCAGCTTCTTCGTCGTCAGCTCCGCAACCAGCGGTGCAATCGCAGCGCTCTCGCCCAGCACTGCAGCCGAGCACGCAACACCCAACTCATTCGCAAGCATCTGCCCCGCAGCCAGCGCCTCAAAACTCGTCCGGTGCCAACCCGCGCCCTTGGTCTCCATCACCACCAATACATTGCTGCTCATATTTACTCCTTAGCTCCCAAAACTCCCCTGCCCAGTCCGCCGTGCTCGCAGCACCTCATAGCACCTTCATCTCAAACCGCAACTTCTCCACCAGCTTCGCCGCAATCTCATCCGCAGACCCCGTCAGCATCTCCGTCTGCTTCACGCGCACCGGCGTCGACACCTTCACCACCTCGTCCACCCGCGCACCCGCAGCCGCTGCCGGAGCCTCACGCATCTCCTTCTGCCGCGCCCGTTTGATGCCCATCAGCGTTGCATAGCGCAACCGATTGCCGCCGGACTGGATCGTCAGCAGCGCCGGCAGCGCCATCTCCACGTGCTGCATCCACCCATCTTCCAACTCGCGCTTGACCTTGATCCCGCTGCCCAGCAACTCCACATGCAGCACCAGCGTCGCATGCGGAACCCCCAGCAGCTCCGCCATCACCACCCCGGTCTGCCCTGCGCCAAGATCATCCGACTGCAACCCTGTCAGCACCAGGTCCGGCTTCTCACACTTCACCGCCTCAGCCAGCAGCCGCGCCACATCCAGCGAGTCCCGCTCCCTCAGCGACCCCTCCCCACTCTCCGGAGTGACCACATGCACAGCGCGATCCGCACCCTTGGCCAACGCCTCGCGCAGCGTGCTCTGCACCCGATCCGGCCCAGCGCACAGCACCACAACCTCGCCGTCTCCCAAACCCGCAGCACCCGCACGCTCCTTCAACTGCAACGCCTCTTCCAGCGCATACGCGTCCGGCTCATTCATCGTCCAGGTCACATCGCTCTCATCCACACTGCGACCATCGGCCCCCACGCGCACCACCGCATCGCGTTCCGGAACCTGCTTCACCGCCACAACTATTTTCATGCTGAACTCCGCTTAGCCCGTGATCACCAACGACAGCCAGCCTATCGCATCGATAGGCTGACTGTCCTGTTGCTCGGTGCATCATGGCTCAAGTGTTGTGAAATCTATCTCAATCAAACACATTCAGCCGGCAGGTTCCGCGAGTGCCTTCTCTCTCTCGCGCGCAGCCTCATGCAAAACGGCTGTCTCATGCAGCTGCTGATCCCCGGAGACCGAAGCATCGCCAGAGATCGCGTAGGCAACCGCTGATCCAATGAGCGCCGGAATGATAAACGCATGCCCACCCGTCGCTTCCGCAACAAACACCACAGCCGCAAGTGGTGTCTTGTACGCCGCTGCGATAAACGACGCCATACCAACAGCCGCATATAGCCCCAGCGCCGGACTATGTACGACCGACTGCGCAAATGCAATTCCCAGCCCGCCTCCCGTCAGAAAGAGCGGAACGAACATCGCACTCACTCCGCCAGCACCCAGCGTGAAAGCCGTGGCAGCAAGCTTGAAGATGCCAAAGATAACCAGTTCGCCTGAGCTGTGACTCTGCGTAAGAATCTGTCCGACAGCTTCATAGTTCGGCCCCAGCGGAATCAGCACCCCTGGATACATCTGCACAAAGGCCAGGCCGCAAAGCCCCGTCAAGAAACCACCAATCGTCAGCTTGATCCAATGCGCCGCCGTCCACTTCACCACAAAGCTACGCAGATGCCGGAACGTAATCACGAAGACCATCGCAAGCAGTCCAATCAGCAGCCCCAGCACGGCACTCCACAAAAGATCATGGATCGTGTACGTGCCCCCACTCACAAAGTTGAACAACGGTGCGCTGCCTAAAAATGCGACCAGTGTCATATACGACACCACCGAAGCAATCAGCGCCGGCATCAGCGCCTCATGCACCAGGTCGTCCTTGTACGGCATCTCCAGCGCAAACACGATACCCGTAAGTGGCGCGTGGAAGACAGCCGACATACCAGCCGCTGCTCCGCAGATCAACATAATCCGACGGTCACGCGGTTCTAGTCGGAACCCCTTCATGCGCTGCAGCCGCGCCCACAGCCACGATCCGATCGCCGCTCCGCCATAGATGCTTGGGCCCTCCAGCGCCGCGCTCCCACCGAAGCCCACCGTAGTAATCGCCGCCACCAGCTTCGCGACGAAGGAGCGCATGTCGATATAGCCTTCATGCTCGTGATAGGACTGGATGACCTCTTCCGTTGAGTGCTGGTTAGGATCACGCGTCAGGAACTGCATAATCAGGCCCGTCAAAGCGCACCCAATCACCAGTCCGGGAACGATAGCCCAATGATGGCCAAGGTAATACTTCAGAATCGGAGGCCACATCTCGCGCAGAATAATCACCGCAACCACCGTGATCGTAAGCCCCGTCATAATGCCGATGACCGGTGCAATCAAAAGCCACTTATGCAGATTGCGCGCATACGTCGCAGTCAGGTCTTCTCGCACCAATGGAAAATAGCGGCGTACCAAAGGGTGCGCGGCGAATCTATTTTTCGGTTTCACTTCTGTCACTGCGTTCTCCATTTGGCTGAAGGATGCAACACCCTCAATTCAGTCCGTAAAGGTCTTCAGCGCTGTAATCAGCTGAGGTCCAAACTCATTCAATTCACGTGTGTGGTCCGACGAAAGACTTCGCAGCAACCGGCTTCCCTCAGCCGTCAGCTTCAGCACCACATGCCGACGATTCTCCGGATCGCTCTTCCGCACCACCAGGCCGGCCTCTTCGCAACGATTGCCCAACTCCACCACGCTGTTGTGTCGCAGCGCCAGCCTCTCTGCAAGATAGCCAATCGCCGTCACCGTTCCCTTGGGCGCACCCGCTATCTGCAGCAATAGCTGATGCTGCTGCGCCGTCAGACCTGCACGAACCGCCGACTCCTCGCTGAAATGCAAAAACTGCCGCAGCGTAAACCGAAACTCCGCAAGCGCACAAACGCACGCCTCGGAGGCATCAGTTCCTGAATCTCTTGCCATACAGCTATCGTATCACGATACGTGAATTACACAATCGCCTCGCTATAAAGTCGCACCCGTCGACGTCTATACCCCGCGAATCGCCTGGATCAACAGAACAATCCCAATGCACACCAGGCCACCGTGCACATATTTCAAAAATGAATCACCGTGCAGACGTCCATTGATTGCCCGCCCAAGAAAGATCGCCGGCAACGCCACAGGCAGCGAGATCAGGTAGTAGTGCGTTATCGCCGGAACCCACAGACCAGCCAGCCAATATCCAGCCATCGCCACAACACTCGCGGGCAGAAAATAGCCTTGCAGCGTTGCACGAAAATGCTGTGGAGACCAGCGTCGCATGGCTCCATAGATGACCAACAGAGGCCCATTCATCCCATAAGCTCCGCCCAGAACTCCAGCCAGGAACCCGCAGCCCAGCATCCACGGATGACTGTCCTCCCGCAATTGCGGTGGCTTTCGACCCAGCAGGCAGTACCCCGAGAAAGCAATGATCACAATCGCCAGAACAGCCTTTACGGCATCCTGGTGAACGCTCCTCAGTAACGCAATGCCTGCCGGAATCCCGAACAATGTAGGCGCGAGCAGCCAACCCGCGCTGCGCACATGAATCTTCCGCCAGTCCTGCACCACCACCACAGCCGCAATCGTGATCGACAACAAAACAACGACAGGCGCAGCGATTCCGATCGGAAGAATCAGCGCCAGCAACGGAACCGCAACCAACGCTTCGCCAAATCCAAACGTGGATCGAATCAGCGTGGCGAAAAATACCACCACCAGAACCAGCAACGTCGTTACGTCCAACATCACTACTCAGCCAACGCTTCCGACGGCAATCCTCGCGCCACCAGTTGCGCAATATCCAGCAACTGCGGCGGAGCCTCTCCACCCACCGCACCCAGCGCGTCCCTGAACATCGAGTTGCAGAACGGGCAAGCCGTCCCAATCGTCTGCGCGCCCGTGGCCACCAACTCCTTCGCACGCACATGGCTCACGCGCTCGCCACTTTCCTCACCCAGAAACGCCAGCCCGCCCCCAGCGCCGCAGCAGAACGACCGCTCGCGATGTCGTTCCGCCTCCACCAACTCACCCGCGGTCTCTACCACCGCACGCGGCTCGTCATACACGTCCTGATACCGCCCCAGGTAGCACGGGTCGTGATACACCACACTCCCACCTTCGTGTTTCGGCAGCAGGTGCGCATACCGCGCCATAAACTCCGAGTGGTGCTCGATCTCCGGAGCCACACCATACTCCAACCAATCCGTCGCCATCGTCCTCACGCAGTGCGGACAGATCGTCACAATCTTCTTCACGCCCGCCGTCGCGAACGCTTTCAGCCCCTGCTCGGCGAGATCCCCAAACAGCAGATCATTCCCCAACCGCCGCGCCGGATCCCCCGTGCACTTCTCCTTCTTCATCACGCCAAAGCTCACGCCAAGATGCCGCATCACATGCGCAAAGTCCGACACAATCTCGCGCCCCTTCGGGTCATAGCTACCCATGCACCCCAGCCACAGGCAGTATTCCTGGCTGCCATCAAAGATCGGAAACTCCTGCTTCGCAACAAACTTCTCGCGCTCCATCGAACTCATGCCCAGCGAGTTCCCCTGTTTCTCCAGCGCCAGAAAAAGCTTCGTTCCATAGCGGTCCTCCCACGCGCCAGTATTCACCGCGCCTCGCCGCAGCCCAATCAATACCGGCAGATGCTGCACCCCCACCGGACACTGAAACTCGCAGCTTCCACAAGTCGTGCAAGCAAACGCAGCCTCCGTCGAGAGCGCCATCTGCGCCCCATCCAGCAGCGGCGTCTCACTCCCCGGCCCCTCCGCATTCAGGTACGACCGCACACCCAGCACAATCTCCTTCGGGTTCAGCACCTTCCCCGTGGTCGCCGCCGGACAGTGCTCCGTGCACCGCCCGCACTCCACGCAGCTGTACGCTTGCAGCGCAATCATCTGCGTCAGGTCCTTGCCGGCCACCAGCCCAAAATCTTCATCACCCTCCAGCTTCGGAAGCTGCGAAAACTCCGGCCGCTTCAAGAACACCGTCAGCGGACTCAGCACAAGATGCAGATGTTTCGTCCCTGGAATAATCGGCAGTAACGCCAGCAGCACCAGCGTATGTGCCCACCACAAACCCTCGGCCGCAGCTCCGCCAA
>JBAVDD010000187.1:0-21898 GCA_049587035.1 Acidobacteriaceae bacterium | reverse complement strand
AGCCGGGATCGATTACGCCGCACACGGTGTTCAAGGGCGAGGTGTATGTGCTGAGCAAGGAGGAGGGTGGCCGTCATACGCCGTTCTTCAACGGGTATCGGCCGCAGTTCTACTTCCGGACCACGGACGTAACGGGATCGGCCAAGCTGCCCGAGGGCACCGAGATGGTGATGCCGGGCGATAATATCCAGCTGGAGATTACGCTGCATACGCCGGTGGCTATGGAGAAGGGTCTGAGGTTCGCTATCCGTGAGGGTGGTCGGACGGTGGGCGCTGGAACGATCTCCGAGATCATTAACTAGTTGATCTCGACAAGACTCAACGAGGGCTGCCGGTTCGCCAAGAGGTATGACGGCCGGCAGTCACTCCAAACGATCTTTGAGTAACGGCTCTTCTATCGAGCTAGAAAGAAGCAGGATTCAAGATGGCACAGCAACGCATTCGCATCCGCCTGAAGGCTTACGACTACCGTGTACTGGACGTCTCCACCAGCGAGATTGTTGAGACGGCAAAGCGCACGGGCGCACAGGTTGCGGGGCCGATTCCCCTTCCAACGATGAAGAATAAGTACTGCGTTCTCCGTTCGCCGCACGTGGACAAGAAGTCGCGCGAAGCCTTCGAGATCAGAACCCACAAGCGGCTGATCGATATTCTCGAGCCGACGCAGCAGACCGTTGACGCGCTCATGAAGCTGGATCTGCCAGCAGGCGTCGACGTTGAGATTAAGACCGTCACCAAGTAGTTGTTGGCTGGCGAAGACACAAGTTTGAAGTAAAGCAGTACCTACAGTGCGGGCGCTCCGTGTGAGCAATCAAGGCCGCGCATGATGAGGAGAGGAAAGTATGAGCGTTACAGGAATTCTAGGTAAGAAGATTGGCATGACGCAGCTGTTCGATGACCGCGGCGACATTCATCCCGTCACAGTGTTGAAGGTTGGGCCGTGCGTGATCACGCAGCTCAAGACGATTGCCAAGGACGGTTATGACGCAGCCCAGATCGGCCTCGTCGAGTTCGTCAAGGCGTCGAAGGTGAACAAGGCAATGACGGGCCACTTCGCCAAGTCAAATGTTCCGCCGGTTCGCGAAGTGCGCGAGGTTCAGTTGGAGTCGACTACCGGCAGCGAAGACGATCAGACGGCCAAGGCCGGCGACCGTGTCACGGTCGAGATCTTCTCTGAGACGAAGTTTGTCGACGTGATCGGCAACTCGAAGGGGCGCGGGTTCTCAGGCGTAGTTCGCCGCCACGGGTTTGGCGGCGGTCCCAAGGCACATGGTCACATGTTCCAGGTCCAAGGCTCGATTGGAGCGTCCTCGTTTCCTTCGCGCGTCTTTCCAGGTCAGCGTATGCCAGGGCACTTCGGCACCGACCAGGTGACGGTGCGTAATCTCCGGATTCGCGGCATCGATGTTGAAGACAACCTGCTGCTGGTAGAGGGTGCAGTTCCCGGAGCGCGGGACGGATACGTTCTGGTCTCCAAGGCGAAGGCGCCACCGAGAGAGCGTCGCGGATTTGCAGGCAGCACCACGCTTGATCCGTTGAAGGCTTCCAAGAAGGCTTCGCCTAAGAAGAAGTAGTCCTGCGCGGACGGCACGAGTGCCAGAAGCGAAGATTTGAGACGGTAGAACCTCTGCGCGGGGAACAGACCGAGAACGCAGACGAACAAGAGATGGGCCCGGGGCAACGTCCGCGGGCAAGAAGAGAGAAGAAGATGGCAAACATTAAGGTAGTGAATCTCGGCGGGAAGGAAGTCGGGACGTTCGAGCTCGACGAGATCTTCGCGGGCGAGGTGAATGAGGCGTTGCTCTGGGAGGCGGTCAAGCACTACCGTGCCGGCCTGCGCCAGGGTACACACGCGACGAAGAACCGCAAGCTGGTTTCGGGTGCGGGCAAGAAGCTTTGGAAGCAGAAGGGCACTGGCCGGGCTCGCGTTGGTTCGATCCGTACACCCCTCTGGCGTGGCGGCGGTACGGTGCATGGACCCCAGCCGCGCAGCTACGACTACCAGTTCCCGCGCAAGAAGTTGCTGGGCGCGTTGCGCTCGGCGATTGCAGCCAAGATCAACGATGGCAAGCTGACGATCGTTGAGAACTTCGACGTCGCCGCGGCCAAGACCAAAGCCTACCGTGAAGCCCTCAACAAGCTGGATGCGAAGAGAACGGCCCTGCTGGTCGAAAGCTCGCAGCAGTTGAGCGAGAAGCTGTACCTTGGCTCGCGGAACTTGCAGGGTGTTGAGCTGGTGCTCTCGTCCGAGGTTCATCCCTATGATCTGCTGAAGTATGAGAACGCCATCTTCTCGAAGGCCGCGTTCGAGACCCTGACGGAGACGCTGAAGAAGACTGTCTCCAAGCGGCAGCACGCCGAGAAGGAGGCTGCATAAATGCCTACCATATATAACGTGATTCGCCGTCCGCTGATTACCGAGAAGGCCTTGACCACCCGCGAGGTGGAAGGCTCCCTGGTATTCGAGGTGGCCGCCAATGCCAGCAAGACCGAGGTCAAGCAGGCGGTTGAAACGCTGTTCAACGTCAAGGTGGCGAGCATTCGCACTGCAAGCGTTGTAGGCAAAGAGCGCAAGCGCGGTCGCTACGCTGGATTCCTCCCCGACTGGAAGAAGGCGTATGTACGCCTGAAGGCCGGCGAGAAGATTCCTGACTTCGCTGCAGAGATCTAAGAACAGTGAGTAGCGCAGAGCAGGCTTCGAGAGTTGGAGCCTGCCAGCAATCTGCATAAGCAGTATTCAGTAACGAGCATCACGTATCGCGCTGAAGTTAGAAATTATTCGATAGCGCGGCAAAGGAATAGCAACATGCCGATTAAGTCATTCCGTCCGATCACTCCGACCCTTCGCTTTCAGACGAAGCTGGTCAACGATGACATTACGACCGACAAGCCACACAAGCCGCTTCTGTCGGTAAAGCCACGCACTGGCGGCCGCAACAATATGGGCAAGCTGGTCATTCGCCACCAGGGCGGTGGCCACAAGCAGAAGTTGCGCCTCATCGACTTCAAGCGCGATAAGTTCGGCGTCCCGGGCACAGTCGCGACGATCGAGTACGATCCCAACCGCAGCTCCCGCATCGCGCTCGTGCACTATGCGGACGGCGAGAAGCGCTACATCATTCAGCCGATCGGGCTGAAGGTGGGGCAGAAGATCATGAGCGGCCCCGAGGCTGACATCCTGGTCGGAAACGCTCTGCCGCTCAAAAATATCCCGACCGGAACGATCGTTCACAACATCGAGCTTCGTCCGGGCAAGGGTGCACAGATGGCGCGTTCCGCCGGTGCGCAGGTCAACCTGATCGCGAAGGAAGGCGATTACGCGCTGTTGAAGCTGCCCTCCGGCGAGACCCGCAAGGTGCTCGTGGAGTGCATGGCGACTATCGGCCAGGTAGGCAATACGGACCACGAGAACGTCACGATTGGTAAGGCGGGACGCAACCGCTGGAAGGGCATCCGTCCAGCCAACCGCGGCGTTTCAATGAACCCGGTCGATCACCCGCACGGTGGTGGCGAGGGCAAGACCTCGGGCGGACGTCACCCGGTGACGCCGTGGGGCCAGCCCACACGCGGCTACAAGACACGTAATAACAAGCGCACCGATGTGTTTATTGTGACGCGCCGGAACAAAGGTAAGTAAGTAGGCAATCGCAGCTAGGGAAGTAAAAGCTACACCAAGTCTCGCACCTGAGAGATTCGTCGTATTCAGCACCGCAGTAACGGAGTAATTTATGTCACGCTCAACAAAGAAGGGCCCGTTCATCGACGCCCACCTTATGATCAAGATCGAGGCGATGAACACCGCCAACGAAAAGAAGGTCATTCGCACCTGGTCGCGCAGGTCTACCATCCACCCGGATATGGTCGGTCACACGATCGCCGTGCACAACGGCCGCAAGTTCATTCCGGTTTACTGCACGGAGAACATGGTGGGTCACAAGCTCGGAGAGTTTTCGGCTACGCGCACGTTCAAGGGCCACTCGGCAAAGTCCGGCGATACGGCCAAGGGCAAGTAGGCCTGCGCAGGAATCGTTCGATCAGAATTTGTCAGATATGTACGTTTGAAGGACATCGCAATGCATAAAGCAATCGCACCAAAGAATCCCGAGTTTCGTGCTGAGGCCCGATTCCAACGCTGCAGCCCGCAGAAGGCCAAGCTCGTGCTTGACCTCATCAAGGGTCAACGCGTCGAGAAGGCTATCAATACCGTGGCATTCACCAACAAGCGCATCGCGCCGGTGGTGGAGAAGGTGCTGCGCTCGGCCGTCCAGAATGCCCAGCATCTCTCCGACGAGCGGGGACTCGACATCGACATCGACAACCTGTATGTCAAGACCGCGGTGGCCAACGAGGGACCGCGGATGAAGCGCATCCGCCCTGCACCCATGGGTCGTGCGTTTCGTTACCAGCGCCGCATCGCACACATCATCATCACGGTGGCCGAGAAGAAGGCATCTGCTGCTGAGGTGGAGTCGACGCCGAAGCCGGTGAAGAAGACAGCAGGCAAGCCCACTGCCAAGAAGAAAACAGTGGCGAAGAAGGCCGCCGCGAAGAAGGCGCCGGCCAAGAAGAAGGCTGCGGCCGCCAAGTAATTGGAGCCGGGCGCCACAGAGTTCTGCAGTAAGCAGTAGGTAGCAACAAGTACTTTGAAGTATCAACCGCGCCGGCTCAACCGGCTATGGTTCAGGAATAGGGAAGCTATGGGACAGAAAGTCCATCCGTACGGATTCCGCCTCGGCATCAACAAGCCCTGGAAGTCGCGCTGGTTTGTCGAGCGCGGCTACGACAAGCTGCTGGTCGAGGACGTGAAGTTGAAGGCAGAGCTCCGCGAGAAGCTCAAGGCTGCCGGCGTCAGCTCGGTGGAAGTCGAGCGTCCGGGCAATAAGCTGCGGCTGATCATCCGCACCGCGCGTCCGGGCATCATCATCGGTCGCAAGGGCGCGGAGATCGATAAGCTGAAGGCCGACATCCAGAAGCGTACCAACCGCGAGGTGTTCATCGACATTCTCGAGGTGAACAAGCCGGAGCTGGACGCTCAGCTGGTGAGCGAGAATATCGCTCTGCAGCTGGAGAAGCGCGTCAGCTTCCGCCGCGCCATGCGCAAGAGCGTTGATTCGGCTCTGCGATTTGGCTGCAAAGGGATCAAGGTACGCGTGTCGGGCCGCCTGAATGGCAACGAAATAGCCCGCTCGGAGTGGTACCTGCAGGGACGTCTGCCGTTGCACACGTTGCGCGCGGACATCGACTACGGATTCTCGGAGGCGCACACTACGTACGGGATCATCGGCGTGAAGACCTGGGTCTATCGCGGCGACATCTACGAGCAGAAGAAGCGTCGCGAGCCGGCCCCGATTACAACCGGCGCATTCTAACTTTTCTTCGTGTTTCGGGATCCGCGAGCAAGCATTTTTCGCGGATCTCCGGTATACTTAACTGGTTTGGCCCCGAGTCTGCCCGTAGCTACGACGAGTTTGCGGCAAGTCATCGCTGGAGCTTCAGCGGCAGAGACCCCGGTCAAGACCTAAGCCGCTCCCCTGAGAAGTCGACAGGTGCTTGTACAAAGGAATTCTCATGCTTTTACCCAAGAAGGTTAAATATCGCAAGCAGCAGCGCGGTCGCATGTGCGGCAAGGCGTGGCGTGGCTCCGACATCTCGTTCGGCGACTACGGTCTGAAGGTCATGGAGTGCGGGTATATCACTGACCGCCAGATTGAGGCCTCGCGTATCGCGATGACCCGGTTCATCAAGCGCGGCGGCAAGGTTTGGCTGCGCCTGTTCCCGGACAAGCCGATCACCAAGAAGCCCGCCGAAACCCGTATGGGTAAGGGCAAGGGAGCCCCGGACCACTGGGTCGCAGTGGTTCGCCCGGGCAAGATTTTGTTCGAGATGGAAGGTGTTCCTGTCGAGCTGGCCAAAGAGGCTATGCGGCTGGCAGCTCACAAGCTTCCGCTCAAGACCACGTTTGTTGTGCGCCCCGGCCTCAAGGTCGAAGTGGCCGCCAAGTAAAGCCGTTCAGGCGAGAAAGAAGTCATTATGGAAATCGACAAGATCCGCAGCATGAACGACGACGAGCTGAAGAACGAAGAGGCGAAGGCTGCTGAGCAGCTCTTCCGCATTCGCTTCGCGAAGAGTCTCGGCAAGCAGGAGGGTATCGGCAAGATCAAGACCCTCAAGCTGGACATCGCACGCTTTAAGACCATCACCAAAGAGCGTTCCTTGGCAGCGACCAAGGCGGCAGCTGCCAAGGCAGGGAAGGAATAATCATGGCTGAGACCACCGTCACTACCCCCGCCGCAGATCAGGCAGCACCCCGCCGTACCGAGAAGGTCGGCCTGGTTGTCTCCACCAAGATGGAAAAGACCATCGTCGTGGAGATCGAGATGCGCAAGGCGCACCCCAAGTACAAGCGCGTGCTGAAGTCCAACAAGAAGTTCTATGCGCACGATGAGCAGAACTCCGCGCGCGTGGGCGACATGGTTCGCATTCGTGAGACGCGTCCCCTGTCGAAGCTGAAGCGCTGGTCTCTGGAAGAGATCATCCGTCGGTCGTCACTGTCAGCACTGCCGGACGAGAAGCCGGTTGCTGCCAAGTAGTTGCTCGGTAGTTGTCCCAAAGGTTTTGTGGCTGCGGTAGCGGCTACAGGTTCGAGATAGCAACGGCTTCCCGCCGCCAAGCTCTCGGGCTAGCTTCACCTCTCGAGCCGGTTACCGGCGAGAGTTTGAACCAGGAGAATCATCATGGCAGTTCAAATGCGCACAATTCTTGCCGTCGCCGATAACTCAGGCGCCCGCAAGCTCCAGGTCATCCTGCCGCTCGGCGGCGGTCTCGGCAAGAAGGCTGGCCTCGGCGATGTAGTCACGGCGGCTGTGAAGGAAGCGTCGCCTGATGGCACGGTCAAGAAGGGCAAGGTCGTGAAGGCCGTTATTGTCCGCACGCATAAGGAGTATCGCCGCCGGGATGGTACTTACATCCGCTTCGACGAGAATGCGGCCGTCGTGATCAACGATGCGATGGAGCCGGTTGGCACGCGCGTCTTCGGCCCTGTGGCACGCGAGTTGCGCGACAAAAAGTTCCTCAAGATCGTCTCGCTCGCACCTGAGGTTATTTAGCAAGTTATTTCACCCGGATTCCGGCTCCGTAACGTGTCGCACCTGACGCCGATCGCCGAGGAAAGAGAGTTACCATGCCGAACAAGTTCAAGCCCACCAGTGGCAGCAAGACGAAGATCCGCATCAAGCGCAACGATATGGTTGTGGTGATCGCGGGTAAGGATAAGGGACCGAAGGCGCATCGCGTGCTGCGGGTGATCGTGGACAAGCAGCGCGTGCTGGTTGAGGGCGTTGGCATGATCAAGAAGCATCTCAAGCCAAATCCGCAGAAGAACATCGCGGGCGGCATCCTGGAGCAGGAAGCGCCGATCCACGTTTCGAACGTCATGCTGGTCGATTCCGAGGGCAAGGGCACGCGCGTTGGGTATCAGGTTGAAGGCGACAAGAAAACCCGTATCGCTCGCTCCAACGGCGGCGTGATCGCAGAGAAGAAGTTTAAGAAGTAGTTCAAGAGTCGAAGCAGTTCAGGAATTATTGGGCACCCCACGAAACGGTATACGGCGCAGGCCACCCCGGAACCGTGGAGAAAGAGAAGAGAGATTATGGCAGCACGTTTGAAAGAAAAGTATCACGGCGAGATCAAGCAAGCGCTTCAGAAGAACCTCGGCCTGGATAACGCAATGGCTGTACCGAAGCTGGAGAAGATTGTGATCAACATGGGTCTGGGTGAAGCCACTCAGAACGTGAAGATCATGGATCCGCTGCTTGCCGACCTCGGCTCGATCGCCGGCCAGAAGCCTGTGATCACCAAGGCGAAGAAGTCGATCGCAGCCTTCAAGCTTCGCGAGGGCATGCCCATCGGTGCGATGGTTACACTGCGCGGCGACAAGATGTACGAGTTTCTCGATCGCCTCATCTCGGTAGCGCTGCCTCGTGTGCGCGACTTCCGCGGTGTAAGTTCGAAGAGCTTTGACGGGCGCGGCAACTACACGCTCGGCCTGCGCGATCAGTTGATCTTTCCGGAGATCGACTACGCAAAGGTAGACAAGATCAAGGGTATGAACGTGACGATCGTGACCACGGCGAAGGACGATAACGGCGCACGCGAGCTGCTCAAGAGCTTCGGTATGCCGTTCCGCCAGGGAGCGTAACAATAACGAACAGCCCATGGATTTTGGCTGTTCATGATTTCGAAACATGGTTTCAACGCAGGTAGATTGAGAGAAACGAGTTATGGCAACCACAGCAAAGCGCGTCAAAGACGCTCGTAAGCCAAAGTTCAAATCCCGCCAGCACAACCGCTGCCAGCTCTGCGGCCGTCCACGCGCGTTTCTGCGCAAGTTCGGCGTCTGCCGTCTATGCTTCCGTGGCCTTGCGCTGAAGGGCGAGATCCCGGGTGTCGTCAAGTCCAGCTGGTAGTAGCTTGCTAGCCTTCACCTCACGCTGCAGGCCGTTTTGTAACGGTGCTCGCGCGTAGTCAAGATCGGCGCCACGGCGCCACAACCATTCCCGCAGGTTCTCCAAGCCGACTTCAATAGGCGGTAGGAGCGAACGGGGGATGAAAGGAAAACGATGAACCTCACCGATCCTGTAGCAGATTTTCTCACACGTATTCGCAACGCACACCGTTCCCGCCATCAGAAGCTCGATGCTCCAGCCTCCAAGCTGAAGACTGAGATTGCCCGCATTCTGAAGGAAGAGGGCTACATCGCCAACTACAAGGCCGCCGAGGAAGATGGCCAGAAGGTCCTGCGCGTGTATCTGAAGTACGGCCCAAACAATGAGGCTGTAATCCGCGACCTGAAGCGCGTATCGCGTCCCGGTTGCCGTGTGTACATCGGCAAGGACGAGATCAAGCGTGTTCAGGGTGGTCTCGGCATCTCGATCATGACCACTCCGAAGGGTGTGATGACGGGCCGTCAGGCGCGTCGCGAAGGTGTCGGCGGCGAGATCCTCTGCGAAATCTGGTAAACCGCATTCGTTTGAAGCGCAATGGCCCTCAGGCGAGCCACAATCGCCGGCTGCAGTGGAACTCACGCGATGTGAGGGACTCGCAAGCCCCGAAGGATTGAAGTTATGTCGCGTATCGGCAAGAAGCCTATCACGCTGCCCAAGGGCGTGAAGTACACCGTGCAGAGCAATGTCGTCGTAGTGGAAGGCCCCAAGGGCAAGGTGAACGCGCTCATCCCCGCAGGCATTACCTTCTCGGAGAAGGAAGGCGTTCTGACCGTGGAGCGCCCCGATGATGCACACGCTGCGGTGCATGGCCTGGCGCGCGCGCTGGTCTTCAATGCTGTTGAGGGCGTAACTAACGGCTGGAAGAAGGAGCTCGACGTCGTGGGAATCGGATACCGCGTCGAGATGAAGGGGAAGGATACGGTCGTGTTCACGCTCGGCTACTCTCACCCCATCGAGTTCCAGCTGCCCACGGGCATTGAAGTTGCGATTGACCCCAAGCAGACGCACGTTACAGTCTCCGGCATCGACCGCCAGAAGGTTGGCCAGGTCGCTGCGGACATGCGCTCACTGCGCAAACCGGATCCTTACAAGAACAAGGGTGTTCGCTACTCCGACGAGAAGCTCAAGAAGAAAGTCGGCAAGACGGGCGCCAAGTAACACGGGAAGAGAGCGGCGGATTTAGTTGGCCGCTCTCAGGTTCTCGCAGAATATTTACCGAACGTCGTCAGATGATGACGACGCCTTTAGGAAGGAAGAACCACTATGATCAATCTTCGCCAACGCAACGAAATCCGCCAGCGCGTCCACTCGCGCATCCGCGCCAAGATGGCAGGCACGGCTGAGCGTCCGCGTCTAAATGTCTACCGCTCGCTCAACCACATCTATACGCAGCTGATCGACGACGCCAATGGTGTCACGATCGCCTCGGCCTCCACGGTTACCTCAAAAGGTGCTGAGCGCAAGGCTGGAGGTAATGTCGAAGCAGCGAAGACTGTGGGCAAGCTGATCGCCGAGCGTGCGGCGGAAAAGGGCATCAAGAAGGTGGTCTTCGACCGCGGCGGATATCTGTATCACGGTCGTGTCAAAGCCCTGGCCGATGCAGCACGCGAGGCAGGCCTGGAGTTTTAATTCGAGAGTCACAAGAGCGCGATAGACGTTCCATGGAGTACGCAGCTTAGACTGCAACCCCCGGACCGGTGTGCCGGGGAGAAAATCAGAGGAAATAAAATGGCAATGAAGAAGAAGATCGACGGAAACCGGATGAACCTCAAGGATGAGGTCGTTTCGATTAACCGAGTGACCAAGGTCGTCAAGGGCGGAAAGAACATGTCGTTCGCCGCGCTGGTGATTGTTGGCGACCCCGCAGAGGGCGTGGTTGGCTACGGTTCGGGCAAGGCCAAGGAGGTCCCTCAGGCGATCCGCAAGGGCATCGAGGCGGCCAAGAAGAACCTGCTCAAGGTGAACCTCACGCACTATACGATTCCGCACGTGGTGCTGGGTCACTATGGCGCAGGTGAGGTGCTGCTAAAGCCGGCGCCAGAAGGTACCGGCGTGATCGCGGGCAAAACCGTCCGTGCGGTGATGACTGCTGCCGGCGTGCAGAATGTGCTGACCAAGAGCCTCGGCTCGGCCAATCCACACAACGTGATCAAGGCAACGTTCGACGCGCTTTCGCAGTTGCGCGACAAGAGTGAAGTTGCGGCCCTGCGTGGCAAGTCTGTGGACGAGCTATAAACCAGCGCGGCTTGACTGCCGGAATTTTGGCCGCAGCAATTTAGTTGCAAAGATTCGCAACACCCAATAGGAGTTCGTTATGGCTGATACCGCCAAGATCAAGATCCAGTACTTCCGCTCTCAGATCTGCACGCCTGTGAAGCACAAGCTCGTTGTAAAGGGCCTGGGCTTTACACGGCTCAACCAGATCGTCGAGCGCGAAGACACGCCGTCAATTCGTGGCATGGTGAAGAAGGTCCCTCACCTGGTTCGGATTCTCGACTAGTTTTTCTGCCTCCGCAAGGAGGCCAAACAATGCGAGTCGGCTGCGTCTCAAGAGGCGAGTCGGCGTTAGCGAGGGAATAATGGCACTCAATCTCAGCAATCTGAAGGCGCCGAAAAAGGCGAATGAAAACAAGAAGCGCGTTGGCCGCGGTATGGGCTCGGGCATGGGTAAGACCTCCACGCGTGGTCACAAGGGCCAGGGTTCGCGGTCGGGTTCCAGCCTGATGCGCGGCTTCGAAGGCGGTCAGATGCCGCTGCACCGCCGCCTCCCCAAGCGTGGATTCACAAACATCTTTCGAGTGGAGTATGCGGTCCTCGGCCTGGACACCATCGCTGAACTGAACGAGAGCGAGTTGACGCTCGAGAAGCTCACCGAGCACGGCATCCTCAAGAAGCGCAACGGCTTGGTGAAGGTCCTGGCAAATGGCGAGCTGAAGTCGGCAGTCACTGTGCATGCGCACAAGTTCTCGAAGGCGGCACAGAAAGCTATCGAGGCAGCTGGCGGCAAGGCAATTGTGATCGGCGGCGAGGCAACCCCGGGAGCATAGGAGCAGGCCGGGGTTTAGTGTCTCGGCTTATTTTCTTCTTCATTACGCGTAGAATACAGACAGCATTCCAGCAGGGTTTTCGCACCAGACAAACGGGACTCGCGACGCTCAGCACAAACCTTCGGTTCAAGGCCTCACACATCGATGCTAGAGAAATTCCTCAACATCTTCCGCATTCCGGATCTGCGCAAGCGCATAGGCTTCACGCTCGCGATGCTCGCGATTTACCGCTTGGGCGCTCACATCCCCACGCCGGGCATCGACGCAGCGAAACTTTCTCAGTACTTCAATCAAAATGCCGGCGGGGCGCTTGGCCTGCTTGATTTATTCAACGGTGGCAACCTGCGCAAGCTTACGGTCTTCGCCTTGGGCATCATGCCGTACATCACGGCATCGATCATTTTTCAGCTGCTTACGGTCATCTATGAACCGCTGGCCAAACTGCAAAAAGAAGGTGAGCTCGGGCGTCGCAAGATCACCCAGTGGACACGCTACGTCACGATCCTTCTTGGTGTGGTGCAGAGCTTCTTCATCGGTCTGACCCTCACCAGCACGACGACCGGCGAGGCGATGGTCACGATCAGCAAGGGTGCTTTTCTCCCTATGTGTGTGATTACGCTGACGGCTGGCACTGCGTTCATTATGTGGCTCGGCGAGCAGATCACTGAGCGTGGAATTGGTAATGGCATGTCGCTGCTTATCTTCACAGGCATCGTCGTCGGAATTCCGGCTGGGATTGGAGACCTCTACCAGAAAGCCGTCAACCAGACTTGGGGCGGCTTTACTCCGATTGCGATTGGCCTGCTCCTGGTCATGATGATCGCGGTTGTTGCGTTCATTGTTTATGTAGAGCGCTCGGAGCGCCGCATTCCGATTCAGTCGGCGAAACGTATGGTTGGCCGGCGTATGACGCAGGCTTCCAACAGCTTCCTTCCGCTTAAGGTGAACTCCGGCGGCGTTATGCCTGTCATCTTCGCGGCCTCGATCCTGTCGGCCCCTATGCTTCTTGAGAACGTCAGCCTCTTCGGATCAGGCCCACTGATCGACACCAGCTTCCTCGGCCCGATCTTCCGCGCCCTGGGTCCAGCGGAGCCTTGGTATGTGGTGCTGTACGCTGTCTCCATTATCTTCTTCGCCTACTTCTATATCTCCATCATCTTCCGCCCGGACGATATCGCAGACAATATGAGAAAGTATGGCAGCTTCATCCCGGGCATTCGTCCGGGCAAGCGCACTTCGGACTTCATTAACGACGTGCTCACTCGCATTACCCTTGTGGGTGCAATCTACCTCGTTGCGATCTCGATCATTCCGATGTTCCTGATCTCCGGTATTCATTTCAATCACCTGTGGCTGGTTGGGGGCTTGTTCGATCGCGCCCCGACATGGGTAACCAATGGCCTTGGCCTCAACTTCTACTTTGGTGGCACGTCACTGCTGATCGTTGTGGGCGTTGCAATGGATACCGTGCAGCAGGTCGAGGCGCAATTGATCATGCGCCACTACGACGGGTTCTCGCCGAAGTCTGGTCGCATCCGCGGTCGCCGTAGCTGGTAGACTCTCAGCCTTCTTGCATAACGCAGGTACCCAGGTCTGGAGTCACGGGCCTGGGTTTTTGCTGATAAACACCTTTAGGATTCCGCAATGGAAGTGCCGATCATACGCATGACCCAGGTACTGGAAAATACGGAAACATTTCTACCCGGGCCGGTCTTGTTGCTGGGCGCGCCTGGCGTCGGTAAGGGGACGCAAGCTAAGCGGCTCATGGAAGAGTTCGGCATCCCGCAGATTTCCACGGGAGACCTTCTGCGCGGGCACCGCAAGAATCACACGCCTCTGGGGATGATGGCGGACGAACTGATGTCCAAAGGACTGCTGGTTCCAGACGATCTGGTCAACCAGATGGTTGCCACTCGGCTGACAGAACCCGACACGCAGAGTGGTTATATTCTCGACGGTTTTCCACGCACACTGCATCAAGCCGAGTGGCTGGATGGACAGCTTACGAACGCTCCGCTGCCCGTCGTTGCAGTGAGCATCATTGTTCCGGAGCGTGTTTTGCTCGAACGCATCACCGGTCGATTGATCTGCCAGGTCTGTGGAACTATCTACAACGGTTACTCTGGGCCGCCAATCCAGGATGGTATCTGTGATCGTGAGGGTGCCATACTAGTTCACCGCGCCGACGACACGGAGCCTGTATTCTATGAGCGCATGAAAGCCTTCGAAGCGAAGACCGCGGCCGTCATAGAGTACTATCGGGCCCACGGCAGCCGCTTCGCCGAAGTCGATGGGAATCTTTCCGTCGATGAGGTTACGCAGTCCATTCGCGCCACGCTTTTCCGGTTGCGCCATCACGCGGAGTCCTAGAAGGGCTCCTGTCATCCAATGGTTTGAGCCATGGCGATCCTGATTAAGTCCGAGTCTGAGATAGAAAAGATGCGCATCTCCGGCATCGCGCTCCGCAAGGTCCATGAGGCTGTGAAGGGCGCCGTGCGGGTAGGCGCCACCACGATGGACCTGGAGCGCGCCGCCGTTGCCAAGGTCAACGAACTCGGCGTTAAGGCTGCATTTCTTGGGTATCACGGATATCCTGCCGTACTTTGCACCTCCGTCAATGAAGAGGTCATCCACGGAATACCGAACGAGACGCGTGTCCTCGAAGAGGGCGATGTGGTTTCGGTCGATTGCGGTGTCATCGTCGATGGCTACTACTCCGACGCCGCAGTCACGCATCCAGTGGGAAAGATCTCGCCAGTTGCGGAGAAGTTGCTACGCGTCACGGAGGCCTCCCTCTACGCGGCCATCGACAAGGCCCAGGTAGGCGGCCGTTTGTTCGATATCTCCAACGCCGTGCAAACCATCTGCGAAGCGGAGGGCTACGGTGTGGTGCGTGAGTTCGTAGGCCACGGTATCGGCAAGAGCATGCATGAGGACCCCCAGGTGCCGAATTATGGTGACCCTGGCAAGGGCCCTCGGCTGAAGGCGGGAATGGTGCTAGCTATCGAGCCGATGATTAACATCGGCTCCGCGGAAGTGAAGGTGCTGGAAGACGGTTGGACCGCCATCACAGTGGATGGCAGTACCAGTGCTCACTTCGAGCACACCGTTGCGATCACCAGAAATGGACCCCTCATTCTCACGCGATAAGGCGGGTGAGCATCGCCATCTACCCTGCATCCGATATGTGATTTGCTGCAGTATGGGCGACGCGCATCGTCGCGTCTGGAAGAACCCCTCGACCTATGACACGCTGTGCCGCCAACGACCGCTGTCCCAACCACTGACTCATGATCTATCCACGCTCTTGAGACCACATCTGTTCCGGGTCCAGAGAAAAGGTGGGCCTATGCGTTCGGACTCAGCATCATAACACTGAGACTACTTTCGGATACTGGAGTTCCTATGCCCGCAATCGACCCAAACCGCGCGAGAGCTCGGGTGATCATTATCGGCGCAGGATTCGCTGGGCTAAACGCTGCTCAGCGACTCGGCAAGTTGGCGGTTGATGTGACTGTGATTGATCGTAAAAACCATCACACCTTCCAGCCGCTCCTCTACCAGGTGGCTCTTGCGGTGCTCTCACCCGGCGACATCGCCCAACCTATTCGCTCCATTCTTCACAAGAACCGCAACACGGAGGTTGTGATGGATGAGGTCATGAGCATCGACACGACCACTCGCCGCGTGGATCTGGGAAGCGGCGCACAGATGTTTTACGACTACCTCATCGTTGCAGCCGGCTCCACCCACAGCTACTTTGGGCATGATGACTGGGCGAAGATTGCTCCCGGTTTAAAGACCGTGGAAGATGCCACCGACATACGCCGCCGCGTCTTGCTGGCGTTTGAATTCGCCGAGCGCCAGATGCTCGAGACGGGGTCACATCCCCCTCTGCGCTTTGTCGTTGTAGGAGGTGGCCCTACTGGAGTCGAACTGGCTGGCGCCATCTCTGACATCTCTCGCCTGTATATGACCAGAGACTTCCGCCACATCGACACCAAGACAGCGGAGGTTCTCATCGTCGAGGGCTCTTCGCAAATCCTCGGCATGTATCCCCCGGACCTGCAGATGAAGGCTGTTGAGCAGCTTAATGCCCTTGGAGTCAAGGTGCGATGCGGGGCCCATGTGAGCGACATCCAGCCTGGCTATGTAATGGTCGGCGAAGAGCGCATCGAGAGCGTCTGCACTTTGTGGGCTGCCGGGGTAAAAGCCTCACCGCTGGGAGAGATGCTCGGCGTCGAGCTCGATAAAAAGGGATGTGTGCTCGTCAATGAGCGGCTAAACCCCAAGAATCGGCCGGAGGTCTTCGTGTGCGGCGATCTCGCTCACTTTGAGCAGGACGGCAAGCAGGTCCCAGGGGTCGCGCAACCTGCCATGCAGATGGGTAACTACGCGGCAAAGCGAATCGGGCTGCTCGTCTCTAACTCTGATAATGCTGCATACCAGAAGCCCTTCCGCTACTTCGACAAGGGGGACATGGCGACGATCGGCCGCAAAGCAGCGGTAGCCCGCATCGTTTGGCCATTTCACGCCAACTGGAGTGGCTTCATGGCGTGGATCACCTGGATGCTGGTCCATATCTTCTTTCTGATAGGGTTCCGCAATCGCTATTCCGTGTTCCTCAGTTGGGCGTTTACTTACATCAGCGAGCAGGATGGAGTTAGACTCATTGTCGGCTCACAGTACCTGCCTGGCTGGAAATCGTTAGCGGAGAAAGATGCCACCGGTACTAGCTGAATATCTCTCGATCGCGCGAGAAACAAACTAGTGACAGCAATGATGCGTAATTTTCATTAGTGTTCAAGTCAGGAGTCAGTGCATGTCAACAGAGTCGGAAACCGAATCAGCACCACTCACACGCCGTCATTTCTTGTCTGTGAGTGGAGCCGCCATTGCGGCGGTCACCGCCGCCCCTCTGGCCGCGCAAACCGCTCGCCCAGCAGGCAAGCAGATCGGATCCTCCGATCATCATCTGCCGAACGAGCAGCAGCCAGGTCCAAACAACACAGTCCTGGCTGCTCAGAATCCTGATTCCGTCTGGCCGCCACAAACGGATAACGGCAGCGTCTCGCCCTTCAAGTACTCCTTCGATCTGTCACACAAAGAGATCGATTCAGGCGGATGGACGCGCCAGGTTACCGTTCGCGATCTTCCGGTATCGAAGGCCATGGCAGGCGTAGAGATGCGCCTTACAAACGGTGGCATTCGCGAACTGCACTGGCACGTATCGGCCGAGTGGGCCTTCGTGACCTACGGTAATGCGCGGATCACTGCGGTCGATCCGGAGGGCAGGAGCTTCGTCAACGACGTCACGGCCGGGGACCTCTGGATCTTCCCCGGTGGCGTCCCGCACTCCATCCAGGGTCTGGGTCCCGATGGATGCAAGTTTCTGCTCGTCTTCAACGACGGAAATTTCAATGAGTTCGATACCTTCCTGCTCAGCGAATGGTTTGCTCATACGCCGAAAGAGGTGCTCGCCAAGAACTTCAATGTTCCAGAGTCCACCTTCGACAATGTCCCCACCGAGCGCCTCTATATCTTCCAGAGCGACCCACCGCGGCCGCTCGCGGAAGAGCAGAAGCAGGCGGGCGCTGTCACCGGCGACATCGATAATAAATTCGTCTTCAGGCCCTCTTCAATGGCGCCTACCAAGGTCACGCGTGGTGGCGAGGTGAAGATTATCGACAAAAAACTCTTTCCCGCAACCGACATCTCCGCCGCGATCGTTCGTCTCAAGCCGGGCGGCTTGCGCGAGTTGCACTGGCACCCGCTCTCGGATGAGTGGCAGTACTACGTCTCAGGCAAAGGCCGCATGACGATCTTCGCAGCCGGGGGGAAAGCTCGCACCATGGACTTCCAGGAAGGCGATGTAGGCTACATCGAAGTCTCGCGTCCGCATTACATCGAGAATACCGGCGACGAAGATCTTGTCTTCCTGGAAGTTTTTCCGACAGGGATGTACCAGGACATCTCGGCTGCTGAGTGGTTGGCCCACACGCCAACGCGACTCGTTAACGAACACCTTCACACCGGCGAAGAGTTCCTCGAAAACATCCCGAAGAAAGAGTCCGTCGTGGTGCCGTTGTAATCGCTATGCCGTTGCAGTCAACCTGCGGCGCTTATTTGAAGCGGAAGACAAAGCCGGTGCTGAAACCCAGCACCTGGGCTTCGGGGAAGCTGGTAGGGGTGGTTGTATTTGCGAGAAAGTTGGTGCTGTTGATCGTCGAAACAGTGCCGTAGCTGATCTCCACAATGCGCCAGTCTACATGTTTGTTGAGCGGCTTATCCAAACCGACAAAGACTCCGAACTGGAGTCGTTGAATATGCGCCGAAGATAGAGGCGCCTTGGTCCGGCCCTCTCCCACCGAGACCTGCACATAAGGCTTCAGATTGAAAGCCATGGGCTTGGCGGCGAGACGCACTCCCACCAGAAAGCTGTTAAAGGATGCGCTGTTGCCGTGCTGAATCGCGTCGCGCACATCCACGCCCAGGTCCGCCTTCGAGTAGTGGGCAAAATCGTAGTAGGCTCCGAAGTCGACGCCGCCAAACGTCTGCGCGGTCTTACCATCGCCCAGAAACGCAAAAGGCCCTGTATCGGCTTTGCTGTTGCTTATGCGGCTGACAACAGGGTTGAAGTAGATCCCGATCTGGGCATGAGCAGCAATGGTAGTTAAAGCCAAAGCAAGGGCTGGAACAAGAAACCGCAATTTCATCGAGTAACGATCCTCAAAAAGATAAACCTCAAAACATAAGCCAAGCACTCTGCCCGCAAGCAAGCACAGATACCAGTCTAGTTCCACAAGCCCGGTACGGCCTAATCCGCCCGAAGAAAAAGCGGCAGCCGGAAGCTGCCGCTTTTGTTGCGGAACGTCCCATTCGCCTAAACCGTCGCGACCTCTCGGACTGACACCGGCGTGAGCCAGCTGTAACGGTCCTCGGCCACGCCATTCACAATGTTGAAGAATGCATTGTGGAGGGCAGTTGTGACCGGGCCCATCGTCCCATCGCCAATCAAAATACGATCGACCGAGCGCAGATGGGAGACCTCCGCAGCCGTACCCGTGAAAAACGCCTCGTCGCAGATGTACAGCAGCTCGCGCGGAAGCGCCTGTTCTACCACCGGAATACCAAGCTCGCGGGCGAGTACCAGAATCGAGTCCCGCGTAATGCCATTCAGGACCGAGTTCGCCAGCGGTGCCGTATAGATGGTGCCGCCGCGAATCACAAAAAGGTTTTCGCCAGAGCCCTCGGAAAGATAGCCATTCGTGTCCAGCCCGATGCCCTCCACGTAACCATTCACCTCGGCCTCCATGCGGATCAGCTGCGAGTTCATATAGTTAGCGCCAGCCTTCGCCAGTGAGGGCATCGTATTCGGCGCCAGCCGATTCCAGCTTGAGATGCAAACGTCCGCGCCGTCATTTCCTGTCACATACTTGCCCCACGGGAAGTTGGCGATGTAGACGTCAATGGGCGACCGCAGGGGATTCACGCCAATCTCTCCATACCCGCGAAACGCGATGGGCCGGATGTAGCAGGGAGCGACACCATTCGCCTCCACCACATCAATCACCGCAGTGTTCAGCTGTTCCAGGGAGTAGGGCAGGGGCATGCGGTAGATCTTCGCAGAGTGGATCAGCCGCTGCATGTGCTCGTTGAGCCGGAAGATGCCTGCACCACCTGGCTGGGTGTAACAGCGAATGCCCTCAAAGACGGAAGAGCCATAATGAATCACGTGGCTCATCACATGAATGTTGGCCTTCTCCCAGGGAATCAATTGGCCGTTGCGCCAGATATTCTTGGTTGGATCGATCGGCATGCGTGCTCCTCACTTTTCAAAATTATACGTTGCTGTCATAGCCTCATATCCCATTTATGTGCGATTTACGGCTGTTTTCAGCAACTTGGCCGCCATGAAAGAATCAAATGATTATGTTTGTGCCCAATACCGCCGCTCTCACGCATCTGGAGGGGTCGGTCTACGTTCGATTCTCGTTGCTTGCTTTCAGCTCGATCTTCTTTCTCGTTGACCCCTTTGCTGCGCTCCCCACATTTCTCGCCGTCACTCAAGGCCAGGACAACGCCAAGCGTGTTCGTACAGCTCGTAAGGCTTCCCTCACGGCGTTCGTCATCCTTAGTGCGTTCGGCCTCGCCGGGACGTATATCTTCCGTCTCTTTGGCATTACGCTGCCCGCCTTCGAGATCGCCGGCGGCATCATCCTGTTGCTGATCGGTCTCGACATGCTGGCCGCCAAGCGTTCTCCCACACAGGAGTCAAGCGACGAGACCGCGTCGGCCGCCACCAAGGACGATGTCGGCATCGTACCCATGGGTATTCCAATGCTGGCCGGCCCCGGCGCCATCACATCCGTGATGGTGCTGGTCGGGCAGGCGCACCAGTCGGAAGGTCACTGGCAGATGGCCGCCATCTTTGGCGCAATCGCCATAACCGCTGCCATCTGCTACCTGGTCCTCGCCAGCGCGACCCGTGTCGCGAGCGCTCTTGGAGACACCGGAATCCGCATTCTCATTCGTGTCATGGGGCTGCTTCTGGTGGCTCTCGCTGTACAGTACTTCGTCAACGGTCTTGTCGATCTCGGTGTGCTGAGCAGGCCTGGCTTAGGCTAACGTTCAGTCAGAGTCCCAGGCTCTGGCGTCGCAGCTCTCAGTGGATAAGCAACGCGGATGCTGCGGCGATCAAACCAATTAACCCAAGCAGCACGCCTAAGAGAGAGTACGCCTTCTGCCGCGTGAGCAGGGTAATTGAAGAAAGCACGACTGCAATCTCCAGCAGCGCCTCGCCGAGATCGTATCGGTTCGCTCGCCGCTCTGCCCGTTCGACCTCATCCTCCAGATGCTGCGCCTTTCGCTGCTCCTCGACAAGTTCCTTATCCCACTTCGCCATGTGCGCCTTGTACTCGTCAAGTTTCTCCTGCACGCCGGCATTGTTTGAGCTCGGCTGCAACGAGAGCAGATCCACCGCGGTACTGACCTGTCCTTCGCGAATCTTCTTCGCTTGGTACAGATTCCACTGGTCCGCAGCACGAGTCTGCATCAGCACTGCTTCCGTGTGCGTGCGATGCCCCAAAACCGTCACCATCGCCACCAGGACAGCCAGTACGCTAATCGCTAAGGAGACGTGACGCATCCCACTTTCTGCCGCCTCGTGCATCTCCTTCGAGAACTCGTTCATCTCCGTCGCTTCCATGCTGGTGGGATTGTACGCGTCCAAAGTCCGTTTGAAGTTGAGCTGACAGCGTGCTTTTCCACTGCCTTCCACAGCACGCGGGTTGCGCTTCTTCCGTCGGCTTGATACTCTCAGGGAGTCGCACAGCAGTAGCGACCGGTGAAAAACACTTGGAGCTTGCGCAATGTGTTTGGTTGCGATACTCTAGGTGAGTCGTACAAAGCTTCGCGCCGTAGCCCATGTTTGGGTGTTGATGGCAAGCCGGAGCGCAGTCCAAGCGTTTGAACGCGGTGTAAGAGCTTCTAAGCCGACCGTACCAAGCCCAAGCCACTGCAGCAAATCCCAAGGCGTAAGCCAAAGGGAATCAGAAGCTTAGAGCTTCGCGCCTCGATTTAGAGTCGCTTCGATGTTTTGATAATTTGCGCTGTTGCGGTCTGCAAAAGCTTTTCTGCGAGATGCTCGAAGAAAAGAAGTTGACAGGCGAGTCGGACTTCGATAATATCAATAAGTTCGCGCAAAACACTGCAGCGAGGCCGGTGAGTAGATTTCACAACCCGGACACTCCCCAGTTCAAGCAGCGCAATCAAGTTCGAGGACACAAGGCTGAGGCTTTGCCCAGCGCTGGTCCTTGATCCAAAACTGTCCGCTTAGGCGAGAACAGTCAGGATCTTTGACAACATAGTTGAACGTGCCAGTCGTGAGATGACGTGAAGTTTGGTTGTGTCATTCTCACTAGTATTAAACCTCCGCTGCTTTTCGAGCGAGCGGAGGCGGTTGACTCTTGGGACCCCTGTCCTACAAGAGCAGCCAAACCAAGATTAAACGAGAGTTTGATCCTGGCTCAGAATCAACGCTGGCGGCGTGCCTAACACATGCAAGTCGCACGAGAAAGGGACTTCGGTCTTGAGTAAAGTGGCGCACGGGTGAGTAACACGTGAATAATCTACCTCCGAGTGGGGAATAACTGAGAGAAATCTTAGCTAATACCGCATAACACTTACGAGTCAAAGCAGCAATGCGCTTGGAGAGGAGTTCGCGGCAGATTAGTTAGTTGGCGGGGTAATGGCCCACCAAGACGATGATCTGTATCCGGCCTGAGAGGGCGCACGGACACACTGGAACTGAAACACGGTCCAGACTCCTACGGGAGGCAGCAGTGG
>JBAVDD010000186.1:0-8118 GCA_049587035.1 Acidobacteriaceae bacterium | reverse complement strand
GTACAAAGGTTTCCTGCTCGCTCTCGCGCTTTCCGCGATCACAACCGCCGCATTGGCGCAGAATAATGATCAGGATGGCCAGGATATGAGCAATCCTCCCATGCAGTCCCAGCCCGCCCCCATCGAGCGCGGTGGCTATAACTCCAATGGTTACAACAACGACACCGTCGTCCAGAAGCTAATGCCCGGCCAGATGCTCGCCCCCGAGCGCGGCACCATCAGCACCATAGCCGCCCCTGGCGTCTTTATCCGCGTCGGCCGTCGCGGCGCCCTCCGCGCCGTCAAGCTAACTGATGAAGATACAGAACTTAGCCTCGTCCGCGGAGTCATTAACGTCAGCGTTCACAACTCCGTAAAGCACGCCCAAATCCTAATAGACCTCCCCGGCGGCCAAACCAACCTCATCAAGGACGGCTTCTACACCTTCAACGCCAATACGAATACCGTGCGCGTCCTGAAAGGCGAAGCCTACGCCTACCCCGGCCACAACATCCAACAGAAACCTATCAAAATAAAAGAGAACCACGCCGTAGTCTTCAGCGGCCCCGACATCCGCTCCTTTGAATTCGACCCCTTCGAAGCCCGCATGGACCTCATTCCATACGGTCGTATGGGCGGTCAGAGCCCAGGCCCTGGCTACTACGGACCCTACGCCGGATATCCTTATTATGATTACGGTTACCCCTACTATTACGGCTACGGCTATCCTGGCTTTTATGACCCGTTCTACATGGGATTCGGCTATTACGGTGGCTGGGGCGGAGGATGGCGCGGCGGTGGGGGTTGGCATGGCGGCGGCGGCGGTTGGCATGGTGGCGGCGGCGGACATGGCGGCGGTGGGCATCACTAAATCTCATCCTTGCAATACTATGAAGCGGTCGATACACTATCGGCCGCTTCTTCTCATTTCGGTCTTCAGTCTTTTGGCGCCGCACGACATTCCCGCAGAATCGGACCTGTAAGAGAAGAGTTTTTGCATACGCAGTGTTCACTGTTCAATCCCGCCTTGTTTCTCCTAGAGGCTCTTTCTGTCGTAGCAACCGCCCCAGCGATCGGGCAGAAGACGCCTATTCTGCACCTGCTGGTATTTCTCACAGGGAAGGCTTTCGCGGGGGTGGTGTGCACCGCTAATGGCGAAGGCTTGGTCAAGGTAGGCACTAGATATGTGCCTGCTCTGCTTTCGTTGAATCGTCCGCTCAAAGAAGAGTGAGAATGGCTGTCCAGCTACAATCAGCCATCATGCGAATTGGTTTCTTCGGCGGGAGCTTTGATCCACCCCATTTGGGGCATTTGTCTGTCTCTCGCGCTGCTGCGAACGCATTTGCCTTGGATCGCGTGCTACTTGCACCAACTGGAATGCAGCCGCTCAAGCCGGGTGGTGCAACCGCGTCCTTCGAAGATCGCCTGGCAATGGTCTCTCTACTCTGTAGCTCCACGCCAGGCATGCCTGAGGCGCGCCTGGAGGCATCAGCGCTCGACGCACCTCGCGAGGATGGATCCCCCAACTACACGGTTGATGCTCTTTCTACTCTGAAGCGGACGGTTGCATCGAGCGACCGCATCTTCATCATCGTAGGTGTGGATGCGTTTCTTGGTGTGCGTCGATGGAAAAGCAGCCGCGCCCTCTTTGATCTAGGAGAATGGATTGTCGTTAGCCGTCCCGGATTTTCTTCCAAGGAGTTGGCTTCTCTTCTCAATTTAGGCCCGAAACAGCTAGCGCGCGTTCATCTGCTCGAGCACCTTCGTGAAGAGGCCAGCGCGACAAACATTCGGGCCTTGATCGCTGCTGGTTCAGACTGTCTCGGGCTGCTGCCCGCATCGATCCTGCAATACATCCGGGGCCACCATCTATACGGAGCCTGAGACGACAGACACTCCTAGAATAGAGTCTGGCCGAACAGAGTCTTGTGAGCCTATCCTGCGCTACCATTGAGGTTGCATAAGGAGCTCCATGGCAAGCACCAAACATACTCAGGTTCAACAACTCCTGGCCGCAGCCGCAGCCGCTTGTGAAGATAAGAAGGCCGAGGACATACGCATCCTCGCGCTCGATCCTTCCGAGAGCGGTCTCACTGACTACTTTCTGATTTGCACCGGTTTGAGCGATCGACAGAACGTCGCCATTACGGACGAGATTGAGATCCGTCTCAAGCGCGACTTCGGTACCTATCCCAACTCTGTAGAAGGCCGGCGGCAGGGTGAATGGATCTTGATGGACTATGTCGATTTCATCGTCCACGTGTTTTCTGCAGAAAAGCGCGCATTCTATGGTCTTGAGCGGCTTCGCAAATCAGCTAGCGTACTCAGTATTGAAGAGTTGAACGCAGGGATAAGAGCGGCCATCGCTGCCGGCCGCAAGAAGAAGCCTGTGTCACCAAAGAAAACAGTCGCGCAGAAGAAGACGGCATCGCCAGCAGCATCAAAGAAGGCCGTTCCTGCAAAGAAGGTTCCTGCAAAGTCCACTGCAAAGAAAACGCCAGTCAAAAAAATGCCGGTCAAGAAAACGTCCACCAGAAAAGCATAGGCAGCTTGTTCTTCAGCGAAAGGCCCTCGGAGGAAGCTGTGAGCCTTTCTATTTCCTTCCGCAACCGAATGATCTATGGACTGCAATGAAATTGCTACTCGCTACGGTATCGGGTCGTCGGTCTGGCGCGTCCGGACCGGCAGCCGAGATGCTGCAAGGGTACGTATCAAGAGCATCGCGGCTGATGGCGTGTAGCCACCGTAATTTTGGCTCTGAGGAAGAGTTGCTGCTGTACACCCGGAATACAGCAGGGAGAACCACGCCCACGTTGCTGCTCACTGACCGGGAGGGACAACAGCTCTCATCAGAGGAGATCGCTGAAATCATTCATTGCGCTAGAGATAGCGGGAAGCAACACCTGATCCTCGCCATCGGTCCTCCGGATGGATGGACGTCTGGGGCACGAGGACGAGCGGATAAACTCGTTGCTTTTGGCAGAATCACATTGCCTCACGAGTTGGCAGCGGTGGTGGCAGCGGAGCAGTTATATCGCGCGCTTACAATCCTCGCCGGCCATCCGTACCATTGCGGGCATTAGGAATTTTCAAGTCGGTAATGTGCTCATTCTAAATAGACAAGGTTGATCTATGGCCGCTGGAAACGAACTATCGGAAGACTCCCGACGGGGGCTGATCCTGATTCACACGGGTGCAGGCAAGGGAAAGACTACGGCGGCGCTCGGGACTGCGTTTCGGGCGGCGGGAAATGGGATGCGGGTGCTCGTTTTGCAGTTCCTTAAGGGCTCCTGGCACTATGGGGAGCTGGAGGCTGCGGAAGCGCTAAATGGTTTGGATAGTTTTACTTACGAGCTTCGAAAATTGGGTAGAGGCTTCGTGAAAGTGGGGGGGGCGGAGGCGGATCCGGAGGATCTTCGGATGGTGGAGGAGGGGTGGTTGGAGGCTGAGTCGGCTATTCTTTCGGGGGATTGGGATTTGATTGTGCTGGATGAGATCAACTATGTGATTGGGTACAAAATGCTTGATCCTGAACGAGTTGCGGACGTTCTGAGGCGCAAGCCTGAGATGTTGCACGTGATTTTGACGGGTCGAAATGCGCATCCGGCGCTGGTGGAGCTGGCGGATACGGTTACGGAGATGCGCGAGGTAAAGCACGCATATCAAAGGGGTATTCTCGCGCAGCGGGGAATTGAGTTTTAGCGGGGGTGCGAGTTTGAGGCTGCTTTGAACCCGGTTTGGTGATGCAAATCGGTTGTTTGAGGTGTTATTTCGGAGCAGGGGTGAAAAAGCCCGGAATCCTCCCTCGCTTCGGGTCGAAAACGCGTCGCGAGGGGATGCCGGGCTGGTGTTTGGTCCGGGCCGAGTCGGCCCGGACGGTGGTTGAGGTTAGAACTCCAGACGCAGGGAGAACTGAGCTACGCGAGAGCCGTAACCGGCGCCCGGCTCATTGTCTGTCGAGGAGATCTGGCCGAATTGAGATGAGTTGCCGACAATATTTACTGCCGGGCCTCCAAAAGCGGGGTGGTTGAAGACGTTGTAGGCATCGGCACGGAAGAGCAGGTTGACTTCGCGGAAGATGGGGAACGTCTTCGCGACGCCAGCATCGAAGAAGAAGTTTCCAGGTCCCTTGAGTATGTTACGTTGTCCGTATTCCAGACCGATCGGTCCACGGAACTCGGCAAGAACCTTGTTTGCGCCAGCCTGGCCGCCGGCAAAGTTGAATACGGTGCCGTTGCTGACATTGACCTTGGATTTGAGATCGCCTTTGTCGCCGGTGAAGATGGCCGGGTCGTCATTGTCAAACGAGGCGAGATAGGCATCCGAGTAAGCCGTAGTTGCCTGGCCGGTGCGGTAGATGGGAATGCCTGAGATGGACCAGCCACCGATCGCCTCGTTTGCCAAGAAGGGGATGCCTGCCAGGAACTGCTTTCCGTGGCCGAAGGGAAGTTCGTAATTGAAGTTGGACGTGATTTCCTGCCGGACGTCGAAGTCCGAGCTAGCGCGGCATTGACGAGGCTTGGTGACGTCGCAGATCATGCCGAAGTTGTTATAGAGGGCGTTATTGGCGCCGCTCAGGGAGGTGTTATCGATGGAGTGCGACCAGGTGTAGTTGACATTGAAGCGCAGACCGTTCGACATATTCTTGGCTACGGTCAGCAGGAGGCCGTGGTAGTTGGAGTTACCCAGGTTGGTGAGATAGGTATCTGAGCCAAACTGGGACGGGATGCCGATGTTGGTGGGAAGAAGGCCGGGAAGGCCGCCATAGTAAGAGTAGTAAGACAGGTCGTACAACGTGTCGGAGATGTCGCCACGGTTGGCGAGCTGGCCGACCAAGTCCGCCACGAGGTTGGTGTTGTTGCCAAAGTAATGTTTGTAGTTTCCGAGGACATCCTCAAACCAGGGCTGCGGCGTGAGCGAACCCACGGCAACTCCAGCACGAAGCTGAGTCGTGAGGGCGGCGAAGGCCTGGGCCATGGTCTGGGTTGATTGACCGGTGTAGTCGGGAACGTCCAGGACTTGTCCTGCGTCCGCATCTGCGAGAAGGCGGCGGCCAAGGCGGCCCACATAGTTCAGCTTCATGACCATGTGGAACGGGAGATCCTGCTGGATACCGGCGTTCAGAGCGATGGAGTAGGGGTCGTGGAGGTTAGGGCTGATGACGAAGTTGGTTTCGCCTTCCGCCGCTCCAAACAGGTTTCCGTCGCCATCTACATAGGGAACGTACGGCACCGAGAGGGCTTGCGGTACCGGCTGGAGGCTGGTGGGATAGGAGAGACCAGAGCCAACCCTTGTATCCTGCGCGAGAGCATAAGCGGCAGGAGACTGCGTATCGGTTGTAGGTTCAGACGTGGTGGGGAACTCATTGGTGACGGAGTTGGAGAAGAGATAGGAGATCTGATCCTGCAGGAAGTTGATGGCATTAATGACGGTGCGGTCATAGACGATGCCCGCGCTGCCATTGATGACTGTACCGTGCTGAACGTTATAGGCGAAGGCCACGCGCGGAGCAAAGTCCTTCTTTGCCATGTTGTAGAAGTTCGGGCCCTTGTTGGCCTTTCCTCCCAAGATGACCGTATAGAGGGGCAATCCGGTCTCCGTGGTATCGCCCGCCGCGCTTTGGGCCTGGCGATCCGCAATGTAGGCGTTGAGCGTGGAGTGATCCACTTGTGAGGCGAGGCTGCCGGATGTGCCTGTGAGGGTCTCGACCGACTCCTGGCCGTGGGCCTCGTACGGTACAGAGTAGAGCTGGTAGCGCAGACCATAGGACAAGGTGAGCTTATTGGTTAACTTCCAGGTATCGCCGAAGTACGCCTCGGTCTCGAAGTAGCGGTAGGCGCGGGGACCGCCGCCGGCCATTGGCAGGGCGCTGCCGCCCTTGCCATAGTTGAAGTTGGCTGAGATATCGCCGATATTGCCCAGGGTGTCAGGGAAGATGGCGTCATAGTCGTTCAACGCGGTTGCGTTCGAGTCGGTAAAGATGTTGTCAGGGCGAAGGGAGGGATCGAGACCGCCCTGGAGAGCGGAGCCTGCCTGCCCGAGTCCAACGAAGTAGAAGTTGTTGATGAGGTTGCTGTCGGTCTTGATGAATTTGAAGGTTCCACCCATGGTGAGGCTGTGGTTGCCGACCTGCCAGTTGAAGTCGTCACGCACGACCGGAACGGGAACGCGGCGCTTCTGACCGTCGGTGCCTGAGTACGGACCGTCGAGACCGGAGAAGCTGTAAGCATTAATCCCGGTGGGGTTGTAGGAGTTGGGGAAGCTGACCTTGGAGATGTTGTCGCCGTAGTAGAACTGGTTGACCTTATTTTGTCCGATGGTCCACACATCGCTCACTACGTAGCCATAGCTGCGGTCGATGTAGGGATGGGTGGGTGGGTCCTTGGGGAAGACGGGGAGTGATTCCGTCGAGTTCTGCCGGGTGATGGTGAAGCGACCGTAGATCTTCTGCTTGGGCGTGATGTTGTAGTCGACACGGGCGACATAGGTGGTGTCGTTATTTGGCGTGGGATAGGTGAAGCGATAGCCCCCGGTGTTTACGCCGTCGCCCTGGGTGAGATCGTTGGCGGCGGGGTAGCGTCCATCGATGAAGCTAAACACGTTGGAGTTGAAGCCGATGCCGTTAGGGTCAAGGGCTGCGACCTGGGCAGCCGAGAGCGAGCTGATGCAAGTGGGCTGCGTGTTAATACGGCTGGAATCGTCGCACCCCGCACCATCGTTGATGTAATTGAGGGTAGGAGTGGCGCCGGTGAGGTTGCTCAAGGGAACGGTCCGCTCTGCCGACGAGGATGAGACGATGCGAGAGTCGGAGAGATCGAAGAAGAAGAAGAGCTTGTCGCGCTTGATGGGACCGCCGATGTTGCCACCGAACTGGTTCTGGATGAGCGGGGTGCGGGGAAGACCAACGAGGTTGTTGAAGTAGGTGTTGGCGACGGTGGTGGTGTCGCGGTGGTACTCATTAATGTTGCCGTGGAAGCGGTTGGTACCGCTCTTGGTGACGAGCTGGAACTGGCCACCGCTACCGGTACCGATCCCGGAGGTGAGGCCGGCGACCGTGCCGGTAAACTGCTGAACGGAGTCAACCGGAGCATGGCCTACGATCGCGAGGGTCGCATTGGAGGCGATATCGTTGACATCCAAACCATCGACGGTAACCTCACTTTGATCCGTACGAGCGCCGGTAACCGAGCCCATGCCGGAGTCCACGCCGGGTTGCTGGTAGAACAGTGTCACGATTCCGCCAGTACGGTCATAGACGGGAAGTTCGTTCAACTCCTGGACGTTGATGTTGTTGCCGATGGAGGCGTCGGTGGTGTTGAGGGTGACCTGCTGATTGCCTGCGGAGACCTCGACTTGCACGGTCGTACCGGCCTGCAGTTTCTCATCCAGTGTGCGCGTGATGCCGACGCTAAGGGAGAGCTCGCTCACCTGGACGCTGGCAAAGCCAACATGGCTGAAGGTGGCTACGTAGCCTTCGGCGGGGGAGACATTGGCGAAATGGTAGACGCCTTGCTTATTTGTGGTTTGGGTATAGCTGGTGCCGGTGGCCTTGTTGGTCAGGGTAACGGTAGCGTCGGGAACGATGGCGCCAGTGGCGTCGGTGACGAGGCCGGTCATGGAGGATGAATCCTGGGCCCTGGCGGTGGCGGGCGTGAAGATGATGCCGGCGACTAGGGCGAGGGTCAGTGCAACGGGGAGATGGGACAAACGGAACAAACGCATGAAGCTTCCTCCAAAATACTGGGACAGCAGGGAGATCAGAAGGTGACTCGAATGGCCCCGCCGCCGAATACGTGCTGGCGGTACCGTTGGAGTTACGATGAAAACGATCATTTGGATGCATGTCGTATGCCAAAGAATGAAGTTCGCTAGAGAGTTGATTTGTAGGGAGATACCTCGGTTGCGAGAGGTTTAAATGTATGAAGACGTGGATATGCCTACAAATTAGCGTAGGGTTACTTCGCGTTCGCGTAGGGCTGCTTCGCATCGGTGGAGGATGAGGGTGGTTTAGGTTGTAAAGATGGAGAGGCCAGAGGCTAGCGGGATGGTTGAGACGATTGTGGCGATCTCTACGCCGCCTGGGCGGGGCGGGATTGGGATTGTGCGGCTGGCGGGGCCGGAGGCGCTGGCGATTGCGGA
>JBAVDD010000185.1:0-7655 GCA_049587035.1 Acidobacteriaceae bacterium | reverse complement strand
ACCCCTACTATGGTGGACGCACACCCACCTTCGATGGATGGTCAATCGGCGCGCAGATTCTTGCGACCAACAACATGACAGCCACGATCAGCTACGTAGGCAACCAGGGTCACTTCCTGGTGCCGACCGGAAGCCCGCGCGGCTACTGGAGCAACCAACTCGATCCCGCATATCTCTCTCTGGGCACAACGGTCCTCGGAGCATCGGCATCTGCGGGCATGCCTGCTGGAACCTCGTTGCCATACGCTACCTTCAACAATAAGGTCTCTCAAGCGCTGGTCGCGTTTCCGCAGTACTCCGGCGTAACCGATCAGCTCCCAGCGGTCGGCAACACGAACTACAACGCGCTGCAAATCTTCGTCCAGCAGCGCCTAAGCCGCGGTCTGGGCTTCATGGTGAGCTATACCTTGAGCAAGACCATCGATGATGTGGGTACCTTCCGCACCGGCTATGCAATCCCTTCCGGCGTGTTGGCCAATAGCTCCAAGGCCTACCCGATTGACCGCATCGAGCGTTCACTGAGCACGCAGGATCAGCGTCAGAACCTGGTAGGTACTGCCACCTACGACCTTCCTTTCGGCAAGGACCACATCGGCGGTGGCAACCCGATTGTCCGCGCCCTTGTTAGCGATTGGCGACTGTCCGGTATCTTCACCTATGTATCGGGCAACCCGCTGGCACTGACCGGCGCTGCCTGCAGTGGCATCACCGGCCAGGGAACGTGTATGCCAGAGTACGCTCCGGGATTCACCGGCTCGGCGCGTCAGAACGGCAAGTGGGGACAAGGTGCAACCGCCGCTACCCTGTCTAAAATTCAGTACATCAACCCGGCAGCCTTCGCGGAGGACAGCGGAGACACCCTGGGCAATACCGCCCGTACCGCTCCTGACGGACTAACCGGACCCGGCAACTACAACCTGGATGCCAGCGTTCGCCGCTCTTTCAGTCTCTGGAGGGATGGGCGGGTGAAGTTCGTCTTCGATGCTTCCGCATTCAACACATTCAACCACGTCTGGTTCGGAAGCGCGTCCAGCACCGCAGATGGAAAAATCGCTGTCTCGGTCGGCTCCTCGAGCCTGGGCACGGTGTCGGGTCAGGCAAACAACCCGCGCCAGTTCCAGCTCTCGGGCCACATCAACTTCTAACCCAACGTCAACCCGAAGGCGGCGCGAAGCTCGACGAGTTTCGCGCCGCTTTTTCTCCAACCCTTATGATGGGTAACGCATCGCGAATCCTCACACAAGTGGACACAAGAATGCCTTCATCCCGTCTCACCCTCTCGCACGCGACCGCTCTGCTCCTGGCCCTCATGCTTTGTGGCACGGCTGTTCCACAGCAGCTCCCACTGTCCCAGCAACTCCCATGGTCTCAGCGCATGGCGAATGCAGTCATTGCGCCGGTCCCAGGCCACCTCGTTGAGACCGGCACGCCGTTGAAGTGGAACTACGAGCTAGCTACGCTGCTCAACGGCATGGACGCTGTCTGGTACAGCACAGCCGACGGAGCCTACTTCCGCTACATCAAGCAGTCCATGGACGCGCTCGTCCTGCCCGACGGCTCCATCCCCACCTACAACGCCTCTGCGGACACGCTCGACAACCTCGCGCTCGGCCGTGAGTTGTTGCTGATGTATCGCGTCACACTGGACGCCCGCTACTATAAAGCCGCCGTTTTGCTTCGCCAGCAGCTTGCCGTGCAGCCGCGCACCGCTTCCGGAGGCTTCTGGCACAAAAAGATCTACCCCGATCAGATGTGGCTCGACGGCCTCTATATGGCCGAACCGTTTTACGCCGAATACGCTTCGGTCTTTCACGAGCCGCAGGACTTCGCCGACATCACGAAGCAGTTCACGCTGATCGAAGCGCACGCACGCGATCCGAAGACGGGCCTGCTGTATCACGCGTGGGATCAATCGCGGAAGCAGCGTTGGGCGAACCCGAGCACCGGTGCATCGCACGTCTTCTGGGCCCGCGGCATGGGCTGGTACATGATGGCCCTCGTCGATACGCTGCCGTATTATCCGCAGAACGATCCGGACCGAGCCAGACTCATCGCCATCCTCAACCGAACTGCCGAAGCTGTTGCACGCGTGCAGGATGCGCGGACAGGGCTTTGGTACCAGGTGCTCGACAAACCCGGCGCAGACGGCAATTATTTCGAGTCTTCCGCAGCGTGCATGTTCGTCTATGCGTTGCAGAAGGGCGTGCGGCTTGGATATCTTCCGGAGAAATATTCCGCCAACGCCGCGCATGGATGGCATGGAATCCTCGATCAATTTGTAAGGCCTGGCGCAAACGGCTCTGTCACACTTACGGGAACCGTGAAGGGCGTTGGCCTGGGTGGCACGCCGTATCGCGACGGAAGTTACGACTATTACGTTCACGCGCCGGTCGGCAGCAACGATCCCAAGGGCGTTGGAGCATTCCTGCTTGCCGCGACCGAGATGGAGAACGCTCCGGCAGCAACCGACATGCACGGGGATACTGTGCTTGTGGATGCATGGTTCAACAGCCAGCAACGCAAGAATGCCGCTGGCCAGACCGAGTTCTTTCACTACAAGTGGCACGATTTTTCAAACGATGGCTACTCGCTTCTGGGACACATCTTTGAGAGTCACGGCGCTGCGCTCGGCACGCTCTATACCGCGCCAACGTCGGAGAACCTCAAGCGCGCACAATATTACGTCATAGCCTCGCCGGACATTCCGGCGAAGAATCCTCATCCGCACTATGCGACTCCGCACGACGGGGAACAGCTTGCAGCATGGGTCCGGCGCGGGGGCGTTCTTCTGCTGTTTGAGAATGATCCAGCCAACGCAGACATTGAGCACTTCAATAACATTGCAGATCGCTTCGGCATTCATTTCAACGCAGTCCTCAGTCACCACGTTGTGGGTAAAGATTATGCCGCTGCACATATCCCGGTGAAGGCTGACGGCACGCTCTTTCATGAGCCGCATGTGCTCTACATGAAGGACACCTGCACCATCTCCGTTACCGCGCCAGCGCGCGCGCTCGTCGCGGATCACGGCGTGATCGACATCGCGACCGTGAAGTATGGAAAGGGCACAGTCCTCGCTGTCGTAGATCCGTGGCTTTATAACGAGTACACCGACGGCCGCAAGGATCATCCGGACGGCGACAACTTCGCGGCGGGCAAGGAACTCGTGCGCTGGCTGATCGCGCAGCACGAATCACTCCGGGAGAAACCTACCGTATCGCCGTCGAACTGAAGAAATAGGAGTCCTTGTTGAGCAGGATGCGCAGAATCGAAACAAACCGCCGGGGTTTCCTAAGAGCCGCGGGGGAAACATTGGCCGCGCTTCCACTGTTGTCTCTGTCGTGCGGTGCGGCGGCACAGAGCGCATCCGCGGAACCTGCTGCGCTCGCTGGCTCCGCGAGCATCGCAGCCACCTCAGTCACTCTGGACGTCAAGGACTTTGGCGCAACCGGCGACGGGAAAGCAAAAGACACACTTCCCATCCAACAAGCGCTGGATCGCTGCAGTGTCCTTGGCGGCGGCATAGTTTCCGTGTCCAGCGGCGAGTACCTCATCGGCGCCATTGTGCTGCGCTCCAACACGGTATTGCATCTTGATGCAAATGCGTCCTTGCTCGGATCTCCGGACCTAGCCGACTATCCGCTCACGCAGGTGCGTTGGGAAGGCCGCTGGATCAAGGGTTACATCGGCCTTGTGTCTGCCATGGATGCCGAGAACATCGGCATCACCGGAACAGGCAGAATTGTAGGCAACGCCGCCATCAAAGGCCGAGTGGATGCACAGACCGGATTGCGCCACCCGGCTTTGCTTGAATTCGTCAGCTGCAAAAATATCCGTGTTGAGGACTGCGCGACCCAGCAGAACGATATGTGGTCGATCCATCCCGTTTATTGCGAAGACGTTCTCTTCCGCAACGTCACGGTGCATGGCGGTGCCGACGGCATAGATGTGGACTCGTGCAAGCACGTCGTAATCGATGGCTGCAACTTCTCCACCGGAGACGATTGCATCTCGCTCAAGTCAGGACGCGGCGAAGAAGGCTACACGATTCATCGACCCACCCAGGATGTGCGCATCATCAACTGCACCTTCGCCGATACCCACTGGGCCTGCATCGGCATCGGCAGCGAAACCTCCGGCGGCATTCGCAACATTCATATCGAGCACTGCAAATGCTTAGGTGCACGAACCTTCGCCATCTACATCAAGAGTCGGCCGGGGCGCGGTGCCTTCATTGAAGATATCTTCGTGGACGGCTTCGACGTCTCTGGTGCCCAGCAGGGCTTTCTACGCATCAACATTCTCAACAGTGGCAAGGAGGGTGAATCGCCTGTGCCCGGCGACGATGGTATTCCTAGTGTGCGCGGCTTCCACTTTCGCAACATCCGCGTCGCCGACGTTCCCGTTCTAGTGCAGGCGACAGACATCCTTCCAACGAAGCCGCTCGAAGGCTTCTCACTAGTCAACGTCAGCGGCACATGCGGCAAGGGCATTTTCCTGGCCAACATTCGTGACGCGGAGTTGCGTCGAATTCACATCACGGGCTACAGCGGCACGCTTCTCAATACTCACAACGTCACAGGAACCGGCCTGGAAGGTGCGGCCCCGCTGGAAGCCACAAAAAGTCCCGCACCCATTGCGCAGCCAGCGCAACCCTATCGTTTGCACTGATCCCCAAGGGGGCCTTCATGGCCATGCATACTTTCGCGTCCCGTCTTCTTCGCTATGCCGTCGTGATTTCCTGTTGCGGTGCGTCGATTCCTCTCGCACAGGCGCAAGCGCGTGCCGCGTATCAGGACAACCGCGGCCGTGCTCAACTAGAGCAGTCGCTCAACGACCTTGCCGCGAAAGACCTTGCAGCACGCCAGGCCGTGATCGCAACAATTACCACGCGCCAGGCCGCGGAGTTGCGGCAACGCACAGTCCGCAAGAAGATTCTCGCGCTCATCGGCGGCCTGCCGGAGCGCACTCCGCTTCACGCGCGCATCGTTGGAACTGTTGCAGCCGAGGGCTTTCATATCGAGAAGGTGATCTACGAGAGCCAACCGCATTTCTATGTCACCGCGCTACTGTACGTGCCGGATGGTAAACCTGCCGGCACTCACTTTCCAGCCATCCTGATGACGCCCGGCCACTACCCGACGAGCAAAGCCGTCGACTACCCTTTTGCCGCCGCCTTTGCGCGCAACGGTTTCGTTGTTCTTTCCTGGGATCCCCTCGGCCAGGGCGAGCGGCTGCAATATCCCGATCCCGCGAACCCGAATCATTCGCTTGCCACGCGGCCCACCGGCGAGCATGGCGAGGCAAGTCTTCAGCCGATGCTGATCGGCGACCCGATCGCGCGCTACTTTGTGTGGGATGCGATCCGTGGCATCGACTATCTTTCTTCACTTCCAGAGGTTGACCCTCATCGCATAGGCGCCTTGGGCTGTTCCGGCGGCGGCGCCGACACGGCCCTGCTTGCCGCGCTCGATCCTCGCGTTGCGGCCGCGGGCGTGGCTTGCTACAACACTTCATTCAGTGCACTGCTGGCATCCATTGGCGCGCAGGAAGGCGAGCAGTCGATTCCTGATTTCATCGCCTCCGGTCTCGATTTCCCCGACTGGATTGAGTTGGTTGCGCCGCGTCCTTATGCCGAAATTGCTACCTACGCCGACATGTTTCCATTCAGCGGCGCGCGCGACACGGCAATTGAAGCTCGTCGGTTCTACTCACTCTTCGATCCTGCAAGCGCGGGCACACCTACCGGCACTGCACCGCCATCGAATTTCATCGCGCCCGCGCTCAACGCCGACACCAGCAATGTTGTGCCGCTCACGGCGCGCTTTCAATTCATCACCGGACCCGGCCACCACGGCGCGCTTGCGCCGATCCTGGGCAACATCCTCGGCTTTTTTCTGCGCAATCTTCAGCCCGGCTCCAACGCCAACCATCCGATCCTCGTGCCGCCTGAAAAACTCCCCGAAGGAGCGCTACAGGTCACACCCACCGGCCAGGTTTCCACCAGCTTCCCCGGGTGCGCCACGGTGTTCAGTCTCAACCTCGCGCGCGCAGCAAGAATCGCTCCGACGCGTCATCCCTCAGGCGCAAAATTGATTGCGGCAATCCGCGCCGTCACGCGAGCCCCGGCCATTCCCGGCCAGGATCGAGAGACCCAGCTAAGTAGCGCCCACTCCGGCCCTGTAGAAATCAACTCCGGCGATAACGTGCATCTTCACGGCATTCTATCCGTGCCAAATACCCCTGGCCGCCACTCCACAGTCCTGCTTCTAGTGCCCGACTCGATCCTCGGCAACAACGCCATCGCACGTGCGAACAAAGCCGAATTCGACAGGCTCGCCGCTCAAGGCAACGTCGTTCTCGCCATGACGCCCGCACCGTCGCCGCCCGGTACCGAAGGCATGAAGTCGCCTCTGCTTGGCCCCTTTTATCTGCTCAGCTTGCGCGCCGATGTCGTGGGCCGCACGCTGCTCGGCACACGCATGAACGACGTGATCCGGATTGTGGATGCGCTCGCCGCGCGTGCGGATGTTGATCCGCGCCACATTACCGCCATCGGCAGTGGTCACATGGGTCTTGTCCTGCTCCATGCCGCAGTGCTCGACCCGCACCTCGCGCACGTCACCGTCAACCATACGCTGGTGAGTTATCGCAGCCTGCTCCATGCGTCGCTGCCCATCGGCGCGCCGGAGGATGTTCTACCCGGCGTCCTGCTTCACTACGATATTCCGGACCTTGTTCGCGCATTAGGCGCACGAGTCACGGTGAACACTCCGGCTCTGGGAACGGACGACCTAAGCAAGGCTTCAACTCCTTTGAGCGAACTTACGCACCAATAGTTGTAGGAGGAACGATGATGCATCTTTTCCAACCACAGCGCCGCAACACGGGAGGCGGCGATGGGTCTGGACCTGGTTCGGGTAATGATCGTAGCCAGTTAGTCTTCCGGTCAGACCACCAACCCGCCATCGCGACCACTCAGCCTTTCCGAAGCAGCCTTCACACTGCTAAGGTGTTCTAGGTTCTTAGCCACACGATTCCAAGCAGCGGAGCCCCTTCACCATGCCAGCCACCAAGCCGCCCACGCCCGACTCCCATCGCACCATGCAGGTGGTCAACCATATCCGCACGCTGCTGGAGAAGGGAACGCTGCAGCCGGGCGAGAAGATCCCCTCCGAGCGCGACTTCGCCCGCTCGCTCAAGATCAGCCGCGCCAGCCTTCGCACCGGCATCAACTATCTTGCCGCCATGGGCGTCATCAAAGTCCGTCACGGCGTCGGCACCTTCGTCGCCGACGGTCCCGCCGAGTTCGACAAAGCCTCCCTCAGCATCATGGGCGCGCTGCACGGCTTCCAGTCCTGGCAGATGTTCGAAGCCCGCCTCATCCTCGAAAGCCACCTCGCCGAACTTGCCGCCGAGCGCAGCCAGCAGGAGCACCACGCCGCCCTCGCCGAAGAAGTCGCTGAGATGTTCGCCGCCATCGACGCGCCCTCCGAGTACCTCATCCACGACGTCCTGTTTCACCGCATCATCTCCCAGGCCTCCGGCAACCCCATCCTCGCCGCGCTCATGGAGACCATCACCTCTGCCCTCTACGACGACCGCGTCAAAACCGTCCAGCACTCTGTCGACCTCCGCGAGTCCGCCGAGATGCA
>JBAVDD010000184.1:0-13563 GCA_049587035.1 Acidobacteriaceae bacterium | reverse complement strand
GGCCGGCTGGGCCAGCGGGGTCGCAGGGAGTTGCCGGGCCACAGGGGCCAGCGGGGGCGCAGGGTTTGACGGGTGCGACTGGAGCTGTGGGTTCGGCCGGGCCGCAGGGGTTGCAGGGTATTGCGGGAGCGGCTGGAGTGCAGGGGATTCCGGGAGCGACGGGAGCTACGGGGCCGCAAGGAGCTACGGGTGCGGCTGGGCCAGTTGGGCCGACTGGGCCTGCGGGGGTGAATGGAACGAATGGTGTGGATGGGACTCCGGGAATGGCCTGGCAGGGGGCTTGGAGTTCGGCGATCAGCTATGCGGTGGATGATGCAGTGAGCTATGTGGGGACGAGTTATCTGTCGTTGACGGCGGGGAATGCTGGTCAGCGGCCGGATCTTTATCCTGCGGCGTGGGCGGTGCTGGCGCAGTCGGGTGCGGCGGGTGCTACGGGAGCTGCGGGTGCTATCGGCATTACGGGAGCTACGGGGGCGCAAGGGCCTCAGGGGCCGACGGGAGCTACCGGCGCGACTGGAGCTGCGGGGGCGGTGGGGATGAACTTTCGGGGAGTGTGGAGCGCGGCTGAAGAGTACGCGGTGAATGATGCGGCGACGTTTGGCGGATCGACGTATCTGGCGCTGGCTGCGGGGAGCAATGAGGAGCCAGATCTGTATCCGGGGGCCTGGGCGGTGCTGGCACAGGTGGGAGCGACTGGGCCAGCGGGGTCGCAGGGGACCGCGTCTACGGTTTCGGTGGGGACTGTGACGACGCTGGCGGCGGGGTCGCAGGCTACGGTGACCAATAGCGGGACTGCGCAGGCGGCGGTGTTGAACTTCGGGGTTCCGCAGGGGGCAACGGGGGCGAGTGGGTCGGGATCGGGTAGTGGGACGAGCAGCGGGACATTTGCGGCGATGTATCACGCGGTGAGCTATAACACGACGTACTATGCGGTGAACTCGCCGAATGCGAGCACGACGGAGAGCAGTGGAGCGGTGTTGGCGTGGGTGCCGCAAGGATGTACGGCGACGGAGCTGGACGTGTACTCGCAGCAGACGGGTGCGATTACGGTGACGCTGCGGGCGGGTGCGGCAGGGTCGCTTGCGAATACGGCGCTGAGCTGCTCGCCGGCTACGAACGGAAGCTGTACAGCGACAGGCTCGGTGGTGATTCCGGCGGGGAGTTTTATTGATCTTGAGATGAGCTCGGCGTCGGGGACTACGGCTGGGGTGTGGACTTCGCTGCAGTGTCAGTAGAGGGAGTGGGTTGCTGGATGGGAATGGCCAGGGATTCGACTGCGGCCTGGGCTTCGCGGCCGGCTAGCTTGCGGTTGTGGAGCGCGGCCTCGGAGAAGGCGATGGGTTGCGGTGCGAATTGGATGGTGCCGTGGACACCGTTGAGGTCGGCGAAGTTCCAGAGGTGTTGGAGGAGGGTTTGCGAGCCCCAGTGGACGTCGTTGCGCGTGGACTTGCCGCGGGCGAGGTCGCGGGGGGTAAGGTCGTAGTGGATGAAGCCGGCGGTGATGGGCTGGTTGGCGGCGAGCGCGAGGGATAGGAGGCCGCTGCGGAAAGGGAGACAGGGTGTGTCGCCGACGCCGGTGGTGCCTTCGGGAAAGAAGACTACGGGTAGAGCGTCGCGGAAGCCTTTGGCCATGCCTTCGGCGGACTTCATGGCGCTGCGGCCGGCGCTGCGATCGATGTAGATGGTGCCGGCCATCATGCTGACCCAGCCGAAGACGGGCGTGGAGCGGAGCTCGATCTTGGAGACGAAGACGCAGGGGCGGATGGAGGCGTGGATGATGATGTCGACATAGGTGAGGTGGTTGGAGATGACGGCGCCGTGGGTGGGGATGGGGCCGATGGTGGTGAAGGTGATGTCCTGCGTGCGGAGGAGGCGGTTGCCGATGCGGCTGAGCCAGGCGGCGCGGAGAGCGCGGGTGCGCGGGCGGGTGATGAGGACTTCGAGGATGGAAAAGACGAAGACGGCGGCGAGGGCGAGCAGGCGGTAGATGCGGCGGGGCGTACGGGGAAGAGACAAGCGGGATCCTTGGGAGGGTTTTCTTGACAGGGTTTCCGTGAGTGGAACAGTTTCCTTGCGTGCACAGCGACGCTGCGGTGAGTGTACCGATATGCTGGAGGTGTGGCGAGTCTTTGGCAACGATGGATTGTGAACCCGGTGGTGGGCCTGCTGAAGACGGGCCTCGATCCGGATAAGCTGGCGTGGTCGCTGGCGCTGGGCGTGGTGGTGGGAGTGAATCCGCTGCTGGGATCGACGACGGTGGTGGCGCTGGGGTTGGCGTCGGTGTTCCGGTTGAACATTGTGGCGTCGCAGGTGGGCAATCACGCGATGTATCCGCTGGAGTTGCTGATGTTCCCGGTGTTTATCAAGATGGGGTCGCTGGTCTTTCGAACGGCGAGCCTGCCGCTGGAGGGACACGAGCTTTGGTTCGCGGTGAAGCATCACCCGTGGACCACAACACAGCTGCTGTGGAGCTGGGAGTGGCATGCTCTGGTCATTTGGGCCGTGTTTGCAGTAGTGGCGGTGCCGGTCATTGCGCTTAGCAGTGAGCCGATGCTGCGGAAGATGGCGGAGCGGGTGCGGCGCGCGCAGGTGGTTGAGGGTTGAGGTTTCAGGTGGGTGCGTTTTGTTTTGTGTGGGCTATTGGGGACCGTGGTACTCCTGGACGGGGTCGGCGGAGTGGACCCAGGCGGAGTTGATCAGGTCGCGGAGTTCGATGGCTCCGGCGGCTAAGCGCTCTTCGGTGAAGGATTTGGCTTCGGGGGTTCCGGCGTCGGTGAAGCCGCCTTCCTTGTCGAGCTGATAGACCTTTTCTACTAGCGAGTTGGAGTGGTGGAGGTAGTGCCAGTATTGCGGCCATTCGTCGTCGATGACGGTGGGGTGGGTGGCGGCTACGAGGGGGGCTACGTCGGAGATTTTGATGTTGGCGGAGACGTAGACGCTCTCAAACTGCGCGTGGATGCGGTGTTCGGTGGTGTAGCCGTTGGGGTTGGGGCCGGTCCAGCCGTTGTATTGGATAGTGTTGTGGAGGGGTTGGGAGCCGTCGCCTACGTAGTGGCCTAGCCAGCCGGCGTCGTAGAGGATCGCTAGCTGGACGGGCGCGGTGTCTTCGTTGGCGGCGGTGAGGTTGCGGTACTGGCGCATGTCGGCCTTGAGGCGCTGGTAGACCTCTTCAACCTTCCAGGGCTGGAAGCCTACGGTCTCGAAATTCTTGATTTCAGGGTGGTGGGGGAGAGCGGCGGCCATGGCGCGGATGAAGTCGTAGCGCCTGCGGGGGAAGTCGTAGCCGTCGATGCAGTCGGTGCCGGTGGTGCAGGGGGTGGCGCCGTAGATGGCCCACTCGTAGTCGAGGAAGTGGTCGGGGGACTGGGTGGCGACAAGCTCGGGCTCGGCGTCGCGCTGCTTCCAGCGGTCGGGCTCGGGGCCTAGCCAGTTCATGATGTCGACGCCGTTGCCGTTGCGGAGGAAGTAGGGGACGTCGGTGGGAAGGTATTGCGCGGCTAGCTTGTTGATCATGCTGTGGCCGTCTCGGCCCCAGGCGTGGGCGGATGGGGCGGCGGCGAGTGGGAACAGCGTGGCGGCTAGAGCGATGCGGGCGATCGTGTTGAGACGCATGGGGAGAGTATAGCGAGGGGATATTACACGAGAACAGGGATTTCGGTTTGGACTGGGGTGTTGAAGACTTGGCGGTAGCGGGCTATGGCTTCAGTGGGGCCGGTGGATTTGTTGGGGTTGTCGCTTAGTTTTACGGTGGGGATGCCGTCGGCGCTGGTTAGTTTGCAGACCAGGCTGATGGGGTCGAAGGGGTCTTCGTTGCGGGGGTGGCAGCCTCGGAAGTCGTTGGTTAATAAGGTTCCCCAGCCGGCGGAGAAGCGGATGCGGCCGTTGAAATAGTCGTGGAGCTGGATGATGGTTTGGGCGTCGAGGCCGTCGGAGGCGATGAGGCGCTTGGTGCGGGGGTCCTGGTTGCGGGATTCGAGCCAGGTGATGTACTCGTCTCCGGCTACGAAAGGATCTTTGGAATCAATACGTTCGCCGGTCCAATTTGCCACCCAGGAGGGTGCGTTCTGGAGGAACTGCGATGTGCCGAAGGTGTCGGGCAGGAGGATTAAGAGCTCGTTGTTGTAGGACTGGCGCCAGAGCTCAAGTACTTTGTATTGAGAGTTTCGGAGGTCTTCGTCGGTGCCTTGAGAGGCCAGAGCGGCCATGGCCATGGGGAGTTCGTGGGCGTTGGTTCCGATGGCTTCGAGATCGTGTTTATAGGCTAAGGCTGTGTTGGAAGTACCTACGAATGAAGAACCTAGGGCCGTGGTCAGGGCCTCGATGCAGTATTCCTGCCAGAGGAAGCTGTGGCGGCGGCGGGTTCCGAAGTCTGACAGGCGGAGGCCTTCGACGCTGCTTAGGAGCTCTATCTTGTTCCAAAGAAGCGTTTTAGCGCGGGCGTAGAGGACGTCCAGCTCGAGCTCGTTGAGGGTGGAGAGAGCGGCGCGGGTCTTCATCTCGCTGACGATGGCGAGGGAGTAGACCTCCCACATGGTTACTTCGGTCCAAAGGCCTGAAAAACGGATACTTAGCTGACCTTCATGTTCGGCGATTTCGTAGTCGGAGAGGCGGAAGTCGTGCTCCAGCCAGTGCAGGAAGTCGGGGTGGAAGATCTGCTTAGTCCCATAGAATGTGTTACCTGTGAGCCAGACTAGTTCGCTGCGGCGGAGGCTTAGGGAGCGGACGTGGTCGAGCTGGTCGCGGAGGGCTTCGGCGGAGATTCGGTCGGCGAGGCGGATGCTGGTGGTGCGGTTGTGGATCTCGCTGGTGACGTGGGTGGTGGGGAAGTTCTTCCAGATGAACTGTAGCATCAACAACTTATAGAAGTCGGTGTCGAGCAGGGAGCGGACGATGGGGTCCAGCTTCCAGTTGTGATTATGGGCGCGCTCGGCGAAGTTGACGTTCATCTTGCTTAATAGCCTATCAACACAGCGTATTCAACGGATGGGTGGGATATGCGAATTTGAGTGCGTTCTGAGCTGGGTTTTCGCTGCGCGAGGGCGGATTGAGCGCGATTCCGGGTGCGCGGATTTCAGGATAGCGAAATTTATGTAAAGGACGCTTGACATGTAAAGGAAACTTGACGTAAAGTTTGCTTGTCTTAATGTCAAGTGTCCTTGACATAGGGACGAGAAGCGAAAACAGAGGATTGGAGGGTTGAGATGGCTTGGTCTTGGAAGGGAATGAACGAGGCGAAGAGGCATTTGATCGTGCGCGGGGCGATTGCGCTGGCCGCGTATGAGATTGCGTTTGGGGCGACGTTTTATGGGGTGGACAAGGGCCATCTTTCGGGGTCAGCGCTGATGTGGATGGCGGTGCCGCCTACGTTGACGGTGGCGGCGTTCATCCTGGTGATTGGACGGTACCTGAAGGAAGAGGTGGATGAGTTTCATCGTGAGCTGGTGGTGCGGTGCCTGTTGTGGGGGATGGCGGCGGTGATGACGGTGATGGCGTTCCATGGGTTCCTGCAGTTGTTTGGATGGACGGGGAGCTGGCCGGTGTTTGTGGACCTGGGAGCGTTCTTTGTTGCGATGCTTGCCGCGAAGCTGACGTACAAGGTTGCGAACCGGGTGCCGGCGGAGGCTTAGCTGGGGATCTGCTTCTAGCTTCTGGCTTCTGACTTTTATTTTTTGCTTGAGTTGAGGTTTGTTTGGGATGGAAAGGGAGGTTGTGACGATGTTCTGTTCAGGGAGTTCGGCAGCGAAGAAGAGGTATCAGCGGGATGTTACGTACTGGATGATTGCCTATGTGGTGGTGGTTGTTGGAGCGGCTTTGATGGTGAAGCATGGTGCGCCGGTGGGTTGGCATTTGTACTTCTGGTCGGTGTTGCCATCGATTCCGGTGCTGGGAGTTTTGTGGCGGATGGGGCTGTATCTGCGAGAGGAGACCGATGAGTACCTGCGATGGATGACAATGCAGGCGATTCTGGTGGGCACGGGCGTGCTGCTGGCGGTGGTGCTGGTGAGCGACTTTTTGCGGGCGTATGCGCATATCGGGGCGCTGCCTCCGTTTGTGGCGTTCATCATCTTCTGCGGAGGAATGGCAGCGACGCAAGGGTGGCAGTGGCTGCAGAACAGGACGACCGATGCATAACCGGATGAAGTTTATGCGGGCGGAGAAGAACTGGTCGCAGGCGGATCTGGCGCAGATGCTGGAGGTGTCGCGGCAGAGTGTGAATGCGATTGAGACGGGGAAGTATGACCCGTCGCTGCCGCTGGCGTTGCGGATTGCACGGCTGTTTGGGAAAAGGGTCGAGGAGATCTTTGTGGATATTGCTACGGATCGTGAGGTGGAGTTGAGGAAGCGGCATGCGAAGGATGAGTAGACAGCGAAGGAAGGTGGTGGTGATGGCGGCGGGCGTGGCGGTGTTGGCTGCGATGGATGGGTTGGTTCCGCCGAGCCATGGGTCCACGCGATGGGAGTGGTTGAGGTGGGCGTGGCTTGGACTTGTGGTGGTGGTGCTGGTGAAGGTGATTGTGGAGATGGTGAAGTTGAAGCGGGTGGAAGGGTGACAAGTGTCATGCACGAATGGTGATGGTTAGCACTGGGGCTGCGTGATGCGGAGAGAGAGGATGAGATGGAAGAGACGTTGGATGTGGCGAAGCAGAGAGATGGCGGCTTGTATCGCAGGATGAATGTCCAGGTGCGGCTGCTGAGTTTGGCTTGTCTTTGCTTCATCGTTGCGGATTCTGTGGTGACGGATCATCCGTGGAACAGAGGTTTTCAGATTGTGGCTTGTCTGTGCTTCATTGCGGCGCAATGGATTGGGTTGAAGGAACGGGGAAGGTCGTAGAGGATGAGGGAGGAGATGGTGATGGAGAGAACGATGCGAGTGATGCAGTGGTTGGCGGCGGCGGCGATGGTGGTGGCGGGGATTGTCCTGCTGGTGAAGCCGATGCGGGCGCATGCTCAGGGGGCGGCGGCGGCGAAGTTTGTGCCGACGCGGTTTACGGTGGTCGATGAAGGGACGGTAGGGAAGCCGGATGTGGTGCTGATTCCGGGGCTGTCGAGTTCGCGTGCGGTATGGGATGCGGAGGCGAAGTTGCTGACGCCGAACTATCGGCTGCACCTGGTGCAGGTGGATGGGTTTGCGGGGGCGGCGGCGGGGCCGAATGCGACGGGGCCGATTCTGAAGCCGATTGTGGAGGAGTTGCATGAGTATATTGCGGGTGCGGGGATGCATCCGGCGGTGATTGGACACTCGCTGGGCGGGCTGCTGGCGCTGATGCTGGCGGACGAGTATCCGGGGGATGTGCGGAAGATGGTGATCGTGGATACGCTGCCGTTTTATTCGGTCCTGTTCAACCCGAATGCGACGGTGGAGGCGACCAAGCCGTATGTGGAGCAGATGCGAACGCAGATGATGGGAATCCCTGCGGAACAGTATGCAGCGATGCAGGGGATGATTGCTGCGCAGCTGGTGAAGGATCCGGCGGGCCAGAAGCTGGTGGCGGCCAGCGCCGGGACGAGCGACCGCGCGGTGGTGGTGGAGGCAATGGCGGAGGATATGCTGACGGACCTGCGCGGGGAGGTAGCGAAGATCGGCACGCCGACGCTGGTGCTGTATGAGCATGATCCGACGTTGAAACAGCCGGATCCTGTGCAGTATGAGGCGATGATGAAGGCTGGATATGAGTCGATGCCACATGTGACGCTGGTGCGGGTGGATGGGTCGCGACACTTTATTATGTATGACCAGCCGGAGAAGTTTGATGCGGCGGTGGAGGGGTTTTTGAAATAGGGCGCGCCGCGATGCGGCCGGTGTAGACTGCGTGCAACCTTCTGAGTGGATTTTTTAGTGGAGGACGCATGCGCAGATGGGTTGGTGCGGGCTGGTGGGTTGCGGTGACTTGCCTGGTGGCGCCGTTGGCCATGGGGCAGGTGCGTGAGATTGATGCGGCGAAGCTTCCGCAGGACGGGGTGGCACGAGTCGTGTATGCGCAGCTGGGCGAGTATGAGCGCTATGGACAGACCTGGACGAACAAGTGGACCTATAACGTTCCGAAGGAGAAGGTGACGGGGTTCTTTATGTCTTCGTTGGCGCAGCTGACGCAGGCGGATAAGGCTTCGCCGAACAACCATGAGCTGCAGTTACTGGCGGGGCTGGTCGCGCACTTTGCGTACAACGTGGATGTGGGGGCTGCGTATGATCCGGCGATGCAATTTCTGCATGAGGCGGCGCTTTCGGATCCGGCGGACTATCGGACGAATTGGTTTCTCGGCATGCAGGAGTGCCAGGCGGACCAGGGTGCGAAAGGAATGCCGCTGCTGCTTGGGGTTGAGGAGGGTATGGAGTGGCAGAAGCTGCCGGTTGATTTTTGGGACGACTACGTGACGTGTGCGACGGTGACGCGGATGCCTGCGCATGAGTTGCGGGCCATCGGCCGGGCGATCCAGGCGGGAGCGCCGGCGCAGAGTTTCCAGATTATGAAAGGCATGAATGAGAAGGCCTTTAAGGCTAGTGATCTGACGTCGAAGTATCCTGCGCGCGAGGTTTGGACGGCGGACGGTATGAATGGGGATGTCGTGTTTACGAGCCGTTTGTGCGGGGTTTCGTTTGCGACGCATGGAGATTGGGGCATGCAGTCCTATGACATTAGTAATGGGACATGCGCGATGGTGATGCAGCCGCCAGAGTATCCGGCGAAGGTGGGGAAGAGTTCGCCTAGCGTGATGCTGATGAGCCAGCCGGCTGTGGTGGCAGAGTCGCTGAGCGATTTCGTGCAGAAGTTTCTGAAGGGGAAGTATGAGCCTGCGGTGCCGGTGAAGGGTTTGCCTTGCCCGGCTTCAGACTGTGTTGCGTATGAGATTGTGAAACCGGATATGTATCCGGATGAGGGTGGAGCGCACTTGATGGTGGTGGCGTTTGCACGGGAGATGCCGGAGTTCGATGGGCTGATTTTTGAGCGGCCGGAGGGGCCGCCGAAGCCTAAGGAGGGTGACAAGATGGTTTACTACACGGCTGGTAAGGAGTATCACCGGCTGCCGGGAAAGCTGTATTACCTGGTGCTGCTGGACTCGAATGCGGCGATCTTCGATAAGGCGAAAGAGGACTATGATTTTTTTCTGAAGTCGATGCGGGTGGAGTAGGGGTGTGGTTGCGCAGTAGAATCCGAGTGCGTAGTGGTTGATGTGGAGGAGGCGTATGAGGATTTCGCGGCGGGAGTTTTCGGGGTTGGTTTCTAAGCTGGGGGTTGTGGGGTTGGCGGGGCGGGTGTTGCCGGCGGGTGTTGCGGGTGCGCAGGTTGGGGCGGGTGCTGCGGTGCAGGTTGAGGTGAAGGATCCGGTGGCTTGGTCGGGGCCTAAGGTGGGGTATTGCGTGATTGGGTTGGGGCGGATTGCTGACCACTTTATGCGGGGGGTGAGGGATAGTTCTACGGCGAAGATTACGGGGTTGGTGAGTGGGCATCGGGCGAAGGCGGAGCGGATTGCGGCGGAGTATGGGGTGCCGGTGAGCTCGATCTATAGCTACGAGGACATGGACCGGATGCGGGAGAACGGGGCGATCGATGCGGTGTATGTGGCGCTGCCGAATAGTATGCATGCGGAGTATACGATCCGGTCGGCGAAGGCGGGTAAGCATGTGCTGTGTGAGAAGCCGATGTCTACTTCAGTGAATGACGCGAAGGCGATGATTGCGGCGTGCGATGCGGCGAAGGTGAAGCTGATGATTGCGTACAGGCTGCACTATGAGCCGACGACGCGGAGGGCGATTGGGTTGGTGAGAGGTGGGGCGCTGGGGCAGGTGCAGTCGATTGTGAGCGCGAATGGATTTAATGAGAGCGCGGGCGAGTGGCGGCTGAATAAGGCGTTGAGTGGCGGTGGGCCGCTGCTGGATGTGGGGATCTATTGCCTGAATGCGATGCGGTATCTGACGGGCGAGGAGCCGGCGAAGTTTACGGGGTATGTTTCTACGATCGATCAGGATGGGCGGTTTACTTCGGTCGAAGAGAATACGTCGTGGGTGATGCAGTTTCCTACGGGTATTCAGGCTAGCTGCACGACGACGTATGGGGCGGATATGCCGGGGTTCTATCGGGTGTATGGAGCGAAGGGTTGGTTGCAGGTGGATCAGTTTGGGTATGAGGGGCTGAGGTTGACGGCGGAGTATCGGGGGGATGCTGGGCGGGTGAAGCTGGATGAGCCTAATACGGAGAAGGATCCGGAGCAGTTTGTGCGGCAGGTGGATCATTTCTCGGGGTGCGTGCGGACGGGTCGGACGCCGGATACTCCGGGGGAAGAGGGGCTGCGGGATATGGAGTATATGCAGGCGATTTATCGGTCGGCGGGGGTGGTGGCGTTGGTTTAAGTGCGCGGTAGAGATTTACAGAGTTGTTGCAAGGGTTGGGGACTTGGCGCGGTAGACTGGTAGTCGATATGACTACGAAAAAAGAGCTTCTTACACAACAGGTTCAGCACATCGATATCAAGCAGCACAACCTGGTGGCGCTGGTGGATGCCATGGCGTCGATGGCTTACAGTTCTCGCGATCTGGCGCGGGCTGCGAATATTTACGAGATGATGCTGCGCGATACCGAGTGCGGCGTGGTGCTTTGTCTGGCGGGGTCTTTGATCTCAGCTGGGTTGCAGAAGGTGATTGTGGACCTGGTGCGGAACAATATGGTGGACGCGATTGTTTCTACCGGCGCGAATATTGTCGACCAGGATTTCTTTGAGGCGCTGGGATTCCGGCACTATATTGCCGGCGATGAGTACAAGTATGGCGCGGGTGATGCCACGCTGCGCGAGTTGATGATCGATCGTATCTATGACACGTTCATTGATGAAGAGCAGCTGCGGATTTGCGATGACACTATGAAGGAGATTACGGATGGGCTCGAGCCTCGGGCTTATTCTTCGCGGGAGTTTATTGCGGCGATGGGGAAATATTTGAAGGAGCATAAGCGGACGCCGAAGGATGGGGAACACGATTCGATTGTGCTGGCTTGCTATGAGAAGGATGTGCCGATTTTTTGTCCGGCGTTCTCGGATTGCTCGGCGGGGTTTGGGTTGGTCGCGCATCAGCATGAGCGGCGCGGGAAGGCTGTGGTTTCGATTGATTCGGCTAAGGATTTTTATGAGCTGACGCAGTTGAAGATTGCGAATCCCACTACTGGGTTGTTGATGATTGGCGGCGGGGTTCCTAAGAACTTTGCGCAGGATATTGTTGTCGCCGCGGATGTGCTTGGGGTTGAGGCTTCGATGCATAAGTATGCGATTCAGATTACGGTTGCCGACGCGCGCGATGGTGCGCTGTCCGGGTCTACGCTGAAGGAAGCCAGCTCGTGGGGCAAGGTGGATTTGACGTATGAGCAGATGGTGTTTGCCGAGGCTACGATTGCGTTTCCGCTGATTGCCGGGTATGCGTTCCATAAGGATGCTTATAAGGCTCGGACGGGGAAGAAGTTTGCCCAGGTGCTGGAGCCGGTGACGGCTTAGAGGCAGGGGATAGGGGAAGAGGGGATAGGGGAGAAAGACGGCGAGGCTTTTCGGCTTCGCCGTTTTGCTTTTGTGGGTGGAGTGTCAAAGTTGACAGGGTGCGGGGATGCATCGAATGGGGTAGTTTAGGGGAAGCGATGACGGAGTTGCAGATCATTCCGGTGAATGTGGCCACTAGTGCTTCGGCGCTGTTGGGGCGCGGAGTGCTGGGGGTGGATGGGAAGTTGTTGGGGAGGGTGAAGGAGCTGGCGGTGGATGTGTCGGCGGACCAGACGCATGTGGCGGCGCTGGTGCTGGTTGCGAAGGGGAAGGGCAAGGGGAAGGTGAAGCAGTTGCTGCTGCCGGTGGTGGATGTGGTTTGGCCGGTGCGTAATGATGCGGAGCTGCGGGCCATTGGGAAGCCGGTCGCTTATAAGGAGCATCATGATTATCTGCTGCTGGACTATGACTTGCTGGATCAGCAGATTATTGATGTCGATGGGCGCAAGGTGGTGCGGGTGAATGATGTGAACCTGGCTTGGGAGGCCGGGGACGGTGAGGGCAAGACGGCGGGGTTGCGGATTGAGGAAGTGGAAGTGGGGAATCGCGGGGCGATGCGGCGGTTGTTCAAGGGACTGCCGGTGGGGTTGGTGGAGGAGGTTACGGGGCGGCTGAAGGCGCGGGTGATTCCGTGGGACTTCGTGGATTTGATTGAGCGTGATCCGGCGCGGAGGGTTCGGCTGAAGATTGGGCAGGAGCGGCTGGCGAAGCTGCACCCGTCGGATATTGCGGACATTCTGGAAGACCTGGCGCCGAGTGAGCGGGAGGCGGTGTTCTCGAGCTTGCCGGAGGAGACGGCGGCGGAGACGCTGGAGGAAGTTGAGCCTCGGATGCAGAAGGAGCTGCTGCAGGGGATGGACTCGGAGCGGGCGGCGGACATTCTGGAGGAGATGGACCCGGGCGCGGCGGCGGATGTGCTGGCGGAGCTGAGCGATGAGGAGTCCGAGGCGATTCTGGAGGAGATGGAGCCGGAGGAGCGGCACGATGTGGAGGAGCTGCTGGAGTTCTCGGCGAACTCTGCTGCGGGGCGCATGACGACGGATTATGTGAGCGCGGGGAAGGATGCTACGGTTTCCGATGCGGTGATGGCGCTGCGGGGTTTCGAGGGTGATCCGGATACGATTACGGAGATTTATCTGCTGGGCGAGGATGAGGTGCTGGCGGGGGTGGTGACGCTGCCGAAGCTGCTGTTGTCGCCGGGGGATACGCGGCTGGCTGAGTTGTCGGATGGGCATAATGTGCGGTGCAGGTTGGAGGCCAGCGATAAGGATGTTGCGGAGTTGTTCGATAAGTACAACCTGCGGTCGTTGCCGGTGGTGGATGAGCAGGGACGCGTGGTGGGGGCGATCCATGCGGAGCAGGTGATTGCGCAGCTGCGGGAGGGGTAAGGCAGCGTGTAGAGGGTAGAGTGTAGAGGGTAGGGGAGAACGGTTGCGGTGAAGATTTTGTATGCGGCGCAGCTGTCGCCTAATGATTCGGCGCAGTATCGGGCCTGGGCGCTGGAGCGGCTGGGGCATGTGGTGGTGCCGCTGAACTGTTTGGAGTATGCGCCGAAGAGTGCGCTGTTGGGGAAGGTTGTGCATCGGGCACAGATGGGGCCTTGGGTTTCGCGGTTGAATCGGGATGTGCTGGCGATGGCGGAGCGGGAGCGGCCGGAGGTTTTCTGGGCGGATAAGTTGTTGGGGCTTTGGCCTGAGACGCTGGATCGCTTGCGTGCGATGGGCGTGAAGAGTGTCAGCTACATGATTGACAATGCGTTTGGGCCGCGGCGGGATCCGGGCTGGCGGCTTTATATGAAGGACATTCCGCACTTTGATTTGCATGTGGTGCAGCGGGATAAAAATATTGCGGATTACATGGAGCGGGGGGCTCGGGATGTGATCAAGATTCAGACGGCGTATGAGCCTACGATTCATTTTCCGGTGGAGGGGGCTTGGTCGGATAAGGATCGCGATAGAGGGGTTTCGTTTATTGGGACTTCTTATGATGATCGGCCGGAGTTTTTGACGCGGTTGTGGAGAGAGTGCGGGTTTCCGGTGGTGATCT
>JBAVDD010000183.1:0-12705 GCA_049587035.1 Acidobacteriaceae bacterium | reverse complement strand
ATCCCAACGTGCCGATCGAGGAAGTCGCCGGTGCGGTAAAAGAGCTAATCGCTGAGGGAAAGGTTAAGCATTTCGGATTGTCGGAAGCGGGTGTAGGCACGATCCGCAAAGCTCACGCTGTTCAGCCAGTCACGGCGCTACAGAGTGAATATTCGCTCTTCTGGCGCGGGCCAGAAGATGATGTATTGCCCGTGCTCGAAGAGCTTGGAATCGGCTTCGTTCCGTTTAGCCCTCTTGGTGCTGGTTTCCTGACTGGACAGATCGATGAGAACACGAAGTTCGATCCGAGCGACTTCCGCAATCATGTGCCACGCTTCTCGCCTGAGGCTCGCAAAGCGAACATGGTGCTCGTACATGCCGTGCAAGCAGCAGCACAGCGCAAGGGTGCAACGCCAGCGCAGATCGCTTTAGCGTGGTTGTTGGCGAAGAAGCCGTGGATCGTTCCCATTCCTGGCACCACGAAGGTCTCACGGATGGAAGAGAACCTCGGAGCGGTTGATGTCCAGTTGACGGAGGTCGACCTGCAACAGATTGAAGAAGCCACTTCGAAGCTGTCGCTCGAAGGTACTCGCCTGCCGGAGGCCATGCTCAAGATGACCGGAATCTAGGTAGCGGTCACTCCGGGGTAGAAGTGCAAGCCAGTTTGGCTTGAGTCAATCAGTGGCAGGCCCACAAAGCATTGGAGTAAAGCAGCTCGCCAGCATCAAACGATTGAGTAGTGATAGGAGAAATTATGCAGAAGCGCGTATTAGGAGAAAGCGGCCTCGAAGTCTCAGCACTCGGCCTCGGATGTATGGGTCTGAGCTTCGGTCTTGGCCCCGTCACAGAGAAGGGCGAAGCGGTTAAGCTCATTCGCGCCGCTGTCGAGCGCGGTGTCACCTTCTTCGACACTGCTGAAGTGTATGGCCCGTTCGTCAATGAAGAAGTCGTGGGCGAAGCTCTCGCTCCCTTCCGCAAAGATGTCGTGATCGCTACCAAGTTCGGATTCGAGCCCGATCCCGGCAACGATGGCAAATGGACAGCAACCAACAGTCGCGCTGACCACATCGCGCAGGTCGTCGAAGGCTCGTTGAAGCGGCTGCAAACGGACACCATTGACTTGCTCTACCAACATCGCGTTGATCCCAACACGCCCATTGAAGAAACTGCTGGTGCCGTTAAGGATTTGATCCAGGCAGGCAAGGTGAAGCACTTTGGTCTTTCCGAAGCAGGCACAAAGACCATTCGCCGCGCCCACGCCGTACAGCCCGTGGCAGCCCTGCAGAGCGAATACTCCCTCTTCTGGCGTGAACCCGAAGAGTCTGTCATGCCAACGCTGGGAGAACTCGGCATCGGCTTCGTCCCGTTCAGCCCTCTTGGCAAAGGCTTCCTTACCGGAAAAATCGATTCCTCGACGAAGTTCGACAGCGCCGATTTCCGCGCCATCGTTCCTCGTTTCAGCGAAGACAATCGCAAAGCAAATCAGGCACTGGTCGATGTCATCACCAAATTCGCGGACCAAAAGCAGGCTACGCCCGCTCAGATCGCCCTCGCATGGCTCCTTGCGAAAGCGCCGTGGATCGTTCCTATCCCTGGCACTACGAAGATTTCTAGATTAGAAGAGAATCTTGGTGGCGCTGCCATTGAGCTGACCGCTGACGACCTGCACTCGCTTGAAGAGGCGTCTTCTGCCATCAAGGTTGAAGGTGAGCGATATCCCGCGACACACGCAAAGCTCATCGACCGCTAGACCTCGGTGATTTCAGCAGGTATCTTCGAGCAAAGAGGCTAAAGATGGGTCAATCACTCGGGTCAGCCTTTGAAGTCGGCTTGAGTTGACTCACTGTGTGCATCAGGAAATCTCGACTGGCGACAACAGATCCAGTCACTCATCGAGTTTCGATGGGGCCGAACTCAGCGGAACTCCGCACGTTGACGAGGGGGTTGGTTCAAAAGATTGAACACCTCAAAAACGGGGCGCAAATTGGAGCGCACTTAGCGAATTCATTCTGTATCTTACTGATTCCTAAAGGTGCTTCAGTATCATCCGCGCCGCACTAAGTCTTTTAGAATCAGTTTCTAGACGCCCTCATAACCCAAAGGTCGTAGGTTCAAATCCTACCCCCGCAACCAATCAAATCAATCAGTTACGAGTCGAATTTGAGTAGCTACCACCCTCGATTCACTCCCACTGACTCCCATTCGCAAAATTCATGACTTTAGGCGCTCGCTTTCATAGGCTTGAGCACCATCTCCACGACCTTGCTGTTGGCCTCCCGCTTCGAGGACGCCATCGCCTGTCCGTAGACATTCATGGTCGTCTGAATCGACGCGTGGCGCATGAGTTCCTGCTGTACCTTCATTGGCGCTCCGGTCTCGTCCAGCCACGAACGATAGGTATGGCGGAACGTATGCCAACCAATCGAGCTGTACTTCCCGGCTGCGGCTTGGCGCTCTTTGTGGATGGGTAAACGACCGCCGTTCGGCGTCGGACGATCTTGCCGACACCAAACGCCTGTACCAACACCGCACTTCGGGCACTCCACCAGGCACCATCCGGCAGGCCGGAGGTGACGCCTCTGAATCTCCGTCGGAAAATAAGGCTTGTTGGTGATTGGATTGGCAAAGAGCCAGCCTTCTTCTGTCGGCACGGCTTCCTTGCTCCATTCCAAAACCACCTCAGTCAACGACGGATGCAACGGAACGTAATCCTGGGAGTATTCGGTTTTGACATCATCCACATTCCCGTTCACGATGCTGCGCTGAACAAGAAGCTGATTCCTCTCAAAATCGAAGTCGTCCCACTGAAGCGCCGCGATCTCGCTCACGCGAAGACCGAGGCATTGGGCGATATACGCCATCGTGCGGTACGGCTCTTTCAGTAACGCAATGATGGTTTCAAACTGGTCCACAGTCAGAATGGAGGGACGCTGACGACGCTTGCTGCCGTCTTTTATGCGAACCAACGCAATCGGGTTTCTCTTGTCGGTGAACAGCTCCCAGCGTGTGGCGCACTCGAACATGAGGTGCATCACGCTTCGGATATGGGTCTTCGACTTCGGAGCCATAGGGAGTTTCTTCATCCAATCCTCGACCGCCATCGGACGGATGCGGTCGAGCAAGTAGTCACCCCAACGCGGCTTCAAGTGGTTCTTGATATTCGACCGATACGACTTTGAGGTTGAGTAGCGTTCTGGCATCTCTTCCTTGAGGTAGCGGTCGCATATCGCGCCGAACGTCACCACGGCCAATCGTTGCTGTGGAGTTTCCGAGTTGAGTTTTAGGAGAAGAGCTTCGACCGCCTTTTGTGCCTGAGCTTTGGTTGGGTACTGCGCGACATTGCCAATAATGCAGGACTTTCGTCTTCGTTCTCCCTGCTCCGTCGCTTCGTAGAACCGAAACTCCCAGGTGTCTGATCCCTTCGCCCGCTTCTTTCTGGTCAAACTTCCGAATTGGTAACATGCTCGTTCCATCAAGGTCCCTTTCCTTGATCTCCCGGCACGGATAGCTTCCATCAGGGTATCGCCATCATGCGGGAAAATCACCAATAATCACTAGCTAGTTCTGATCGTCAACTCGCCATGTCCCTGTCGATCCACGCCGTCAGCGTAGACGGCTTAAAACGCCAGAGCTTGCCCACATGCACGGCTGTGATCTCGCCACGATGGACGAGCCTCTGGAGCGTCCTCGGATGGACCTTGAGGATCGCTGCTGCTTGATTACTGTCCAGCAATGGCTCGCGATCGATCTTCGGCTGGCCATTGGGCCCTACACTCGCCGGAGGCTTTTTCTCATCGGACATGGTGACTCCTTTCTGCAAGCGAATCCTTACCTACCTGTTCACAAGCGAGGTTCGCGCTCAGAGGCCGAATCGTCCAATGAAATTTTGGGTATTCGTCATGCCTTTCGGGCATGACGACTGACGGAAAGCACGGTGCCAGTCGAGGGGGTTTCGAGTAAACTACTTTCCGTAACTGGCATTTGAACGCACCCGAGCTTGAAATACTTGCTGTCCGTCCTGGAATTTCCCCTGGGTCTCTGGAGGATACGCATGGTCTTGCCAGATATTCGTTTGTTGCAGTCGGCGATTTTGCTTGCGGAAGAGTTGCACTTCTCACGCGCGGCAGACAGGTTGAACATGAGTCAACCTACGCTCAGTAAACAGATTTTTCGCCTGGAACGATCTGTGGGATTCCGCATCTTCGAGCACAGCCATCAGGCCGTTGAACTCACTCCTGCCGGGCAGGCATTTATCGCAGAAGCGCGGGAGGTTGTGTTCCATGCTGAACGCGCTATGCTCGCTGCGAGGGCTGTGATTGATGGCCCCACGGAGATTCTTAATGTGGGCAAGTCCTCATACACTGACCCGTTCTTTGTCTCGCTGCTCATGTCGATCCGGCTTCCCCTGTTTCCAGATATGAAGATCGAACTTTGGAGCAACTTTTCAAACGAACTGGCGCAGCAACTCATCGCCGGAACACTTGATATCGCCCTCATCACCGGCGTGCCTACGAAAAGCAAACTAAGCACACTAGAGATTGGAACCGATCCGTATTATGTGGTGATGCGAACGGGTGACGAACTCGCAGCGTATAGAGAGGTCCGACTGAACCAGATGGAGCGCCGCCTTTGGGTGCTCTTCGGGCCCCATACCAACGCCTATCTCTACAATCAAATCCTGGCTGTCACATCAGAGAAAGAGATATATCCCTCCGACATCTACCACTTCACCACTCCTGAGGAGGCTTCTGGATTGGTGCGCGAACATCACGGATTGGCGGTCCTTCCACGCACGGCAGCGTGGCGGATTGCGCGAGACGGCATCACGATTCGACCTCTCACGGAAGATCGGCTCCGACTCGTCACGAGTCTAGCCGTTCGCGCCGATAGCAAGTCTCGGATGGTGAACGAATTCGTGAAAGCCGCTGGCAGAAAATTGAGTGAAGTCGGTCAACGGAGGCAAGGCAGGCTGCCCCTGACCGGATGATTTAACCCGTTTTGCCAGGATCTTTCTCAAACGTATCGGCTGCGCGTATCTCGATATTCAGCGGGCCTTCCACACCACATTTCGGGCACAGGTATATTCCTGTGGTATGTGCCCGATCTTCAAATTCTTCTCGGCGAAATGTGCTTCCGCAGTGTACGCAAACATGTACATGGACAAAAGGGTCGTTAGGCTTGTTGAAGTCAGTGGACACTGTTTCAGTTCTCTCTTTGCTCTGCGCGATGAGGAGATTTGTTTAGTGAGAGGAGTTCCAATTTCGCTCTCTACACCATGGACTCGTTTGCGCGCAGCGGACCTGCCGATGCCGAGGTACTTACCTGCGGCTTCAAATGATCCTTTCTCTACTACCGCGAGGACGGCAAGCTGTCCGTCCATAGTTACTCTGAGCCGACGCATAGCTACTATTGAACGTAAGCGTGGGTCGACCGCCGTTCATGCGTGGAGATTGACTGCCCACGTTCTTCCTTTATCTGTTTTCTGTCTACATCACGTGCCTCTGATTCAGTGTCCGTTCCAGTGCCGCTGCTGCGGAACCATGTCTAAAATAGTGATAGGCCCAATCAGGCCCGAACGCATGAGCTTTGATCCTGCGCTGTACATTGATTGCGGTGCCCACGCGTAGTGCCTACTGCCAGGTTGTTTGTCTCCAATCAAGCGATTGGGCCAAAGGTTCGTAACGGCGATGCTAAGTTGATTCGTGCCTGGCTTCAATGCATCCGTGATGTCCAACCGGTAAGGAGCGTGCCAGACGATTCCCTGCTCCTTACCGTTCACAGACACCTGTGCAAGTTCATGCACTTCTCCGAGATCCAAAACGATTCGATGATCTCGCTGAAAAGAGACAAAAGGCATCTCAAAATCACGGGTATACGTAGCCTGTCCGGAGAAATACTTAATCCCAGGGTCTAGAGACTCATTCCAGGGAGTCAACTGCTTGAAAATGGCAGTTGCCGGAGCACCGCGGCCGGCCTGAAAGGAGACCGTCCAAGGGGCGGAAATCGAGGCTAAGACTCTCTCATGAGGCACCGGCAACGAACGTGAAGGCATAGATGACTTGCGAAATACGACAAATACCGCCTCATATGGATTGAGGTGAAGGAAGGTGTGAATGCCTCCTGACACCGTCGTGTAAGAGACTGGCTCTTGCCTTCCGTCTTCGGCGCGCCAAAGCTCTGGCGCTTCTCCAGTAACTCGAAAGGTCATGTTCAACTGCTCGGGCCGATCAAGCTGGTTCGTGATGAAGTAGATGTCTCCGGACTCCGTCTGACGATGTAGCGTCATGACATTGGAATCTTTCTGAGAATCTGTGAACTCCACGTCGGGTTGTATCCGTTCGCTTGCGAGCACCTTACCCAGATCACTAGTCCCGTAAACTCTTCCCTTCCCAAACGAGTGTCCCTGCCGATTGCTGGTATCGGCACCCCACATTTTGTCTGCAATAGCTTCAACCTGCACGTCATCGTTAGGTAGCCCAAGAGACCCAACTGGCTTCTTGGCGACTAGAGTACCGCCAGCCGCGACCAAATCCCTCAGCTTATACATTGCAGAGAGAGTGAGGCGATCCACTGATGACGGCACGTACAAAACCCGGTACTGCATGCCGCTCTGTGTCACAAACTTTCCGTTCCGTACTGAAATGAGGGTAAGCAGCGCCTCAGGGCCGATATAGTCGTAGTGGTAACCCTCGGGGACATCGGTATTGAACCTCCCGGTAAACATTTCGGTGAGGTTTTGTTCTTGTCCGTAAAAGTAGGCGACATCTGCCACAAATCTTCCCTGCTGGAGCAGGTACGACGACCTCGTGAGATAGTCGATCCAGGGTTTCACCTGTTCGGCATATGTATTGTTGCGGTTAAAGTACTGGCCGAAGATGGACAGCGTTAAACCTGGTTTGGCATCAACCAACGGCTGTAGGTGAGATTCGTGATAAAGAATCCGATTGATGCCGTGAGCGAATATCTCGTCAGCGACTGGCTTCAGCATTGCGGGTGAAAACGCCCACGGATCGTCTCCTGCGGCCACAGTCAACGACTCCGAAGCCGCGAAGGGTTTGCCGTAGACGTGTGCCACAGAAGCCGATTCTTCGAGATCCGCCTTTAAGGTTGGCTGGCCGGGCCCCGCTGCGAAGGGACGGTACCAAAATTCTCCTGTGGGAATATCGGCACGCGCCTTTATTGCCATGCCATCTCCAATAGCTCGATTTGTGTCACTTTCAGCCTCGGTGTAGTAGCCGATGTGGTGCTCGTGCAGGACTTGAGCAATCGTTCCATAGTGGTTGTCTGCCAGCATCTCCTCAAGCGTTCGGCGAAAGTCCCAGAGGAACCTGTCACTCACATCTGGGCTACCCACCACCCAACCAGCTAGAACTGGAAGGTACGGTGTTGCATCGTATCCTCGCCGCAACTTGAACTGCGCAAGCATCGTTGCAGTCCAATTCTGGACACCGGCCTCCCAGCTGTCAGTCAGGAGATACTGAACGCCAGCATTTCCTAACTTCCCTCCCGTGGCGCTGCTGTACATCTTCAGGTATTGCTCCATATACTGACGAACTAGAGAAGCATCGAGCTTGTCGACTTCCAGGCCAGTTGACTTCGCTTCTGCAGGACCATTCGTCTGGCCCGTCAGGGAGTAGCCAATCCGAAGAATGGTCCAATGACCCGGCGGCGGAGTCCAATCTAAAGTGCCGTTTGGACGGAGATTTTCTGTCAAGTCGATGACGCTTGTCTTGCTGACGATGCTCGCCTGACCGCACTCGGGGGACTGGGTCGACGGGAAATTGATCGTAGGGGCGAAGCCAGCCTTTTCTTCGAAGCGATTCACTCGCATCGCGCCCGGGAAAGAGACGCGCCATACCGAAAATTGCTTCTGCGGCCTAAAGAACCTAAGCATGATTTTGGGTAGGCCAGGGAGAAGTGGAGCTTTCGTGGGCACTGTGAACACAATACGAAAAAACCTCGCGTGGATTGCCGCGAAAGAATATGTCTGCTCAGGTGCAGGATGTTCGTTCGGGTCAGGTGGCACTCGAAAGGCCTGGTGAAAGGAATGACCGTCCTCACTAACCATCAGCGTCACGTTGGCCGGAGCGCCAAGCCCTAGGGTGAACGTCGAAATCGACACATCTCGCCCAAAGTCGGTCTGAATCCAAGTCCCCCCCCCGCCTGTGACTACCGGAAGCACTAGCGGTGCTTTCAGGCTTCCGTCGTCAAGACCAGCCAGATTCAAGTCGGTTGCGCTCGAGCTGTAGACTCCGGGAAAGCTACGTTCGAGTTCAGCTCGTGGAGTCGGAAATGCGACAACCGCGGAGTCGGCGTAAACATCATGGGTCAATTCGATGGGATGGAAACCATCCCAATGGGCTGGTATGTTCTGGAACGGACCTGTTACAGAAGGAGGCTTAGGAAGGATGCCCCTGTAGGGCTTGCCACCTATCACCTGGGTTTCGCTCCAGACATACTTCTTCATGGCATGTTCTGACGTAACCCAAGGTCCCCCTGTCTCGCTCCAGCCAGGTGCGCCGTCAATAGATACCTCCATGCCGTAGGCGCGAGCAGAGGCAACCTCACGGCGAAAGATATCCTTCCACTGATCATCCATGAAAAGCACAGGAGATTTCACAACAGAGGGCTCTGGCAAGGAGCCGGAGATGATATCAATGCCACCTACGCCAACGCGTTTCATCCATGCCAAATCAAAATCCGCTCCCTCTTGAGTGATGTTGCCGTTCATCCAGTGCCACCACACACGAGGACGGGCCGCATTTGGGGGATCTTCAAAACCCGCTCTTAGGTCTTTGAGACTCTGAGCGGACGCACATGTCCCAACGATGGCAGCTGCTAGTAAAAGAAGACCTCTGCGCGTTACTCCCATGATTCGATCACTCCTTGACCAGCGATCACACGCTAGGCGCTGTTCTGCACCACTGAAGCAATTGTGTATCTCTCAATCAATTCGACTAAGTGCCTCCTCGAAGATGACAACGGTACGTCACAAGGAGATAGTCGGTATTGACTGCCTGAGGCCACGCAGCTCAGTTCCCGGTTTTGGCAATGATCTTGACCCTCGCCTCGCCCATTCCCAAGCCTTTGACGTTGAGCGTGATCTCACCCCGTCTACCTGTCGACCTGATCACAACGAGCGCTCGTCCATTGAACAAGCGCCTGTGATCTGACTGATACGGTTCGGGGTTCTTGGTATCTCCGGTACCTAGGGCCGCTATGACACCAGGTCCGGTGATCGCTAACTGCACTTCATTGTCGGCGTTCGGTTGGTAATGGCCTGTGGAATCGACCGCTTCAATTGTGACGAACGACAGGTCCTCTCCATCTGCGGCGATCCTGCTACGATCAGGAGTCAATCGCAGGGCTGTCGCTGCGCCTGCTGTCGTAAGAGTCGTCTCAGCCACAACCTGCCCGTTGCGCACACCCTCGACTTTCAAGGTGCCCGGAATATAAGGCACCGTAAAAACTGCTCTAAACTGTTGCTCGAGGCCAGTCGGTGCCTCCCCAATAATCTTGCCGTTGAGATAGAGGCGTACTTGATCCGTTCTGGAGTACACCTCCACTTGAAGGTCTTTGCCTTCCTGGCTTGGCCATGTCCAACTAGCGATGCTCGGATAGACTGCCCAGCCAATTGCGAAAATCTTTTTACCGTCGGGTTCAGGGAGGCGGACTGCCGCGTACACACGGTCGCCGCCATTCCATAAGATGTCTCGATAATGAGATTGCGGCTTCCGGAAACCCGTAATGTCCAAGTCCCCGCAATAGGAACCAAACCAGGGGTATCCAGGAAACATGGGACTCGCAGGTGGAGCTTTTCCATTGAACGGACCCTGGCCATTCTCGCCCATCTTCGTAGTGAAGACTTTCATGAAGCGGCCCATCTGTTCAGCCTGAGAAGCCTGTTTCGGAGTGCCTTCACCCCATGCCCCGATTCCGGACTCGCCTAGGTAGTCCATCGATGTCCAGACGAAATCACCGAGGATGTATGACTTGTTGCGGGCGAGCTGCCATTGCTCGAAAGCGTCTGACGGAAAGGACTCCGTGGTCAGCATAATGCGGCTGGGAACACGCGCATGATCTTTGGCTTGATTCGCAGCGAGATTGTAGTTATACCCCCCGATATCCACCTTTGCAAAAACTGCGTCGGTATTCGCAGTGTATGTCGCGCCAGGAAATGCCTCTGTTATCGGTCTTGTGCTGTCGAGCGATCGGATTTCGTCCGAGAGTTTTTTCGCGATCGGCGCTCCCGCAGGTGTCCATGCTTCCGGAATCTCATTGCCGATCGCCCACATGATTACGGATGGATGATTACGATCCCGTAGCACCATAGAATCCAGATCCCGTTTCCACCAATCATCAAAGAAACGTGCATAGTCGTATTTGACCTTCGGTGTTTCCCAGACATCGAAGGAATCTTCCAGCACGAGGATGCCGAGGCGATCGCAGGCATCGAGAAAAGCCGGTGACGGTGGGTTGTGCGCTGTTCGAACGGCGTTGTCGCCAGCCGCCTTCAGTAATTCGACTTTGCGCTCTTCGGCGCGATCAAACGCGGCTGCACCAAGAGGACCATTGTCGGCATGAACGCTTCCTCCATGCAATTTGATAGGCTTGCCATTCAACATCAAACCACCATTTGCCGACCAGGCAAGGGAACGAATGCCAAACATAGTGGCGACTTCATCGACGACCTTTCCGCGTTGAATAACTCTCGTAACGGCACGATAGAGGTGCGGCGTTTGCGGAGACCATAAATCCGGATTCGGAAGCGAGATGGTTTGATCAATGGCGGTGTTTTGTCCGTTCGCTAAAGGATTCAAGGAACGCGCCGTTGCAACAGTGATTCCAGATCTCGATATGATTGAGGTCTCAACGGCGACGTCAGTCGCCGTTGTCGCCTCGTTTGCAACGCGTATGTGCAAAACAACCTCGGCGTGCGCAGCCGTCACTATCGGAGTAGTAACGAACACGCCCCAATGTGCAATGTGAACCGGATTGGTGACCACGATGCGAACATGCCGATAAATACCCGACCCGGTATACCAACGGCTGTTCGGTTGCTTCGAGTTGTCGACCCGCACTGCAAGAACGTTAGTGCGCCCCAAAACGAGGTATGGTGAGAGATCAAACGCAAAACTCGTGTATCCGTTCGGGTGCGTCCCGAGCGCATGGCCGTTCAGATAGACGGTCGAGTCCATATACACGCCGTCGAACTCGACACTGACCCGTTTCGATTCCCAAGTCCTGGGCACACGGAACGTCTTGCGATACCATCCGACACCTGTCGGAAAATATCCACCACCTGACCCCGACAAATTCTTCGGATCTGGCACACCCTCTATACTCCAATCGTGAGGAACATTAATCGTCCGCCAAGAACTGTCATCAAAGTTCGGATCCTGGGCCCCAGCTGGATCACCTAGGCTAAATCTCCAACCGAAATCTGCGTCGATTTGTTTCCGTGGCCCCCCGGATTGCCCGTACGCTATCGTGTACGAACAGAGAAGTAGCGCTAGAGCCTGGACGGCACAGGATACGATGACCTTCAGCCGATTTATCGAACAGAGGTTCTTGTCATTGTTCAACTTTTTGCCTCCTTGCTTTAGTGAACTACGCCGGAAGTAGCCCGCTCATTTTTTTTGCGATTGCCCGTGCCGCAAAGGCAGGGTTCAACCGGTACAGTTTGTCCATGATCATCGCATCGCGTCCCACAAAGACGTGAAATGCGTCACGCTCTATACCGCGCACAATAATTTTCGCGGCGTTGCTTGGCTCCATTGCTTTTGTCTTTCCCTTATTTGCACTCATATCGGGGATGCTGACACCTAAATTCGTGAGGATATTGGTCGCAACTGCACCGGGGAATACAACGGTGACTCGAACATTCGTCTTAATCAGTTCAGATCCAAGTCCTTCAGACAAGAGCTTGACCGCAGCTTTTGAGGCACCATAGATGGTCTGCCCCGGCACTGGAATGAACCCTCCCATGCTCGATATATTGACGATATGTGCTTGAGGCCGTTGCATGAGATATGGCAAGAAGGCTTTGATAACAAACAGAGTTCCAAGCAAGTTGACGTTCAGTACCCGCTCGATGACCGAGAAGTCGAGTTCGCTCACTTTCATGAACGGCTGGATGATGCCGGCGTTGTTGATAATGCCATCAATTGAGCCGAAACGTGCCAGAATCTCTTTCGGAAGAGCTTCGACTGCCGCGTGTTCGGCGATGTTCGTGACGAATGTTGCCAATTGCGCGCGATGGGCGTCGGCCAGGCGCACAGTCTCCTCTAGCGCTTTGGCATTCAGGTCGACGCCGGCAACATGTGCACCTTTCGAAAGCAAGTGGAGAGTCAATTCGCGTCCAATTCCACTTCCCGCCCCAGTCACGAGAAAGACCTTGTTTCCCACCTTCATGGCAAATACCTCCGAATAAATCTGCGACGGTTACTTAACTTGTGTGGCTGTGAAATCGCCGTCTACCGAGTATTCTGGGACGCTCGCCGTGCCAGTTATCTTGTTGTCTGTGCCCAGCGCACCTTCGTGAGTGACCGTCAGAGGAGATCCGTTGTATTCACTCTTGTAAGACCATGTGATTTTTCTTCCATCGACTTTGCCGGTTATAGTAACGGCACCTTGGTCAGTCGTGCATGATCCCGTCAGGTCAGCATCTTTTTGTGCGAAGGTGCAATCTGACTCCGTGTCATTGCCTGCGATGCTGTCATGGAC
>JBAVDD010000182.1:0-5033 GCA_049587035.1 Acidobacteriaceae bacterium | reverse complement strand
CGCTGACGCTCAGTGAACATCCCGCTGCCAACCCGATGCGCGCTGCTGCCCTCGCAAAAGTCCAGGCAGAGGTAAAGCCCGGCGAGATAGAGAAGCAGGAGTTGGTCAGCCCGCTGCTTACCAGGTTCTCCGGGAACCCGACAGCGGTCAAAGCCTGGGTCGTCCTGCCTCCCGGCTACAAAACCTCCGGCGAGCACTATCCAACCGTCTACTACACGCACGGCTTCGGAGGAGGCTTGGAATACAACCTCGTCCAGGCAGCATTGATTCGCAGCCGTATGATCGAAGGCAAGATGCCTCCCATGATCTGGGTGATGCTGGATGAATCCTGCCCGGAGGGTACTCACGAATTCGCCGACTCAGTGAACAACGGCCCCTGGGGAGCAGCGCTCACCACTGAATTCATCCCCTGGCTCGAACACAAATACCGCATGGACGCCCGGCCCACCGGACGCTTTCTCAACGGACACTCCAGCGGCGGCTGGGCGACCCTGCAGCTTGAAGTCAACTACCCGCAGATCTTCGGCGGCACCTGGTCCACCTCACCTGACCCGAGCGACTTTCACAACTTCACCGGGCCCAATCTCTACGCACCACACGCGAACGCCTACCACCGCCCCGATGGCAAGCCCTATCCCATCATGCGGATGGACGGCAAGGTCATCGCAACGCTCGAGCAGTTCACCAAGATCGAGTCCGTGCTCGGCCCTTACGGAGGCCAGATCACCTCATTCGACTGGGTCTTCTCCCCCCGATCAAAGAGCGGTGCCCCCATGCCCATGTTCGACCGCGTGACCGGCGACGTGAACCCCTACGTCGTCGCCTACTGGCATGATCACTACGACCTGGCGCACCTCGTAGAAAAGGAGTGGCCAGAAAAAGCCAACCTTCTGAAGGGCCGCATCCATTTGTTCGTTGGGACTGCAGATACCTTCTACCTCGACGGCTCCGCGCATCTGTTCGATGCGCGTCTGCAAAAACTCGGTGCGGAGGCCCACTTTACCTACATCCCGGGCCGCTCACACTTTGACCTTTATTCTGTGGGCAAGGACCGCTACGGCCTCTTCGACCAGATTGCGATTGAGATGTATGCGGTGGCTCGCCCGGGCGCCTACTGGAAGAAGTCCCAGTAGGGACCGCCGTACAGCCTACGTAGCAGGACTGCTGTCGCGAACCATCGCCTCAAAGCGGTGCAGTGTGCTGAACCCGTTCCGCTCATAAAGACGACGCGCGGGCAGGTTGGCCTCGGTGACCGTCAGAGACAGTTGTCGCACCCCACGTCTCGCTCCCTCCCGCGCACAGTGCTCGAGCATCATCTGCCCCAATCCCTGACCCCGCAACGAGGGGCTAATACAAATCTGTGTAATGTGGTTCACATCTGCTCGCACGCGCGAGCACAGCACCGCTGCCTCGATGACCGAAGTCCGCAGTGCGCCCTCGTGCCCCCCCTTCGTCTCCGCCGGCGCATCAGCATCGCGTAGTACCCAGGAGTTTTCCGGATCGAAAACACCGCACCCGGGAAATCGAATAATGTTGTGCAGAAAGCGCTGCGCACCATGCAGCGTGCGGTACTGATCATTGATGCCTGCGTCCATGTGGTTGGCATAGCAGCGGTGAATCAGTTGCGCCGTACTCTCATAAAACTCCGGTTGCCATGCTTGCAGAATCAGCCTTCGCCCCGGATGCAACGAACCTAGATCCGTCTCCAAGCTCGAAGGATGGGCTTCAAGGTCGCGCAGCATGAAGCAGCGTGGAAAGCTGGTGAAGCCGGCTGCGCGAAACGTATCGCCCAGCGCTCCAGTAGGAAACATCAGCAGCTGCGACTCCACACGATCAACACCTGGCGTAGCCTGCACGAGCTCCAGGAGATGATGCAGCAGCGTGTCACAAATAGGATTGACCGTTGACTCCGTTTCACCGAACGCGTACACATCGCCAATGACCGCCTTCGCGCCCTCGCACACGCAGAAAGCGTAGCCCACAATATGTCCCGCCTGCAGCGCAACGTATCCTGGAAGGATGCGGCTATCCAGATAATCGAGCAGCATCGTAGAGGCGTGCGTGTAGTCCCAGTGCAAACGGCGCTGCCACCGGTCAGCTTCGTCGCGCAGCAATGGCCTCAGCTGCGCCGCGGAGAAATGGCGGAGGTCCAGAATCTCGAGTTGCGCATAGTGGCTCTGCAGTTGACTCAACGGCGGCTCGACCTCTCCCCTATCCTCAACTTTGAGGATAGACCCTGTAAACGGAGAGCCCTTGCGCCGGATACAGCAGCAGCGGCTGCGTCATCCTGCCCTTTAGATACCTCTCCAGCAACGGCTCGTCTTTCGTAGGAAATATCACAAGATGCTCTCCAGACGGAACCCCATCCGTGCTGTAGCTCACCACTTTGTGATCGCGGTAGAAGGCCAGCCCATAGACCAGGTCGCGGCGCACATCCAACTCCGCGACCACCGCTGCCTTGGGGTCAGCTTGCTGAATCTCACGCGCCAGCGGGCGCGCCGAGTAGTTCAGATCCAGAAGATGCCCATTCGCGCCTAGCAAAAAGCAAAGCAACCCCACCAGCGGGATCATCGTAACCAACCGGAGATGCCGTACCCCGAAGCGCCGAGTTACCAGGATCACCAGCAACGCCGCCGAGATTCCCAGAACAATCGCCCACGTCAAGATCCCGCGCGCCGGAATCATCCGCTGATAGACCATGTACTGCGGGCACAGAATCAGCACGAAGGTAAGCAGCCCAGTCAGTCCAGCGTGAAAATACAACAGCCAGTTCGAAATGCCGGCGCGCCGAATTCGAAATAAATAATCGCCCGTCAGAATGGCCAGCGGCGGAATGGACGGCAGAATGTAGCCGGGCAGCTTGGAGTCGGAGAAAGAGAAGAAGATGATCGGGAACAGGGCCCAAAGCACCAGAAACTCTGGAAAAGCATCGCCTGCACGAACGTGGCCAACATAACGCTGCGGCTTGAACCGCACCTTCCACTCCGCAATTGAAGTGTCCAACCCATCGATCAGCGCGCGGAAGGACAGTGCCGTCCAGGGCATCATGCCCAGGATCAGCACGATCAGGTAGTAATACACCGGTTGACGATGATGGTAGAGGTTCGTCGTGTAGCGCTCGATATTATGCTTCCAGAAAAACTCGCCGAAGAACGTAGGATTGCGCCGCTGAACCGCGATGTACCACGGCAGCACCATCACCAGGTACATCAGGATCCCCGGGATCCAGATGGTCCGACGCAAGGCAGACCACTCACGGCGAAGCCCCAGGAAAAGGCAGATGATCGCCAGCGCCAGAAACGGCGCAACCGGACCCTTCGCCAGTGTGGCCGCGGCACCAAAAAAATAGAGGTCGAAGAGCCAGAACTTCTTCCCTGTCTCATACCACGCATACCAGCCCAGCATGCCAATACAAAATGGCGCGGCAAGCTGCATGTCCGTGGAGGCCCCGCGAGAGAACGCAAACATCGCCACAGCCGTAACCATGATCAAGGCAGCATCCAGATGGCCGCCAGGTCGGAATCGCTTCAGGTGTAGAAAAGCCAGAAAGATCAGCGCAAGCGACCCCGTCGCGGAGGCCAACCTCGCCGTCCAGTCATAAACGCCCAGCTCACGGTAGTAGCCCATGGCGCGCCAGTAGTACAACGCCGGCTTCTCCAACCACGGCTTGCCATAGAGAATCGGCGTCACCGCCCCTGCCGTGAGGCACTCATAGGACGCGTGAAGATCGGCTGGTCGCAGGCTGTGCGGCATCATGCTGGCATGCAACGCGTCGCACTCAGCGTTGTGCGCCGCGAGCATCTCGCGCGCAATCTGCGCATAGCGCGGCTCGTCGGCTCCAACCAGGCCCAGTTGGTCACCACCAAAAATTGGAATCAATCCGTAGAAGAGAAAAAATCCCACAAACACCAGCAACACGGCAAACTCGGTCGCCGTGTACCCCAGGTGGTTGTTACGCAGCCAATAAAGCCCTCGTCGCCAACCAGAAGGTGGAGTCGGAGGCGCCCCCGCGGTAGTAAACTCCGTAGGCGCGGTCGCGGATTGGGGAGAGTCCATCAAAGTGATATCAAGGAAGTCGATTGCCCCCACAAATCGATTCGGCCAGAGGCCGCTGCAGGTCTACTCGTGCTGCCTGCTCCATATTCGCGAAGCGAACCCTAGGCTAACAGAATCGAAGGCAGTGTTGGAGCCTCGACAACGCCAGCATCTTTCACAATGGGTAAGCTGGCCTTCCGCAGTTGTCCCACAATGCTCTGCGTAACCTCGGCAAGCGTACCCTCCATACTGCATCCACTCGCGTTCCGGTGCCCTCCGCCGCCGAATCGCTCAGCAATGACCGAAACGTCAAGTCTGTAGCGGCTTCGTAGGCTCAGCCGGAACTGACCCTGCTCTGGCAATTCGCGAAGGAAGGCCGCGGCTTCCACTCCAGCGATGCCGATCAGATGATTGGCAACGCCCTCGCAGTCTTCCACCGTCGCCCCCACCCGCTCCATCTCTTCCAGCGTAACGTGGCTCCACGACACTGCGCCGTCAATCTGAATATTGCTCAACGCAATTCCAAGCAGGTGCACCTTGCTAGCCGGGTTAGAAAAGTAGACCGCTGCCGCAATGCGGTTTGGGTTGGCGCCACTCCGCACCAGGTGCTCTGCCATCGCAAACGTGGACGCCGTCGTGCTCGGATAATTGAAGGAGCCGGTATCGGTCAGAATCGCGGCGTACAGGCAGTCAGCCATCGCATGGCTGATCGGGACGCCGGCAGCAACCGCCAGATCATAGATCATGCAACCGACAGCCGCAGCTTCCGGATCAATCCAGTTGAAGTCTGCAAACTCCCGCCCGCTTCGGTGATGGTCGATGTTAATCGTGAGTCCGGGAGTCGCCGCATCGTACTCGGACCGGTCAAGGCTGCATCGGTCAAGTGAATCGCACTCCAGCAAAATAGCAGCGTCCGCCGCTGGAAACACGCACGAAATCTGCTCCGTGCCATTAAGAAACTGAAAGTTGGGAGGGATTGGGTCGGCGAAGACCACCGT
>JBAVDD010000181.1:0-34619 GCA_049587035.1 Acidobacteriaceae bacterium | reverse complement strand
CCGCCACCCCCTGGCTAACCTCCGGCGAATTCAAAGCCACCCTCGGCGAAACCTTCCTCCTCCCCGCGCCTGCCGGCCTCAAAGCCCAGCGCCTCCTCCTAATCGGAGCCGGCAAAGCATCGAAGCTCACCCCCCACGAGCTCCGCAAAGCCGCCGGCGCAGCCGTCCGCTTCGCCCGCCCCCGCAACCTCCGCAGCCTGGCCCTGACCTTCCCCGAACACCCCAACCTACCCACCCCCCTAACCGCCCGCGCCCTCGCCGAAGGCGCCATCGTTGCGGACTTCGACATCGACTTTTACCGCGCCGACCGCAAAGACCTGAGCATTCAGCAGCTTACAGTTCTAACACCGCAACCAGACGAAGTCACCGAAGCAGCCTTCCGCGAAGGCATCATCCTCGCCGAAAGCCAGAACTTCGCCCGAACCCTCATCAACGAACCCGGAAACATCCTCACACCCACGGAGCTAGGCAAACGCACCGCAGCAATGGCAAAGGACTTCGGTCTAACTTGCGAGGTCTACTCCATCGAAAAGCTCCGCGAGCTAAAGATGGGAGCCTTCATAGCCGTAACGCAAGGCTCGCCAGAACCGCCAGCGCTCATCGTCCTCCGCTATGAGCCCACAACAACTCCAGCAACCAACGCACCAACCATCGGCTTAGTAGGCAAAGGCATCACCTTCGACACCGGCGGAATCTCCATCAAGCCCGCCGACAACATGGACAAGATGAAGTACGACATGGCCGGAGCAGCCTCCATGATCGCCTCCATGCGAGCCATCGCCCAGCTCAAGCCCAACGTCCGCGTCCTGGCCGTAGTCTGCTCCTGCGAGAACATGCCCGACGGCAAAGCCTACAAACCCGGCGACGTAGTAACCGCCATGTCCGGCAAGACCATTGAGATCATCAACACCGACGCTGAAGGCCGCCTCGTCCTCGCCGACGGTCTCCACTACGCCCAAACCCTGGGCGCCACGCACCTCCTAAACGCCGCCACCCTCACCGGAGCCATCGGCACCGCCCTAGGCCAGGTCAACGCCGGCCTCTTCTCCAACGACGACGCCACCGCCGAGCGCTTCCTCGACGCGGTCTGCATCACCGGCGAGAAGTTCTGGCGCATGCCCTGCACCGACGACTACCGCGACCAGATCAAGAGCCAGATCGCCGACATCATGAACACCGGCGGCAGCCGCTACGCCGGCGCCACCACCGCAGCCATGTTCCTAAAGGAGTTCGTCAACGAGACACCCTGGATTCATCTGGATATCGCCAGCGTTACATGGCTGGACGACCAGAAACCCTGGCAATCCAAAGGCCCCAGCGGCATGGCCATCCGAACCATCACCGAATGGGTCCGCAGCTACGCAAGCTAACGGATTCGCGCAGCATACGGAAACTTACGATAGACTAAGCGCGTCTCTCGTCATACCAGAACACGACCACCGAAGTTGCTTCCATCCTCTCCAGCAAAGGAACCACAGGATGTCTCAACACCTTCGCCCCTCTCGTCTCGTTTCCTCTGCCGCCCTCTTCGCGCTCGCCATCGCGATGGCTGCCACTGCTCAATCCCCCACTCCATCCGGGCCGCTGCCTGACTCTCCTGCTCAAGGCCACATGCACCGTCCGCGCCCCAAGCCCACCAATCTCCAGGTCCTTCCCAAGGACTACACCGGCGAGCAGGTGATCGAGGTCATGCGCAAGTTCACCGGCGGCCTGGGCGTCGAGTGCAACTACTGCCACGCCAAGAACTCCTCAACCGGTCATATGGACTTCGCCTCCGACGCCAACCCCATGAAGGACCGCGCCCGTGTGATGCTCCGCATGACCATGGCAATCAACCAGCAATACATCTCCCAGCTCAAGGACCCTCCGGCTACCCACGGAGCAGGCTGTGGCACCTGCCATCGCGGCTTCTCCACGCCTCCAGCCTTCGTCCCTCCGACCGATGAGCACCACCATGACGATGGTCCTCCACACGGACCGCCACCGCCAGCCGGCTCTCCTCAGTAGCGTTGACGTCTGGCATCAGGACACAAGCAGCCGCATGCAAGCGGTTTGTGTCGCGTCAATAGCCGTCTCATACGATCGCGCGGAATACACTGGCTCATGGCCTTCTCCGCAACCGACCGCCTCTTCGTCCTCACCGGAGCAGGCATCTCCGCAGAGAGCGGCCTCGCCACCTTCCGCGGCTCAGGAGGCCTATGGAACGGCCACCGCGTCGAGGAAGTCGCCACCCCTGAAGCATGGCAGGCCGACCCATCGCTAGTCTGGCGCTTCTACTCCATGCGCCGCCGCGACGCTCTCGCGGCCCAGCCCAACGCTGGCCACCGCGCACTCGCAGACCTCGAACACCAAATGCCCGGCCGCTTCTACCTCTGCACCCAGAACGTCGACGACCTGCACGAGCGCGCCGGATCGCACCACATCCACCACATGCACGGCAGCCTCTTCCACTCCCGCTGCACCCACTGCAACGTCCCGTTCGCAGACGCAGCCCTCTACGAAGACACACTACCCACCTGCCAGGTCTGCACCCACCCCATCCGCCCTCACATCGTCTGGTTCGGCGAGGTCCCTCTAGCAATGGAAGAGATCTACGCCGAACTCGACCGCGCCACCACCCTGCTCGTCGTCGGAACCTCCGGCTCCGTCTACCCCGCCGCGGGTCTAGTCCACATCGCGAACCAGCATCGCATCCGCACAATCTACGTCGGCCCAGAAGAGCCCCTCAACGCGCAGGCCTTTGACGAAATAATCCTCGGCCCAGCCACCGAAGTGCTTCCGAAGCTCAGCGCAAGAAAATAGCTAGACCACGACAGCCACCTCTACATCGCGCTAGGCACTGCAATCCCCAACCATCCCAGCACCCGCACCAACTCTCTCCGAGCCACCGCCGCTGTAGCCAGCAACAGCAACTTCCGAGCCTCATCCGTCTCGGTCAAAATATGATGCCGGTGATAGAAGTTGTTGAACTGCTGCGCCAGCGCGAACGCATACCGCGCCAACATCGCCGGCTCCGCGGCTGCAATCGCCTGCTCCAGCACCAGCGACAGCCGCGAAGCCGTCAGCCACACCTCCCACACGCTGGTACCCTCTTCGCCCACCAGCATAGCGCTCAAATCTAAGTCGGCGACAGCATCCAGCGCATCCTCGGCACTCACCCCAGCCTTGCGAAAGATATTCGCAGCGCGCACCGCGGCATACTGCGCATAAGGCCCAGTCTCGCCATCAAACGCCAGCGCATCCTGATAGTCGAACGCAATCACCGTATTACGCGTAAATCGCAGTAGGAAGTACCGCAGCGCACCCACGCCAATCGCCTGCGCTATCTCCGCGCGCTCGGCCTCTTCAAGCTCTGGATGCCGCGCCTCCACTTCCTTCCGCGCCGCCGCAATCATCCGGTCGATCAGATCATCGGCCTTTACGCCAAAGCCTTTGCGCCCACTCACCTCGATAAAGTTCCGCGCCTTATCCTCTTCGCTCAGCACATACCCCAGATCCTCAGCTGTGCGCGCCGTCAGTCCCACAAACGCATAGTTCAGATGCGTGTACCGCTCGCTCTCGTCCACATACCCCAGCGCCCGCAGCGACTCCTTCACCTGCGTCTGCGGATCATCCTGCCGCGAGTCGATTACGTTATAGATCGCGTCCGCATGCCCAAACCCCAAACCAAAATCCGGCCGTGGATCATCGCCACGCACCGCCGAAATCCAGCACATGTGCGTCGCATACTCGCGGAACTTCGCGTAGCCAAAGTCCTTCCCCAGCAGACCATACTTCCACAGGTGATAGGCAATGTCCTTACCAACATAAGTTACCGTCCCGTTCGAACGCACGATGATCTTCGCATCCTCATCCGGCCCACTCTCTGCAAGCTCAACACCCGCGGCTGCAGAGATCGCACGCCGCATCACCCAGCATCCTTTGTTCTTCCCCTCAGTCTCGAGATACAGCACACCGCGCTCGACCATCAGCGCGCGCGCCGTCTCCCAGAAGTGCAGGTGCAGAATCTCGCTCTCACGCGGCAGGAAGTCATACTCAATTCCCAACCGTTCCATCGTCTCCAGATGCCGTCGCAGAACCCCTGTCGCAATCAGCTCCGCAATCTCCGCCTTCTCATTTCCGCCAGCCTCAATGGCATGCAGCGTATCCAGCCTCAGTTGCCTGCGCTCGCCCACACGCGGAGCATCCGCCTCATACCACTGCGAAACCTGCGCATACAAATCCCAGCACGCATAGTCCAGCCGCACACCCGTCGCTCGCAGATCCTCAACCCACGCACGCACATCCGCCAGCGACATCCCCTGCAACTCCGTCATTGCGACCACAATATCGGCCACCTGCACGCCGGTGTTGTCGATGTAATTCTGCACCCCGGTCTCCCACCCCGGCTTGTACTCATCCTTCTTCAGCATCCGCGCAAAGCTGTCCCCAAGAACCGCATTGCGCAGGTGCCCCACATGCGCCGCCTTATTCGGATTGATGCTCGTATGCTCCACCAACCGAAAACCACCGCCGCCCACCTCTGCATGTTCATCAGCAGCCATGCGCTTCACCATGGCCGCGCGGTCCAGCTTCACATTCAAATAGCCCGCGCCCGCGATCTCCACCGCCGCAACACCCGGCGTCTCCGCCAGCGCCCCTTGCAGTTCCTGAGCAATCGCTCTCGGAGCCTTCTTCAGCCGCTTCGCCAACTCAAACGCCACCGGCAGCGCCATCTCCCCAAACTCGATCTTCGGAGGTAACTCCACCGCAAGATTCACAAGCGCAATCCCATACCGCTCCATCAAGAGCGCCTCAATCCGTACCTGCAACCGTTGCTGCAAAATTCTGTACATACGTTCCTATTTCTCTACGCTCTAATCTCTACACTCTGCCTCTACGGCATCTTCGCCGGCAGCGTCTCAATCTCTTCGAACAGCGGCTTGCGCCGCGCACGATGGAGACGGTGCACAAGGAACATCGTGCCGCCCACACCTGTAATCACCAACAGCAGCCAGAAGTGAATCAACAGCCCAAACAGTCCCGCCGAGGACGGTGCCACAGAGTGTAGCTCTAGCGCACTCTTGCAAGCCCACTCAAAGGGCCCGATTCCACCCGGCGCACTCGGCACCAGAAACGCGAAGTTCGCCAACGACACCGCCTGCAGCGGAGCGCCCCAATCCAGCCGCGCTCCGAGGTCGGTTCGCAATCCGATTATCTGCATCGCAGAAAAATACAGCAGACTCTCGCTCAGCCATATCATCAGGCTGAGGCCGAAGAGCGATACCATACCGACAATCCCAATCTGTCGGATAGCGTCGAGAGCCAGCAGCAGCCAGTGTTCTATCTTTCCCAGTTTCGCCAGACTCGCTGGCAGCTTCGCAAATGCGGCTTTGATTGGACGCTCCAGCGCGCGTGCTCCCACCACCATCACGATCAATCCTGTACCCGAAATCAGCAACAGGGTCTTCACCAGCACCCGCGTCTTCGGCGGAAGCCCGTTGCCTGTATGCACCGTTATTACCAGCAGCACCACCAGCGTAAACACATCGAGCAGTTTCTCCAGGATCACAGTGCTCAAAATCACGGAAGGCGACGCGTTGAGGTCCGGCGCATACGTGAAGATGCGCATCACATCACCGATCCGCAGCGGCAGAATATTGTTCGCAGCCAGCGAGGTAATCAGTACACGGAAGCAGGTTTTCAACCGTGCCCCTGTACTACGCATCATCCGCCACCAGCGATACGACCTAAGCCCATAGCTCATGCAGGTTCCTGCAAGCAGGCCAAAGATCCACAACGGCGCCACTAGGCGAATGCTCTCAAGCGTGGCAAGCCTGAAGCCGCGAAACGTCCACCATAGAAAAAACGCACTGATCATCAGCCCCGGCAGGGTCTTGAGCAGGCTCATGCGATGTTCTCGCGTCACAGGCAATGCCTCACGCGGGATACTTGGGTTCCCAAATTCATTGATTCGCTATTCTTCATCGGCTAACGTTGTTGCTCTCTATTAGATGTCATTGTATCGTCTAGGGCCATCTAAACTAGATAGATGCAGCTCGCCACGACTCGCGTCACCACGCTTTCCACACCCTCAACACCCTGGAAACCCTCCACCTGGCATCTGCTCCTCCTTGTTCTCGCTCTCATTACCCTCTTCATCAACGGCTATCACCCCCTCGCCGAAGACGGCGGTCTCTATGTAGCTGGCGTTCAACTGACGCTCAATCCTTCTCTCTTCCCCCACTACACCGTCTTCGTCAGCGAGCACCTGCACTTTTCCATCTTCGCTCCAGTGCTCGCATCCATCGTTCACCTGACACATCTCTCCCTCTCGTGGGTGCTTCTACTCACCAACCTGTTCAGCCTCTGGCTTACCTTCTATGCTGCTTACCGCATATTGCGGCTGACCATCGCCAACGAGACCGCTCAACTCGCCGGCCTTTTCCTTCTCGCTGCCTTCTGGTCACTCCCCATCGCAGGCACCTCGCTGTTGCTCATGGACCCATACGTCACCGCGCGCAGCCTCTCCACGCCGCTGTCCTTGCTGGCCGTCGCTTTTGCGCTCGACGACCGTCCCTCCATTCTCCCTCTCCTTTGGTGCTCCCTCTGCCTCATTCTCGCCGCCGCGTTCCATCCCCTCATGGCGGCATACGCCTTCGCGTTCCTCCTCGTCCTGCGCGTCACCCGCCTGCGGCAGCGTTATCTCATCTACGCGATCCTCACAGTCTCCGCCCTCCTTCTCGCTGCTGCGCTCCATATCTTCGCGCCCCCCGAGACCCCAGCAATCATCGCCGCCGAAAGATCCCGTTACTACTGGTTTCTCTCCCAGTGGCAGTGGTATGAGCTCCTTGGCCTGGTCGGCCCACTCGTCGTCCTGGGCCTGCTGCTCCTCCGCTACCGCAAGCTCCCCAACCTGCTCAACGACGCCGCAGCAACTCTCTGCCGCGCCAGCATCGCACTCGGCGGCATCGCAACCCTGGTCGTCCTGATCTTCGCGCACGAGGGCAGCCACACCCATATTGTTGCGCGCATGCAACCTCTCCGGGTCTACCTTCTCATCTACGCTGTCATGACGCTGCTGCTCGGTGCAACGCTCACCCAGCTAGCCCTCGAAGCTCGCCGCCGTCTGCACTCTGCCGCCGCACGCACAGCCGTTGCCAATGCTCCCATTCTTGTACTGCTTGCGCTTACCGCCACCATGTTCTACGTGCAGCGGCAGACCTTCCCCGCATCAGAGCATCTTGAGTTTCCCTGGCTCGCCGGCAAAAATCCCAATCCCTGGGTCCGGGCCTTCCTCTGGTGCCGCGACAACACCCCACCTAACGCGCTCTTCGCCATGGACACCAAGTACGTCAACGAAGACGGCGAGGACGCCCAGACCTTCCGCCCCATCGCTCTCCGCAGCGCTGTGCCCGACTTCTCCAAGGACGGTGGCGAAGCCGCCATCACTCCCTCCCTCGCAGCGCAATGGCTCCAGGGAGCCAACGCCCAGGCACATCTCTCCACCGAAACCGATATCGTGCGCGACACCCGGCTACTGCCGCTCGGCGTCACCTGGATGGTGCTCCACGCCTCAGCGTCCACCGCGCATCCATGCCCTTACAACAACGGAACCATCAAGGTATGCCGTCTACCTCCGGCACAGCCTTGATAGCCTCCCTTCACACGCCATTACTTTGTCGCAGGTGTCGCCGCAGCCGTTGTCGCAACCGGCACGGCCTTCAGCACAACACTCTCTTGGTCCTCGCTCTCGTACTGCGAGTAGAACTTGCGCAACGCTGCATAATCCTTCGGCATCACCAGCATCTCGCCCTGAACATAGTTGCGTCGAGTCGTAAATCCTCCCGCATCCTGGGTCACGGAATATGTATAAACCTCTTCCTTCGGTAGATCGAAGCGGGCAGTCCCCGGAACTGCTTCCACAGCAAAACCATCAGGCAAATTCACACGTAATGCATCCGCGATGTACCTGGGATAATGGAAGTACACCGCCTCCTGCCGCTTCTCATCGGTAAACGCCGCCGCCGATCCGCTCTCAAACAGGTCTGACGGCATGATGACGCGCTTGCCGGCAGGAACTCCCAGCGTTCCCGTCACCAGGTAGCTCACTTTCAGTGGTTGCTCATAGTCCTGCTCGTTTTCGATCTTGTCGACCTTCACCTGCAACGACTTCGGCACCATCGCCTCAAGGTAGGTCTGCAGCGCATGATGGAGACTCTCATCATCGCCGCTCAGCGCCGTGTGCCGCCAATCCACCGCTGGCGACCCAACGAAGGTAAGATCAATCTTCCCGGTAATCTGTCTCTGATCGTCCATCTTCAAATTAGCGACGCGCTGCACGCGGCTGTACTTGAAATCGTCCCCCGGTGTATCGCCGAACTCCGTGCCTTTGTCCATCTCTCGCAGCCCTTGTACCAGCGTATGCTGCCACGCCAAATGGCCATAGGGGCAGTAGCGCCAACCCGGGTCGAAGTACCGCTCCTTCCCATCCACGTTCACAATTGCAATCACGTCATCAAACTGTTGGAGGCTCAGCCAACCTGGCAGAAAGAGCTCCAGACTTCTGTCGGGCACATCCATGAAGTAGGCCTTCATTCCAGCCGCCCTCGCCATGCCTACAAAGAGAGCCGTCAACTGGCTTTGGCTTCCGCGCTTGTGGCTCAGCACGTCTGCCGCATTTTTCACTTTCCCCTCGCCCGAGGCCTTGTCTTCCCGCTGTTCCCGTTCGCGGGTATAGCGTGTATTTTCCAACGCCATGACAGCCGCGTAAATCTTCTGCAGCTTCTGATCGTCGGTCGTCGCTCCAGCAGTAATCGCCGCGGTCTCTTTCTTCAACTCAGAGTTCGGGTCTGCGAACGAGTCCAATTCCTTGGCCCAATCCTTGCCCTCATCCTTCCACCACTCCGCAGATGTCCGTTCGGCCGTGAAATTGAAGTGCACACGATAGCTGAAACTCGCAATGGGTGGCATGTAAGGCTCTTTGATCTCCGGCGGCACATCCTTCACCACAAGATCAAAGTACTGCGTGGGTCCCAGCGAAAACGCCGTATGTGCAATTTCATGACGCACAATCGTCGCACCCTGCGGAAGAATGGGGAACCACGTGATCGTATTGATGGTCCCGCGGGAGTTGCTCAAGTCCTTCTCCGTCGGATACCACTTGTAATGCGCGGACTTCACGTACAGATCACCCTGGATATACCAGTCTGGCGCCTCGAACACGTTATCAGCGATGCGGGTCGCATATCGGTATTCAATGATGCTCCCCACTTCAACATCGGGCAGCGTAAACACCCGCTCCTGCATTTTGGCGTCTTTTCCCTTCTCCAGCACCTTGAGATAAGGCTTCCCTGTGAACGGAATGATCGTCCCGTCCGCATGGATCGTTCGTCCTGCGATCTCGCCCAGCGTCTTATCGTCTGCCGTGTAGTCGGTGTCACCCGTCGTGGTAACGAACGGCAACTCCACATTCGCGTATTTCTCGCCGTCCTTGGTAAGGACTTTAATCCGGTCGTAGTGGTACACCACGTGCATGTCATCATTCGTAGTCTGTTCCCGATAGAGCACCACCGCGGCGACCCCCGGATAGCCCGGCAACGACGTCATCGATAACTCTTCCGCCGTTGGCGTCGTAAAGCTCTCTTGCGCCTGCAGCGCAACGGTTGTCACCAACATCGCCGAGAACAGCCCTGCGCACGCCATTTGTTTCTTCATCGCCCGCTCGTCCCTTCCTTCGTCTTGCGTTTAGTTCGCACGTTTCAAAATTGCCTGACTATCTTCATCCGCTGCGATCGCCGCCGCCAGCTGCTGCACCTCTCCATACTTCATCGCTGGCACCGTCACCTCACGCACCGTATAGGTCCGGCTGTAATGCAACACTCGTCCATGGACCTCTGTGGAACTCACATAGCTCGCAAATCCAACATCCACCTTCACTGGATCCGGTAGCTCATCCACGACAAAGCCCTGCGGCAGCTCAATGTCGTAATCGTCCTTCACCTGCATGGTCGCCCCGAAATCGATCACCACTTTTCTAGGCTTGTGATTTACATCCAGCGCATAGCTCCCCAGCACACGTGGCCGCAGCATCAGCAGCGGCCCCGTAAAGCTTGCGAAGTGGGCTGCCTGCAAATCGAATGTTGTCGTCAAGTCCCTATGCAGCGCATCGACGTTTGCCACCTTCAGCCCTGTCATCGACGCAGCCGTAAGGTCCTCGCCCACCACACGATCCATATACTCCTGCTGCTTGGTGTTGTCTTCCGTTGAGAAGATTCCCCGGCGATACTCTGCCAGATCGCCATAGCGCTTATCGGTCACTGCCCCAGACAGCGTTCCATCCGCGCTCAACGCAAACGTCGCCTGCCGCTCAATCGTATTGAGCGTCGGCGCCATCACCGGGAGCTGAATAATCTGGCTATCTGCGCCCTCGATCAACTCTCCATAACTACCCTGCAGGTTGTCTTCGAGTTGTCCAAACGGTGTCTCCTCCCAGGTCGGATCGAAGATCAGGTACCGTTTCCCCGTCTTTGCCGTCACCACGCTATGCAGCTTAGGCGAGTCGTACCCTTTCGGAATCTCAATCGCAGCAATCATGTGGTTGCCATAAATCGAGGGATCATCCGGGTCGATCACACCCCGATCCGTATCCACCATCATGAGCGCACTATGAATCCCCACGCTCGACAGCATCACCGAAAGAAGGGCCGATTTGTCCTTACAATCCCCATATCGTCCCCGAAAGATATCCTCCGCCACGTGAGGTTGATACCCACCCACCCCCATCTCGACCACAAAGTAGCGGATCTTCTGCTGCACGAACTCCCCAATCGCCTCAGCCTTGTCGTAGAAGTCTGTCTTCCCTGCCGTCAACGTCGCGGCTTCCGCCGCAATGTCCGGTGTCGCAGTCAAGCGATCGCGTTCCAGTCCCGTATACCACTCGCCGATTCCCTGCCACGTTCCATCCTGTGGCTCCTGTAGTCCCGGACCTGTGTAATGAATCGTCATTCTCGCCGCCAGCGACCCCACTCCCGGCGACATCGGCACCTGGTACAAATCGACCGCCGGCTCGTTGTTCATCTCCCACCGGTACTGATGGTTCTCCAAATCGATCCCGCTCACCTTCTCATGCCGCGCCCACGTCGTCGTATACGTGTAACCGGCAGGCAGCGCCAGCGTAAAACTCTGCTGCATTCTCGGTAGCTCGTCCTGGAACTCCCAGTTCGTCTCCGCCAGGTACGGTCTTTCCCGCACCTCATACTCGAACGCAATGATGCCCCCTGGATCACGGCCCGGAGGATCAGCCACACGCGCGCGCTCATCCGAATAAAGCTCACCACCCTCACCCGGCTCGCCCACATCGACGATCTCACTGTCCTTCATCGCATAATCATGTCCAGCCGGGTCGATGCTCCACACGTGCATGGAAAGCACCTTGGAGTCCTTGTCGTACGTCACAGCGGGATATCCATAGTCGCGTCCCTGCGGACGAAGGATCTTCACCACCCGCCGCACGTGCTCCGTGGCTCTTCCGCTAGAGTCCACCGTGTACGTCGTCTCATCCAGCAGCACGACTGCCTTCGGATTTCCATGAAACTCCGGCAGCTTCTGCTCCGCCGCAGCCTTAACCCAGTCCGGCACCGACTGCGAAGACCCAAACATCGACGCTGCCTTTGCCGGAACTCCGGACGCCACGACGAGTGCCCACACGAACGCCGCCAGCACCAGCCGGTGCGTCCTCTGCTGACCGCACATAGGAACAGACCCCGCCGCCTTAGACTGCCTGGCAGGTCGTAATATTCCGCCCCGCATTTTCATCATGACCTGCTGGATGTATGGATTCGTGCAAGTGTTATACGTGGCATCTACGCTTCGTGCAAGCTCGAACTCAGCCGCCCTTCGTGCTACCTTAAATAAGGAGCGAGCGGGTAGCTCAGTTGGTAGAGCATCGCCCTTTTAAGGCGTTGGTCCTGGGTTCGAGCCCCAGCCCGCTCACCAAAATCTCTTATAATGAACAACTTGCAAGAGCCTACTCTGGTAGGCTCTTGTTGTTTGGGCGGCGGGGCTCAACCCTGGCATTGAAAGCAATAGTCTTTGCCACCCATTGCATCGGTGAACTTAAAGATGCCGACGGGTACCGATCTGTACACCCGCATATTTCTAAGAAACAGCATCTACTTCGCTTTCGCGATCTCCACCCCGAAGACATACGTCGGCCCAAACATATTGGAGCGAAAGATGATCATCTTCTGGTCGGGCGTGAAGCTCACATTCGGCTCCAGCGCGTAATTGTGCTTGGACATGTTAACCAGCTTCTCGGCACGGAGAATGCGTGGCTGAATATAGTCCTTGTCATTGATGCCGTCTGTCTGTCTTGGCATCTCCGGGTGAAAGAGATAGATCCACTCGCCATCAGGCGCGTGCGCCACCTGCCCAGGATCACCTCCGTCCCCAGCGAACATCGTCTTGTCGCGGCTGACATTGAAGTGGATCGACCACTCATTGCGGTCCAGGTGCCGCCAGATGCGCTCGCCCGTCTTCAGATCTAGAGACGCAAGCCAGAAGTCCGCGCCTTTCGGCGTCTGCAGGTCGTAGTAGACGGTATCGCCTTCATAACCCCAGAACTCGTGCCCGGCGATCTCCATGAACATAGTGCGCTTGTGCATGAGTTGGTTGTGTGTGCCGTCGGTGCGGATCGTCCAGATGCGGTCCACCTTCTGCCACGGCCCTTCATGGCAGTACATCAGCACCGTGGGGTCGCTGGGCGAGAAGAGCAGGTGGTTCACCCAGTCCGTCGAGTGCAGCAGCGTCGTGACCTTGCCGCTGCCCGTGAGGTCAAGGGTGAACAGCACCAGCGGAATCCGCGCCGCCAGCCGCCGTTCCATCATCTGGCCCTTATTCACCGCCTGTACTAGCGGACTCGTCTGCGTAGTCCCCGCGCTACCAGCTCGTCCTCCAGCACGTCTTGTCTGCTCGATCGGCGCGGATCGCTCTTCATATGTACCCGCGGCCAGGGTTTCATCGGCATTCACTGTCACCAGGCCGTAGCCCAGTGGAATCTTCGCCAGCATCTTCGTCACGCCCGTATCCACGTTGGTCGCGTAGATCGCCTGCGGCGTGTGCATGTATTCCTCATGAGTCTTCGGCTCAGGCGAGCCCTCCAGTGGCTTTACATAAAAGATGCTTGGCGTCTTGTGCCCCACCACCAGCGTATGCACCCGCCCCTTCACCACCTCGCGCGTCTTCAACGTGTTCAGGTTCAGCACCGAGATCCCATCTGGCGTGGTGTACACCATCTCGTTGCCGTCCGGCGTATACGAGTTCACATTGAAATAAAAGCTCGCCGACCCCGGCGTATCGGTCAGCCGAATCACGCGATGACCAGTGTCCTTATCGATCCACTCCTTGGGCGGGTTCTTGATCTCCTGCGGGGTCGGCATATTCGCCGCGCTGCGCGTGTCCGGCTTGGGCGCATACCCCTGCGCCCTCAAAACCTGTGGCAGCAGCATAGCAGCCATCAATACCCAGGACCCATGCAGCGCCTTGTTTCTCATCTGTTCCCTCTCTCGCGCTAGATAGCAAACGTTCGCTAAGAAAAACCGGAGACACAGATCACGTGTCTCCGGCATAGTCATCGCAGCACCGGATCAGAAGTTGATACGGCCCGAGAACTGGAAGTCCCGGCTGTCGGAGCTGGCGAAGTTCAGCGTTCCATAGTTGGACGCGTTGATCCCGGTCGGAATCGACACGTTGCCAACGTTCTCGCCAAAGGTCACCGAGTTGGTGACGTTCTGCACATCCACACCGAACACAAAGTTCACGCTCTTGTAGATCGGGAAGGTGCGCCGCAGCCCGCTCGTGAGCCGGAAGTTGCCCGGGCTCCTCAACCCGTACGCCCCAGCGCGCGGCGCATCACCAATCATCAGTGGATTCGAGTTGCAGAACGGTCCCACGCTGCTTCCGCACGGAGCACCCGCACTCGTACCCCCCGCATTGGCCCCGTATCCCAGCGTCGATGACGCGACGTGCCCGTTCCTGATGTAGGACTTCGTTCCCAGCGTCAATGCCGTAATCCCCGTGCCCCACTTGGACGTCATGATCGGCCCGGTGAAGTTCGGATTCATGTCCGGCATGCATGTCCCCTGGTTGGGCAGGCTGGTGCTGGTGCAGGCCGTCGAGGTAACCAGCAAAGGATACCCCGACGAATACGTCAGGATGCTCGACAACGTCCAGCCTCCCGCCAGAGCGCGCACCAGGAAGTGGCTTCCGCCTATATGTCCTTTGCCAAACGGCAGCTCCCACACACCATACGCCGCAAGGTTCTGCGGTGAGTCCAGCGTGCTCAGACTGCGGTCCATGCGGTCCGCCGCCCATGCCTTGCCCGTCATGTTATAAGCCGCCGGAATCGGATAACCGGAACGGATCGTTCCCGCGTCGTCGAGCTCCTTCGACCACGTATAGTTCACGTTCAGCGTCAGGCCCCGGGTGGGACGAATGGCAAACGACGCCTGCAGCGAGTTGTATGCGGCGTTCGCCGTATACGCTCCCCACGTGTCCGTCGTGCCCGAGTACTGTGGCATCCATTTCAGCATCTGTGCGATCGTCGCATAGGAGGCGCCGGCCGTGGTCTGCGCCGCAGCCGTAAAGCCCGCATACGGTACCGTGCAGCATCCCGGCATAATCGCCTGCGCCAGCGCAACATTGGCCGGCGTCGCTGCCTGCGTCAGCAGCCCAGCGCCATACTGCGGATTGGCTACCGTCCCGCCCGCACCAAGCGCGAAGTAGATAGGATTCACCTCGCCCGACTCCAACCCGCGGATATTGCTCGCTCCCGACAGGAAGTGGCTCGCCGTACCCGCATAGTTCATCGTGAACGTCATGCTGTTGGTCAGCGCGCGCTGGAACCCGAAGTTGTAAAAGTACGTTGTCGGAGTGCGGTCGCCATAGTACGGATCGGCATAGCTGATGCCGGCCTTCGACCGCACAAACGCTCCCGTGCCATCTACAAAGTTGCCCACCTGCCCTGTGTTCAGTTGGGTCGCGGCCGAAGGCGCCGGTATGCTCGGCAGCGCATACCCCGGTCCGCCGAAGTTTGTGTTAGCAATCCCCAGCGTCTGGAAACCTGTGCTGTTGTTCAGGTAGAACGCAGGATTACCATTCGCTCCAGCAGGATTGGCCGGGAAGCTGATCGGCAGCGAAAAGCCCGTTTGCCCCGTTGCTGTCGCGCCTGCTCCGCCCGTGCCGCCACCATGCGAGTACAGAATGGCATAGCTCCCGCGGAATACCGTCTTCGAGTCCGCTTCATAAGCGAAGCCCACGCGCGGCCCGAAGTCCTTCCAGTAGGAATTTACCGGCGTCGTGCAGCCGCAGCTCACGCCCGAGCCGCCGTAGTTCCCTGCAAACTGCAACGTTCCCGGGTTGCCCGTGTATGGATTCGTCGCCTTCGCATTCAGGAACGTCCAGCGGTCCAGCGCCTCGTGGAACGGAGGCAGGTAATCCCACCGCAGCCCTAGATTAACCGTCAGCTTCGGCGTGATCTTGTAGTCGTCCTGCACATACGGCGCGATCGTGTGGTAGCGGCTGCCAATATCGGAAAACGGCTGCAGGTTCGTGCTCGTGCTGTCCACGGCTCCCAGCAGGAAGCTTCCATAGGCAAAGCCGCTGGATGCCGTCACATACGACGTCCCGTTCTCCTGCGCCGTGTCGTTCGAGCTGTACGCATAGGTGACCGGGCTGGAATAGCTGTTGAAGCTGCTCAGGTTCTCCATCAGGTCCTGCAATTGGATTCCCATTGTCAGCGAATGCTTGCCCAGCAGCCACGTCACGTTATCGACGATGTCGAACGTATGCGACACAGTCTTCGAGGTCGTATCCGGATTCGCCCACTCCGTACCGCCGTCCGTACCCCCAAACGTCACGCCCGGGAACTGGTCCGACGCCTGCCCGACGGGCAGCCCGGTGATCCCTGCCGCAGTCGATTCATAGATCGGGTTGCCTTCCGTGTTATTGCGCGTCGGTGGGCCGCCAAAGTAGAAGTAGCCCAGTGAAAGCTGGTTCACCAGGTGCGGTGTGATCGTGAACGAGTCCTCGATCGAGGCAAAGTCTCCAACTACTGTCGACAGTGTCGCTGCCAGATACGGCGGCGGCAGATTTGCGCTTCCCGACGTGTACGGAACCGCATGGCGCCGCCCATCCGACCCCGCAATCGACAGCCGGTCCCGCGGCGAGATCTCATAGTCGATGCGCCCGCCCCACAGATAATTGTCATATCCATTGGGAATGCCGCCCAGATAGTTGCTCGTTAGATTCGCATTGGTCACCGGCGGGAGAAACTTCTGCAGATACTGCGAGATCGGAGAAATCTCGCCAGGAGGAATGATGTTGCCTGCAATCGGGCTGCGCGTGCAGTTGCCACCAGAGCAGATCAGCGTCGTCGGATCGTAGAGCTGCAGGTTCGGCGCCGAACTCGTTCCGCAACCTCCGTTGGCCGCACTCAGCAGCTCGCAGAAGTTGCCCGTCCGCATCAGCGTCGTGGGTATCGTATCGAACGAGTACGTCGGCGCCGACCGCGTATGCACCTTGTCGTAAGTTCCCTCGAAGAACAACTTTTTTCTGCCATTGAACAGGTGAGGAATGATCAGCGGACCGCCGAAGCTGATCGACAGCTCATTTTGATGATCGACCGGCTTCGACCCCACCTGGTTCTGGTACCCCTTCACGCCCTTCGAGTTAATCACCGTCGACCACGGCGCCGCGAACCCCCATGTATCGAAGAGCGTGTTCCGGATAAAGTCCGCCACTGTTCCGTGAAACTGGTTGCCGCCCGACTTCATCGTGTAGTTCTCCAGCCCAATGCCCTGGAACTCGGCCGAAAACCCGCTCGTCACCACCTGCACTTCACTGATCGACTCCAACGGCACTACGTTGAAGATCGGCCGGTTGTCACCCTGCTGGCTGATCGTCGTCAGCGGCAATCCGTCCAGATACTCCTCGCCAATACGCGCCTGCGTTCCGCCGATCACCGACGACCGCCCCGCCGGGTTCAGCTGCGCGCCCGGCAGCAGGTTTGAGAATTGCGTAATGTCTCTTTGCTGATTGCCAGAAACTAATAGCGGGAGCGCCATATACTCGCTACTCTCAATCGTGCCGCCCAGCGTCGCATTCGTCGTCTCCAACGCCGGCGGAGCCGAGGACACCGTCACCTCGGTGTTCGCCGAGCCCACCTTCAGAGCAATGTTCAGGCCCGTGAGATGCAGCGACTGGACGTCCAGATTCTCCTGCTTGAACTTCTGAAACCCATTGGCCATTGCCGTCACCGTATACGTGCCCGGAAGCAGCGGAGCAATGTTGTAGAGCCCGGCCGATGTAGAAACCTGAGTCGTTTTAATTCCTGTCGCCACATTGGTTGCGACTACCGTCGCCTTAGGCACCGCCGCTCCGGTCGAGTCGGTGACAGTTCCCTGGATACCTCCCTCACCCGCCGTCTGTGCCAGCAGCGCCGGTGCGCTCATCAGCCCCAACGCGAAGATCACTGTAGTGATGCAGCGCAGTATGCCCCTAAGCCGGGGTGCGCCGGAGTTTGCGCGGAAGATGAATCTGGTCACGGTTGCTGCTTTCATGGTTCCTCCAACAAGGCTGATCGTCTTCCTAAGTTTTTCTTGACCAGAGAAACCTACGAGTCTTAACCGGTTGATGTCAATAGAAAAATTATTCCCCTTCAAAAATTCTCGCAAGTCAGGACATACACCGCCCCGCAACGCACCTTAAGTCGTCCCAGATTCACCACCAGCCATCACGCAAGTTCGCTATAGCGTTTTTATGGGTTTTCCCGGCCAAATTCACCTTTCGCCACATCCGCTCCCAATCAGCAAACTGCTGAAATCAGGCACCTATGCCCGCAATTCCAATATGCGTTCCATCGATTTCCGCCTGGCTGTTGGAGGAGATTGCCTCATCAATTTCGCGCAGAGACCGCCAGCACTGGGTCCCTGGAAATCTACGGCCGACAAGTTTTCTCATTGCTTCTTGGCACTTGCTGTGATGCTCAGCGAGACAACGCCCGGAATCAACTCTGGTGAGGATGCTGTGACTTCGATGCTCCCGCCGCTGGCCCGCGCCTTTAGAAAGGCGATGCTGCGGCCGTGGAAGGCGCTCCGTTGGTCTCCCTGAAACGATTCGTGACTCGTGTTATCGCCATTGTCTACAGCGGCGATGAACCCCTGTCCACGCACGTGAAACGTAACCAGATTGGTCGCGTTCGGCACAACCACCCCATGCCCATCGACGACTGTCGCCGTGAGGTAGTCCACGTTCTCCCATCCGGGCGCGATCATTTTGCTATCGGCAGAGAGCACCACGCGCGCGGGTGCTCCGGCAGTACGCACTTCGTCGGTGGCAACTACCTTGCCGCCGTTCGTGGCGATCGCGCGGAGCGTGCCTGCTACGAACGCGACCTGCCAGCTGCGCGGCGACGCATCGGTATGGATTGCCTGGCTTCCCAGCGATCTTCCGTTCAGCCGCAACTCCACCTGCTCGGCATTGCTGTAAACCTCCACATCTTCCACGTGAGGGTCCCGATTCTGCGGCGTCCAGTCAGTAAAGAGAACCTCGCTCGGACGCTTGGGATCAGTGGCTTCGCCCGGATCGACAGGCGCAGCCGCAGTGGGCGCAACGCGGCGTACGATCCGCACCATGGGCGCAGAGGACCACCAGCTCTGGCGCTCCAGGCCCCGCGGGTGTGGAAAGTCCGTGCGGTCTACCAGCCCCGAGCCTTCGCCGATATAGGGCCACACATGAGCTTCTCCCAGATAGTCAGCCCCCGACCAGAGAAACTGACCGGCATAAGCCGGGTTGTCGCGCAGCGCCAGCCAGGCGTTGCGGCTATGTCCGTTCTCTGTGCCGATAATCTTGCGTGTCGGCTTCTGCGCACGTGCGGCAAGAATTTCGTTCTCGCGGTAATTCTGGCCGATAACGTCGAGCAAATCAGCCAGGCCGTTGTCGTAATCATGGCTCACGTTTGGACGGAAGAGCGCCATGGTCACCGGGCGGGTAGGATCGTACTGGTGAAACACCTCGACCAGCGAAGCCAGAATCCCGTGCGCCAATGGTGCGTTGGGTGTGTCATGGATCTCATTGCCCGCGCTCCACAAGATGATGCTTGGATGGTTACGGTCGCGCAGCACCGTGTCGCGCGTGTCGATCTTGTACCACTTTTTAAAGTAGAGATGATAATCGTAAGGATTCTTGCCCACCGTCCAACAATCAAAGAGCTCATCCATCACCAGGAAGCCCATGCGATCGCAGAGATCGAGAAACTCCGGCGACGGCGGGTTGTGCGCGGTGCGGATGGCGTTCACGCCCAGTTTGCGTAGCGCTTCAAGACGATGCCGCCAAGCGCCCACCGGCACCGCTGCCCCGAACGCACCATACTCTGCGTGCAGACACGCTCCCTTGATCTTGAAGTTCCTGCCGTTCAGCCAGAAGCCAGTGGCCGCATCAAAGTGAAACTCGCGAATCCCAAACGCAACAACGTCCTCATCCACCGGACGGCCATCGTCCACCACATCCACAACGACGCGATAGAGCACGGGATGATCGATGTCCCAGCGGTCCGGATGAGGCACAACGATGTCCTGCATAAAAGTGAAAGAGCTGCCTTCGCTAATCTCCTTCGCCGGAGCCGTTACGCGCGCCGCGAGTTTTCCGTCCGGACTAAAGAGCGAAATGCGCAGCGATGTATCGCGCGCATTCAAGGATTGGTTTTGGACCGTACTCGCCACACGCACCGTTGCAAGTGTGGATGACACCGACGGCGTGCTCACGAACGTTCCCCAACCATCCACATGCAAATCGCTGGTCTCGATAAGCCGGACGTGGCGGTAGATGCCTGCTCCAGGAGCCCAACGCGAGGCAGGCTGGGCCGAATCGTCGCAACGCACGGCAATGACGTTGTGCGACGCGCGGCCGAAGCTCAGATGGCCCGTCAATTCGTAGCGCAAGCTGACATATCCGTAGGGCCGGTGATCCAGGTGCGTTCCGTTGATCCACACATCGCTGTCAGCCATTACTCCATCGAATTCAATGAACACACGCTTGTGCGCCGCACTCTGCGGCAGGACAAAGCTCTTGCGATACCACCCGATGCCTGCAGGCAGAAACGCTCCGCCTGCTCCCGTCGAGTTATTCTCGGCAAACGGCCCGGCGATGCTCCAGTCCTGCGGCACGCTCACTGTCTGCCAATCTCCGTCACTGAATCCGGGCTGCTCAGCGTCGAGGAAATCGCCGCGCACGAACTGCCAGTTGGCATCGAAGGACTCTGTGACGCGCAGACCGTGCGGCGCGCTCCCGGCAGAATACGACGTCGACGCATTTGCGGCGATCGCGGGCAAACTAATTGCCAGCAGCAGAAGAAAAAAGCGGTGCTTCATGTGTGGCCTCCTCATGAACGGCAGGTAGCAACAGAAAGCGCGCCGGTGAAAAGAATAGCGGGAAGACTGAGCAGGATTTTCATGGCGTGCGATAGCCCTCCGGAGAAAACACATGCCGATCAACGCATCGAAACCTCCCTGATTGATCTCCGCCGCCAAGTCTATAACCATTAGTGAAATATTATTTCTATTGACTTTCTCCGCTCCGATAGCGTAGTCATGAATGCTACTTGCTGTCCCCGGCGGCAACCTCGACTTCCAATTTCCGAAAGGGATCGCTTTCTGGTCCTCTTTCTAAATGCCTACCTTGCGCCTGGGAAATGAAGGAAGTGAATGTCTCCAAAGAATCTATCGCGCCGTGAATTTATCGGCGCCGCCACGGTCGCGGTCGCAGGTCTTCCCATCGTTCTCGGGCCGGTTTATCCGGCTTTCGCCAGTGAACACCGCTCCTTTGTTCCCCCACACTCGCCGCGGCTCACACTGAACTTCAATCTCGACTGGAGGTTCATCCGCGAGGACGTTGCGGGCGGCGAAGAGTCAGCGTTCGACGACGCTCAATGGGCAACGATCAGCACGCCTCACACCTTCAACGACGTCGATTCCTTCCGCAAGCTCATCTCCCACAGCGCCGGCGACGTGGGCACGTACAAGGGTCTCTCTTGGTACCGCAAGCACTTCAGGATTCCAGAAGAGTTCGCGGGGCGCAAGCTCTTCCTCGAATTCGAAGGCATGCGCCAGGCCGGAGACATTTTTCTTAACGGAAAAGAGATCGGGCTCTACGAAAACGGGATCACCGCATACGGTATCGACATCACGAATGCAGTCCTTTTCGGCTGCGAGAACGTGCTGGCCATCAAGGTGGACAACCGGACGACATATGCCGAGCGCGCCACCGGTACGCGTTTCGAGTGGAACGCAAGCGACTTCAATCCCGACTTCGGCGGCGTCAACCGCCACGTGTGGCTGCACATTACGAGCAAGATCTATCAGACGTTGCCTCTCTATTACGGCCTTCAGTCCTCGGGTGTCTACGTCTACGCGTCCAGCTTCAATATCCCCGGAAAGTCGGCCCAGCTCACCGTCGAATCGGAAGCGCGGAACGAATCAGGCAAGCATGCTGCGGTCGAACTCGCGGCCATCGTGGTCGATTCAGAGGGTCGGGTCTGCGCGCGTTTCAGCAGCAGCCCGACGCAACTCGCTGACGGCTCCAAGGCTGTGTTGAAGGCTACCGGCACGCTCAACAACGCCCGTTTCTGGAGTCCCGCCGATCCCCACCTTTACTCCGTGTACAGCATGCTCAAAGTGGACGGACAGATCGTCGATGCACAGCGCACGCAGACCGGCTTCCGCAAGACTGCCTTTCGTGGAGGCGCAGGCACCGGTGGAGTCTTCATCAACGATCAGTTCGTGTACCTCAAGGGCTTCGCGCAGCGTGCCAGCAATGAGTGGGCCGGACTAGGTCAGGCGTATCCGGATTGGATGCACGACTTGAACGCCCGCCTGATCCGCGATAGTCACGCCAACTACATTCGCTGGATGCACATCTCGCCGCAGCGCGTCGATGCAGACGCAATGGCCCGCTACGGCATCGTGCAGATTTGCCCTGCTGGCGATAAGGAGCGCGAGGTTGAGGGCCGGCAATGGGAGCAGCGCGTGGAGGTGATGCGCGCCTCCATGATCTACTTCCGCAACAATCCCAGCATCCTCTTTTACGAAGCCGGAAATACTATTGTTGCGCCCGATCAACTCAAGCAGATGATCGGTATGCGAGACCAGTGGGACCCGCACGGCGGCCGTGTGGTCGGCTACCGCGACAACGATAATCCGGAGGCCAACGCCGCCCTCACGCCCATCTCCGAATACTACGGCGTGATGATCGGCCAGGCCCCGCAGACCGACGCATTGACCAATCGCACGCAATTGTTCCGCGGCTATAGCGCCGAGCGCCGCGATCGCGCGCCCTTGATTGAAGCCGAGGACTTCCGCGACGAAGGCGCGCGGCGCTTCTGGGATGATGATTCGCCGCCGTACTATAGCCCAAAGAAAGGCCCTAAGGACACCTACATGGTGAACTCCGAATATCTGTACACCTCGGAGAGCTTCGCGCTGGCCAGCATCAGGCGGTACTGGGAGTACGAGCAGAACCGTATCTCGAACGCCAATCCCCAACACTCCAAATGGTCCGGCTATGCGTCAATTTATTTCTCGGATTCCGACGCCGACGGACGCCAGGATTCGAGCGAAGTGGCTCGTGTAAGCGGTAAGGTGGACGCAGTTCGTCTCCCCAAGCAGATTTACTTCGCGCATCGCGTCCTGCAGAACGACCAGCCGGACCTGCACATCCTTGGCCATTGGACCTATCCGTTAAGCCCCGCCTCGAAGACAGTGAAGACCATCTACGTCGTAGCGAACACCAAATCCGTGGAGCTCTTCGTCAACGGGAGATCGCATGGAATCAACGCAACTCCCGAGACGGGCTACGTCTTCAGCTTTCCCGGGATTGAGTTCGCGCCCGGGAGCCTGCGTGCGGTAGGCCATAACGGAGACGAGATCGTCGCGGAACAGACTCTGACCACCGCCGGCGCACCCGCTCGGATCAAGCTTTCGGCCATTACCGGCCCGCAGGGATTGAAGGCGGATGGGCAGGATGTCGCTCTCATCGATGTGGAAGTCGTGGACGCAAAAGGCCAGCGCTGTCCCACCGATGACGCGCGTATCGGCTTCTCCTGCTCCGGCCCGGCTCTGTGGCGCGGCGGCTATAACAGCGGCAAACTCGATTCCACCAACAACCTCTACCTGAACACCGAGTGCGGCATCAATCGCGTGGCGGTGCGTTCCACGCTGCATCCCGGAACCATCACCGTCACGGCCCATCGGCGCGGCATTCAATCCGCCCAGGTGCACATCTCGGCTCATCCGACCCGGGTCGTCAACGGCCTATCAACCTACATGCCCCACATTCCGCTGGTTCCACCGAGGCTTGCGTAAATCCGTTACCGGAAGCTGCAACAGAAAGTGTTAGTCATGGGTTAGCGCGCCAGCCCGCCCACCACCTTCTCATCCCAGAAAATCAATACACCAGCATCTTTGGGCTCGCCCAACCTCTCGCCCTATTCGCTCGCCTTGAGCTTGCGAACCATGTTCGTCGTAGAAAATCCTTCCACCGTCGGCACAATCTCCACGCGTCCACCCGCAGCGGTCACGTCTTCATGCCCCACCACCGTATCCACCGAGTAGTCCCCGCCCTTCACCAGCACATCCGGCTTCACCGCGCGAATCAACTCCAGCGGCGTATCCTCCTCGAACACCACCACCGCATCCACCGCGGCCAGCGCAGCCATCACCCGCGCGCGTTCGTTCTCTCCCACCACCGGCCGCGTCGGCCCTTTCAGCCGGCACACGCTCGCATCCGAGTTCAAACCCAGCACCAGCTTCGTTCCAAACCGGTGACACTCCTCCAGCAGCGTCACATGCCCCACGTGCAGCAGATCAAAGCAACCGTTGGTGAACACAATCGTCTCGCCCGCCGCTCTCCACTCGGCAACCCGTTTGGCCAGCCGCTCTCCGTCCAACACCTTCTCTTCGCCGCGAACCCCGCTCGAAGGCGTCAGCGCAGCCACCAGTTCATGCTGCGCAATCGGCACCGTTCCCATCTTCCCCACCACAATCCCCGCCGCCAGGTTCGCCAGCTCCACTGCAGTCTGAATCTGCAATCCACCCGCCAACGCAGCCGCCAGCGTGGCAATCACCGTATCGCCCGCGCCTGACACATCAAACACCTCTCGCGCCCGTGCCGGCGAATGGTATTCGCCTCCCTCCCACAACACGCGAATCCCCTTCTCGCTCATCGTCACAGTCAGATACTTCAACCCATGCTTCTCGCGCTGCGCCTCACCCGCCTCCAGCAGTGCCTTCTGTAGATGCATCGCCACGCCCGTCGCCGCTGCCAGCTCCTGCAGATTCGGGCACACCATCGTCGCCCCGGAGTACTTGCCAAAGTCCGGCGTCTTCGGGTCCGCCAACACCGGAACCGCCGCCGCTTTCGCCGCAGCAATCACAGCAGCGCAAAGCTCCGCCGTAAGCGCGCCCTTCGCATAGTCCGACAGCACCACCGCGTGCACCTTGCTCACCAGCTGCTCCGCGCGCTCCCGCAGCCGCTGCTGCTCCTCTGCGCCCGGCGTGTCCTTGCTTTCAATATCCAGCCGCAGCAACTGCTGCTGCCGACCCACAATGCGTGTCTTCGAGATCGTAGGCAGCGCCGTCGTCACCACTCCCACCGTGTCGATCCCTGCAGCTTCCAACAACGCCGCCAGTTCGTCCTTGTCCTTGTCCTCGCCCCAGAACCCCGCCAGCACCGCCTGGCAACCCAGCCCCGCCAGGTTCATCGCAACATTCGCCGCACCGCCCGCGCGCTCGTAGTGCTGCGCATGGCGCAACACCGGCACCGGAGCCTCTGGCGAAATCCTCTCCACCTCACCCAGAATGTACCGGTCGAGCATCAAGTCCCCAACCACCAGCACCTTCAGGTTTCCAAACCCACCTTCCAGCAATCCCAGAACCGCATGTGTCTCCGGCAGCATGTTCGTCTTAGTTCTCCCCCACTATCATCGCACTACCGCTTCCCCCAGTTCCTGCCTTACCGCCTCCATCACCTCGTCCACCGTAATCGACGTCAGGCACTTCTTCTGCTGTTCGATACAAGTCTCCAACCCGCACCCCCAGCACTCCACCCGGTGATATATCACGCGATGCTGCTTCCCAAATGGAAACCACTGCCTCGGTATATTCCGTGCCGCAAAGATCGCCACCACCGGCGTTTCCACCGCCGCCGCCAGATGCATCGGCCCGCTGTCATGGCCCACAAACAACGTCGCCTTTGCAATCGCAGCAGCACTCTCCCGCGGCGTCAGCTTTCCACAAAGATTCACCACCACTCCGCCGCCATTAGCTCTCCAACCCTCCGCCGCAAACTCACTCGCTTCACTCTCCTCTGCAGCACCTGCAAGCAACAGCGCCCTCCCCGGCAACTCCGCTGCGATACGGCCCAGCAGCGCTCGCCAATTTTCCCTACCCCAATCCTTCGCCTGCACCTTCGTCCCCACGCACACCGCAATCGATTCCATCCCCAGCGCTGCCTCACCAGCCACTGTCGCAATCGCTCGCGCCGCTCTTTCGTGTTCCGCCTCGCTCAAGTGCAAACTCCAGCTCGCCGCATCCCGCAGACGACCAGGGTCCGCAATGTCCGCCGCCGCACTCAGCTCCCCGATGCAACGCGCCAGCCGCCCAGCCTCTGGCTCCAAATTCCCAGCCCCCATCGCATGATCTTTACCACCCGTTGCCGCGCCATAGAAGTTTCGCTGCATCCCCTCCGTCAGCGGAACGCCCACAATCCGCCGCAAACCGCAAATCCTGAAGAACAACTCATCGCGCTGCGCCGTCTTCACCCCGCGTGCGCCCGCCAGATATACCAGCACCTGCGGCCGCCAGCGCACAATCGTCCACCACAACCCCAGCAGCTCCCGCGCGCTCCGCGTACCTACCGCATAGCGCAGATAACCCTGCACCAGCCCAGTGCCTTCCAGGATCTCCGCCGCTGCAGGAGCCTTCGTACTCACCGGAAAATTGGTAAGCATCCGCCGCTCCGCGTCAGGAAAAGCTCTGGCCACCACGTGCAGCGCCGGCAGCGCGACCAGCATGTCGCCAAGGCTACCCAGGCGATATATCAGCACCCTCCGCGTCTTTGTCTTTCCCATGCCTCCAGTGTCGCATCCCGCCTCGCACCTACACCATTCACAATCCAATGCGTCTCACCACTACCATCCTTGCCGCGCCTCCGTTATGCTTGGCTATCACCTCGCTATGCTCAGCGCCTCGCACATCGTCGCCCTACACGATCAATCCACCACGCACGGTCACGACGCCTCTTCACCCGCCCCAGCCCCATCATCCCCATTCGCCAAGCTAGTCCTCGACCAGCACCAAGCCAACTACGACCTCTGGCATCGCGAAGACCAGGCCCGCGATCTCAACGCCTCCGACCACACCATCGTCGAGGTCAAACACGACATCGATCGCCTCAACCAGCGCCGCAACGACCTCGCCGAACAGATCGATCTCGCCCTCCTTGAGCTAGCGCCAGACAATCCCTCTGCACCCCTGAACTCCGAGTCTCCCGGCCTCATCATCGACCGCCTCTCCATCCTCGCGCTCAAAATCTTCCACACCGAAGAACAGCTCCACCGCTCCACCCCCGAGCACCAGCACCGCAACCAATCGCGTCTTTCCGTGTTGAACGAACAGCGTACTGACCTGGCTGCATGTCTCGACGCCCTATGGATCGAAGTCCTCGCCGGTGGCCGTCGATTCAAGCTCTATCGCCAACTCAAGATGTACAACGACCCCACCCTCAACCCCGTTCTTTACACGCGCTCCCCAGTCTGACCATGTATCCGGTACACTCTCAGTTGACCGTAAACCGCATCGCCCCGTATAACCCCAGTACCATCGCAACACTTTATCTGTAGCCCCAAGCTGTTTACCCGAGAAGATCATGGCAATGAAGCCGGCAACATCGACCTCCGACTCCAAACACCCCAGGGCCCCGCGTACCCTCGCCGGGAACGCACAGCACGCCAATGACGTGGCCCGCAAATCAACCCTCACGCTCTACGAGAGCGCGCTCAAACTCATGCAGGCCGGCAAGTACGAGAAGGCCCATGAGGCCTTCGCCAAGATGCTCGAGTCCGCGCCGCAGGATCTCGCCGACCGCATCCGCATGTACATCTCCGCGTGCGTCGCCCAGATTGACAAAGGCACCACCGACTTCCAGACCCATGAAGAGCGCTACGACTACGCCATCTCCCTGCTCAACCAGGGCAACTACGAGGACGCGCGCCAACACCTCCAGGAAATCATCCTCGAGGAGAAGTCGGCCGACTACGCCTTCTACGGCCTCGCTCTCCTCGCCAGCCTCACCGGTGACCACGACGGCTGCATCGATCACCTCACCGAGGCCATCCGCCTCAACCAGCAGAACCGCTTCCAGGCCCGCCTCGACTCCGACTTCGACGGCGTATCCGAAGACCCCCGCTTCACCGAACTCCTCTACCCTGAGGCCTGAGCACCGGCCTCCGTTCTCTTCCCCTCCGGCAGGTATTTACTCCTTGCATCCAGTCATCCAGCTAACGCCTCACGCCCCTCCAGCGTCCGAATACACTGTTAGCTGCGCATGACCACCCAAGCCCGCCAGCTTCGAGTCGTCGCCATCGGCGGCGGAACCGGTCTCTCCACGCTCCTGCGCGGACTCAAAGCCTTCGTTGCGCCCGGCTCGTCCGCGCCCACTGACCCCACCCACAAGCCCTTACCCACACTCATCCGCGAACTCTCCGCAATCGTCACCGTCACCGACGACGGCGGTTCCTCCGGCCGTCTCCGCGAAGACCTCCACATGCTTCCCCCCGGCGACATCCGCAACTGCCTCGTCGCCCTCTCGCAGGACGAAGCCCTCCTCTCACGCCTCTTCCAATACCGCTTCTCCACCGGCGATCTCGAAGGCCACAGCTTCGGCAATCTCTTCCTCGCCGCCCTCACCGGCATCACCGGAGACTTCGCCCAGGCCGTCCAGACCAGCTCTCAGATCCTCGCCACCCGCGGCCGCATCTACCCCTGCACCACCGCCAACGCCACCATCTCCGCCCGCATGGACGACGGCTCCACCGTCCACGGCGAAACCAGCATCACCGCCTCCCAGCGCTCCATCACCGAGCTCATGCTCTCCCCCGCCGACGCCGCCCCGTTGCCCGAGGCCCTCGACGCCATCGCCTCTGCCGACCTAATCACCCTCGGCCCCGGCTCCCTCTACACCTCGCTCATCACCAACCTCCTCGTACGCGGCGTTCCTGAAGCCATCGCCCGCAGCAGCGCCACCCGCGTCTACATCTGCAACCTAATGACCCAGGCCAACGAGAGCCTTGGCCTCTCCGCCTCCCAGCACATCGAAAAGATCCTCGATCACGCCGGCGCCCGCATCTTCGACTACGCCCTCATCAACACCGCTCCCATCCGTCCGCAAACCCTGGACAGATACGCGCGCGAAGGCCAGTCCCCCATCGAGCCTGATCTCGAACGCATCCGTTCCTTCGGCGTAGAGCCCATCACCGGCAACTTCGTCCACGAAGGCGATGTTCTCCGCCACAGCTACGACGTGCTGGCAGAAACCGTCTTGCAACTAGCCCTGCAAACCTCCGCCGCCGTGTCCTCCTAATACGCCTGCATCCTCAAATGTCAGTAATCTCATCCTGAGTACCGCCGTTCACATTGTCATCCTGAGCACCGCGAAGGACCTGCTTTCTTTCGCCTCGCCACAAAATCTGTCATCCTGAGCGGAGCGCAAAGCGCGTAGTCGAAGGACCCCACCCCAGGCTCGCACCACCAAAACGCCCGGAGCTTTCCAACCCGATGCCTAAATCCTCCGTATCCCCGCTAACCACCCTGGGCCGCGTCCTCTACGCCCTCGCCATCCTCGGCTTCGGCCTGCAGTACGCCATCTACGGACACCTCCGCCGCGGCCTTCCCCTCTGCCCCGTCTGGCTACCCCACAATCACGTCCTCTCCTACGCCCTCGCAGCCATCTTCATCGCCGCCGGCATCGCTCTCCTAACCACTTGGCGAACCATAGCGGTCAGCCTACCTCTAAGCCTCGTTCTCCTCGTCGCCTCCGGCCTCTACCTCCAGCACATCAACTACATCATCCGCGACGGCGACGGCCGTACCCTCTTCCTCGAATGCCTCGCCTTCGCCGCCAGCGCGCTCATCCTGCACGGCCTCTCCTCAGGTTCCAGATACTCCCTCATGCCCGGCCGCATCTTTTTCGCCTTCGCCATGGTCATCTTCGGCCTGCAGCACTTCCTCTACGTGCGCTACGTCGCCACCCTGGTTCCTCACTGGATCCCCTACCATCACCTCTGGGTCATCATCACCGGCTTCGCCCTCATCGCCGCTGGCCTCTCCATCGCCACCACCATTGAAGACAAGTACGCCGCCTATGGCCTCTTCCTCCTCTTCTTCGGCTGGCTAGTAATTCTCCACATCCCCCGCATCTTCCACGCCCTCCACAACGGCGACGAGTGGTCCAGCGGCTTCGTAGTCCTAGGCCTAAGCGGAGCCTCACTCCTGCTAGCAGCCTCAGCCAACAGCAGCAGATCAAAGCCAGCGCCCCAGAAAAAGGAACGCCCCTGGCGCCCCTAACCCGCACCGAAGCTCGAAGTTCATAGTCCTCTCCAATCAGGACACACCATGCGCCGACATCAGGACACACCATGCGCCGACACCTCGCCCCGCTCCTTCTCCTCTGCGCCACCGCCCTCTGCCACGCCCAGCAATCCCCCTGGCAAGGCGAGTGGGGCGCCTTCTCCGACCCTTCCGGCTCTATCGGCCAGCGCCTTACCATCTCCGACTGCACCGGCAGCACCTGCTCCTTCTCGGTCTCTGCCCGCAACGCCTCCGGCCACTGCGACACCGCCAGTAAAGCCAGCCTCACCGTCGACTCACCCACCGAAGCCACCGCCGCGCTCCCCGGCGAGTCCGCCGCCCAAACCTGCAACCTTCACCTCCACCGCGACCCCAACCATCCCGGCATCACCATCACCGCCACCGGCGACACCTGCACCTCCTACTACTGCACCAGCGCGGCCGTCACCTTCGCCCATACCTACCCGCAGCGCTCCACCACGCCCTACACCGGCTGGTTCAGCGATCAGTGCTTCACCAACGCCCCCGCCCGCCAGGCCACCTGCACCGACCCCACTCTAGCCGCCCTCGAAAAGCAGTGGCTCTTCCTCTACTCCGCCTACCCACTTGCCCCCGTGCCCAAAGACACCTCCACCTTCGAGCTCGCCAACCAGACCGACGCCGCCCTCATCGCGCACTGCAACAGCGCACCCAACCCCGCCACCTGTCTACGCACTCGCTTCACCTCCGACCTGGCCCAGATGAACGCAAAGCAGAGCTCCTTCATCGACGGCTACACTCAGCGCGGCGACCCCGCCACAGCCTCAACGCTGGCCCAAAAAATTGCTGGCCGCTATCGCCACAGCTTCGCCAACGGCGATGTCGAGGGCGACAACTATCGCTCCACCGACGCCCTCACCATCACCCCCATAGGCCGCGCCTCCATTCACTTCAGCCTCCACCTGGAGTTCTACAACGGCCACACCTGCGATCTCTCCGGCGGCGCGCTCTACCGCAAAGACGGCAGCTTCGTCTTCGACGCCGCCCCCTCCAACATCGCTCCCAACGAACCCGTCTGCCACCTCGCCATCGTTCCCACCAGCAAGGGCATCGACCTCCGCGACCTCAATGACAATGCCTGCAAAAACATCTCCTGCGGCGAGCGCGGAGGTTACAACGGCTCAGGCTTCCTCTTCAGCCAACGCGTCCCCACGCACAGCCCCGCTCCGAAATAGTACGAATCCGAGCTACGCTATCTCATGCAACCCCCCACCCTGGAAGGCGCCCACGTCCGCCTCGAACCCCTCACTCTCGCGCACCTCCCCGCCCTCGAAGCCGTAGCCTTCGCCCCCTCCATCTGGCGCTACATGCTCACTAACGTCCAAACCCCGCAACACCTCCGCACCTGGGCCGACACCGCCCTCGCCACCCCCAACACCCTCACCTGGGTCACCATCAAAAAATCCACCAACACCACCCCCGACCAGCTAGTAGGTTCCACCCGTTTCATAGACCTCGACCTAACCCACCGCACCACCGAACTAGGCCACACCTGGCTAGCCGCCCCCGCGCGCGGCACCCTCATCAACGCCGAAGCCAAACTCTTACAGCTCACCTACGCCTTCGAAACCCTGAACCTCAACCGCGTAGCTCTAAAGACCCACCACGAAAACCTTCAATCCCAAAACGCCATGAAGGCCATAGGAGCCATCTACGAAGGCACCTTCCGCCACCACTACCAAATGCCCGACGGCACCCACCGCGACAGCGTCTGGTTCAGCATCATCCGCGAAGACTGGCCCCAAACCAAAGCCCTCCTCCAGCAACGCCTCAAAGGCATATCATCTCTCTGATCTTTCATCCAACGAGAAGGGCAACACGCTATGCCTCGACGAACGAAATTTGCACGGTGCGGCCCGACCACCATAGCGATTGTTGCACTGGCGATCGCGATCCAGACCGCCAAGGCCCAACCACCGCCCTGTGGCTTAAGCTCCATGACGGAGACAACCCGCCTTATCTACCCACCGATTGCTAAGGCTGCTCATCTCACAGGCACCGTGATCCTGCTTGTTCGATTTGGAATCAATGGCTCCGTTGAAAATGTCCGCAAGCTTAGCGGAAATCCGCTCCTCCAAAAGTCGGCAGCGGATTTCGTGCGCCACTGGCAAGCAAACAAATACAGCGGACCCCGCGAATGCCCGATCGTCGTAAACTTCGAGCTAACCGAAGGCACCTGCGGAAGTCTCCCACCTGAACCAACCCAGCCATTTACGCGCATCGACATGCAACACGTCACAGCGCACGCAAAAGCAATGATGTTGTGTGACGAACCCCTTTACACAACGCGCAGGAAGAAGAAATTCCTCATCTTCTAGACTGCCAACGAAAGCTTTCAGCCGACACTAACGAATCGTTAAACCCCAATCGTCACCAGCTCTCGTGATCCCGCATCCTCCGCCACCGTCCGCTTCAACTGCCCGCAAGCCGCATAGATATCCCGACCCCGCGGCCGCCGGATATACGTAGCAATCCCCCCATCAATCAACATCCCCTGAAACACAGCCACATCCTCCGGCGCAGGCTGATGATACGCAATCCCCGGCCCCGGATTCCAAACAATCAAATTCACCTTCGCCCGCATCCCGGCAAGGAGCGCGAGCACCTCACGCGCATGCACCGGCTGATCATTTACCCCACCCAGCAGCACATACTCAAACGTCACCCACTCCCGAGTCCGCAGCGGAATCTTCCCCACCGCCTCCAGCAGCGCGGCGATATTCCACTTCCGAGTAATCGGCATAATCTCTTCACGCACGCCGTCATTACTCGCATTCAAACTCAACGCCAGCTTAGGCCGCACCGACTCCTTAGCAAACGCCTCAATCCCCGGCAGTATCCCGCTAGTAGAAACCGTCATCCGCGACTCCGGAATCCCCACTCCCTCCACCAACAACCGCACACTCTTCATAAACTCGTCGTAGTTCAGAAACGGCTCACCCATCCCCATAAACACCAGGTTGATGCGATCCTTCCCAATCTGTATCCCATGCCGATTCAGCACCGCCGCCACCTGCCCGGCAATCTCCCCGGCAGTCAAATTCCGCCGAATCCCCAACTTCGCAGTCAAACAAAACTGGCAATTAACCGCACACCCCACCTGGCTCGAAATACAAATCGTAGCCCGCCGAAACCCCTTCTCCGCCAACGCCCCAAAGTTAGCCCGATCCCTCCCCTTCCCCCGCCGAGACCAATACCCGCCATCACTACTTATCGAATTGTCATCCTGAGCATCGCGAAGGACCTGCTTCTCGCCCGCATCCTGCAAAGATGTGTCATCTCGACCGGACCCTGAGCCTGCCGAAGGGGCAGTGGAGAGACCTGCAGTTGTCCCGGCGACAGCCTCTTCCGCCGTCTCCACCTCCCCAGCCTCTTCGTCAGCCGCAGCCGACCCATCCCCCCGCTCACCGCCATCCCCATCCGGCATCCAGACGGTCTCGACGGTCTCCCCATCCCCCATCCTCATCAAGTACCGCTCAGTCCCATCCACCGACACCGCAGTCTGCGCCATCACCGGCAACCCCACCACCCATCCAGCCCCAGCCAGCTCCTCCCGCAGCGCCAGCGGCAGCGTACTCACCTCATCCAGCAAAGAAACCCGATGCTTATAAAGCGCCTCAAACACCTGCCGCGCGCGATAAGGCTTCTGCCCAAGCCCCGTCATCAGCTCAGTCAGCTCCGCCAGATCCATCCCAAACAGCGCACGCGATTCCATCTACCCAGTTTACCGCCCTGCGATCACCGCGCCGATGCCAGCCTCACTCCGCCCTCACCAGCGTCCATATCCATCCAGCAAACGTCAGCACCAAAAACGGATACGCATACATCGGCAGCGGAGCAGCAGTCGGCAGCACCTCCACCCCAGCAAAAATTCTCGCCGAAGTAATTCCAAACAGCACACCAGCCACCACGCCCACCGCACGAACCCAAACAGCAAACCCTTTCGGAACGCTGATCATCAGCAGAGCCGCTGCCCACAAAGCCGTCCCCGCTCCAAACGAAGGCACGCTCGCAGCCAGACTCATCGGCGTACCTATAAGCATCACGCTCTCGCCAATGGCATACACCAGAAACCCCGCCGCAATCGCATCATTCCCTTTACGGAAATACCGCATCGCAAGCAACGACGTCGCCACCACCAAACCAACCGCGTCAATTGCCCAGCAACAAGCCCGCACATGCGGATCCTGCACCATCGTTCCCGCCATCCCCAACACCGCACCCAGAACAAGCCCGACAACTGCCACAAGATTCAAACGATCTTTCATCACAAGCTCCTTTTGTTGTTTGGAAGCGCCTCGAATTGTATCCGCCGGTCTGGCAACAGACAATCGCCCTACAATCTCCCTATGGCTCGCGTCACACCCTTCTACACAACAGACCCCGCTCTACTCCACATCCTCGACGAACTAATCCCCTTCGAGCCCATCTTCCACCGCCCGCACCACGCCTCTACCCTCGAAGACTTCGACCGCCTCATGGCCCCCGACTACTGGGAAGTAGGAGCCTCCGGCCGCCGCTACGGCCGCGCCTTCATCCTCCAGATGCTAGCCGAAAACCCACCCATCGACGCCGCCACCGCCCGCTGGCGCATCTCCGGCCAGGCCCTCCGCCGCCTAAGCCCCGACACCTACCTCCTCACCTACTCCCTCCGCCAATCCGACCGCCTAACCCGCCGCAGCACCCTCTGGCAATCCACCCCCAAAGGCTGGTGCATCCTCTACCACCAGGGCACCGTAGTCTCCGCCGACGAAGACAACGTCTCACCTTCCTAAACCCGGCTCGGGGCTCTTCAACTCCACGCTGAGAACATGTAGATCTCCGTCGCCCACGTTCTCCAGCGTATGCGGCGCCGATGGCCCACTCCACAGTGCACTGCCTGCCACTGGCGCTTGCATACCGCGGGTGTCCAGCAGTACGGTCCCC